>NZ_JRKN01000001.1 GCF_000763905.1 Paracoccus halophilus
ATGGGGTAGCGTTTGAACTTCGACCGCTTCGGCTTGTCGCCTTCCATATCAGGCAGACGCGAGATGCCATGTCGCTGCAGACAGCGGTGCAGCGCAGATCGCGTCAGGTGCGGGATGGACGGCTGCAGGGCGTAAAGGCAGTCGTCCAATGGCAGAAGTGTATGGCGCCGGAAGGCAACGATCGCCGCCTCTTCATCCTCAGACAGGATCGTAGAGCGCGGTTTCGATGGCCCGGTCTTCATATCCTCGACCATCGCGCGTTTGCGCCACTTCGCAACGGTCTTGGGGTTGATGCCCAACTCCCGGCTCAGCTGCGCGAGCGAAGTTTGCGATCATTCGGGCCAGCCCTTGGACCGATGGCGGGCAGGCCCTCATTATTGCTGCTCGGACAGCGTGCGTCGTCGTGGCGCTGCAGTGACGAATTTGTCCCATAGCGCATCCTTCCAGTCTAAAGAAAGGATCGCACCATCAAACCGTGGGATCAAACAACTAATGCGCCGGTGCAGGCCTTCGAGCAGTTGGCTTTCTGGTGAGGCAGCGCAGTATTCTACGCTGAGTCTGCCTCAAAATGGCGGTTTCGTCCGCATGTCCGCAATTCGTTCGTAATCCGGCCAATATCTCCTGTGAGGATCCGGTCGCGAGCGCCAGCCCATATCTTGAAGCAGGACAAGGTCTGATATACATTTTCGATATGCATATCCGGGAAGGGCATGGAAATGCAGGTAGCAAAATGGGGGAACTCGCTGGCGGTTCGGCTACCTGCCGAACTTGTGCGCTAACTCGGCCTTAAGGCAGGTGACGAGATCGAGCTGCATCGGACACGATCCGGGCTGGCCATCAGCCGCCGTCACTCGTCCAATGAAGTGCTGGCGGAACTGCGAAAATTCCGCGGGCGCCTTTCTGCGGCGGACAGGTTGACCCGCGACCAGGCGAATGCGCGCTGACTTTTTCGACACGAACATCATTCTCTCTCTGCTGGATGATGGCCCGAAAGCTGAAATTGCCGAGAGCCTCCTGGCCGAAGGGGGAATGGTCAGCGTTCAGGTGCTGAACGAAGCGCTGGTAAACTGCATCCGTAAGGCCCGCATGTCCTGGCACGAGGCCGGTGATTTCCTGGCCGGAATCCGTCAGCTTTGCCAGACGACCGACCTCACCGCCGAAATCCACGATATCCCGTTTCCCGCGGTTCTCAACCCGAAAAAGCCGCCGATACGGCCCAAACGGCACAGCTCAAACTCGATCGCAACGCTGCGTAGAATACTGACTGTCACGCTGGCACGCAGATAGATGCGATGTCCATGCGGCACCCAGATTAAACCATCTCTTGTGACCCAGTAAGAGTAACCGTCGCTGCGGCCACGGATCGAAGCGCGGTTAACGATAAGAGGGCGGGGGTGCGTAGCCGGACCCGGGACCGTCCCCGTTTTCGGGAAACGCGCAGGGGGCCTCTCCGCAACGCGGCTGCCCCGAGGGCGCCGGTGCGGTCAGTTCAAAGACGGCCGTTCCGATCACGCCTGTATTCGAACGCGATCCGGCCGCGCTGTTTGCCGCATAGGAATCGTCCACGCTGGCGAAACGGAACGCCGCGACTTCGCTGCTGCTCTTGCGGAAACCCTTGATCTGGAATATCGCGCCGGGCCGCAGGACATATCCCCGGTTGCCAAGGCTGCCGGGTCTGCCGCTCAGGACATCCAGACCGTCCACTGTCGCGACAATCTCATAGGTCCTCGTCCTCGAATAGTTGCGATATTGAAGGGTGTATCTTTCTCCGCTCCGGCCCTGCAGGCGCTCGACGCCATCCCTGCGATAGATCGGCCATGCCGTGCCGTTTTCTCTGAGCACACGAAGCCCGACCCGCCCATCCGCGGCCTGCACCTCGCGCAGGACCTCGCCATCGCCGCGCGCCGCAGAGTAATGCAATGTCTGTACGGACAGGGCGGTGTCGCTTTTCCTGCGCAGGCTGACGGTGCTGACATTCGACTCGAGACCTTCGCCCCAGCTTGTGCCAAGCCTTGTGCTTTTCTCATCAGGGCGCGTATCGGGCGGGGCTGCCGCGCATGCACCCAGCAGCAATAGACCCAGAAGCACCAGGATTTTGCCAGCAGGGAGGCATATCGCGCGCAGGAATGTCATGGCAGGGTTTGTCCGTGTTTCCAATCTTTCGAGAGAATAGGATTGCCTTTCCGATACATGCAACCTTCGCACGGCTGATCTTGCCCCAACATTCCCGACGGCCCAGCTGCCTGCCGGAAATGGTCAATCCACCAACCGGCTTTGCACACTCTCGGCCCAATCCCGAAACGGCAGCACCCGCCCGTTCCTGCGGCTTTCCGCCACCAGATCCAGATCCACCGATGCCTTGACCCAGCCGGGGACGTCCATTTCCCCCTCGGCCACGACGCCGCTTTCCGGCCAGAACCCGTCCGAAGGCGCATAGATCGCCGCGCGGCCCCGGTTCTCGTCGATGGCGGGGTTCCAGGCCACATTGCCGACCGTGGGCGAATGGACCACCACGCATTGGCTTTCCAGCGCCCGCGCCATGGCCCCCACGCGGACCCGGTTGAAGCCCGCAACCGTGTCGGTGCAACTGGGCGTCAGGATGATTTCCACGCCAGCCTCGGCCAGGGCGCGGGCCAGCAGCGGAAACTCGGCGTCGTAGCAGATCAACACGCCCAAGCGCCCCAGGGGCGTGTCAAGGACGCGCAGGCCGGGGGCGCCGGTCACGTGCCATTCCTCGCGCTCGAAGCGGGTCATGATCTGCTTGTCCTGATGGCCGATGCGGCCCTGCGGTCCGAACAGCACCGCACGATTGACCGGGCGCGACCCCTCGAAGGCGGGGCCCGAGGCGGCAAGGATATGGAGCCCATGCGCCGCTGCCAGTTCCGCATGCAGCGTGTCGCGGGCGGGGGCGTGGCGGGCGACCTCGTGCAGCGATGCCTCGAGATCGGCGGCGATTTCGAGGCCGCCCAGCGAAGCCAGCTCCATCGCGCCATATTCGGGAAAGACCAGCAGGTCGCAATCGGCGGCCTCCTGCACCCAGCGGGTGATCTTGGCGCGATAGGCGTCGAATCCCTCGAACCAGTCGATGGGATATGCGGCAGAGGCGATCCTGACGATGCGGGTCACAGGTCTTTCATCCAGAATTGCAGGGATTTGCGCGAGGGGGCGGGTCGGTCGCGGTCCTTCCATTCGAACTCGGCCACCACCCCGGGCAGCGGCGCATAACCGCGCTTGCGCCAGAAACCGTCAAGCGGGCGGTAATCCACGGGGCGTAGCGGGTGATCGGCGGGGCGGATCACGCTGCAGAACGCGCTGTAGCGGCGGCCAAGCGCGCGGGCCTGTGCCTCGCGCCCCTCGAAAAAGGCATGACCCAGCCCCTGGCCGCGATAGGCGGGCAACAGCACCGATTCCGCGCAGTAGAAGATGTCCTCCAGCGGCTCGGGCCGGGCGGCAAAGGCGGCCGCGAAATCATCGGCGTGATGCTCCATCGGGGCGCCGGTCGCGGCGCCGATGATCCGCGCGCCGTCATAGGCCGCGACCACCACCGCGCCGGGCGTCTGATAGGCGCGCAGATATTCGCGTTCGTAATCCGCATCGCCGTCATAGAGATAGGGCCAGTCCCGGAACACGGCGATGCGCAGCCGGGCGAGGTCGTCCAGCACCTCGGCCACGGCATCGCCGGTCAGGACGCGGGTTTCCGTCATCCCGCGACCTGCCGGGTCCATTCGGCAAGGTTGTAATAGGTCGTCACCCGCGCGATCCTGCCGTCGCGGATGGTGAAGAAACTGCCGGCGGGCAGCTTGTAGGTCTGGCCGCGCGCCTCGGGCAGGCCCTCATCGGTGGCCAGATAGGTGCCGTTCACGGTGAATTCCGCTGCCGCGCGGTCGCCCGCCTCATTGGCGAAGATGACGATATCGGTCAGTTCTTCGCGATAGCTGCGCGTCATATGGGCGTTGAATTCGGCGAAGCTGTCCTTGCCGCGGCGGATGTCGCCCTCGTTCACGTGATGCTCGACCTCGTCATGCAGATAGGACAGCATCTCATCGGTGCGCCCGGCGTTGAAGGCGTCGTAATAGGCGGCGATCAGGGCCCTGGTATCCATTGGCGTCTCCTTGCGGTTTGGCTTGGTCTAGCGCGGGGCAGGGCGCGCGTCACCTGCGGCCTTGGGATGAGCATTAACCCTTCTTCAATTCTGACGCATTATTCCCATCGAGAGGCTGCTGGTGTAGCGATGAGAGGCAGGAAAAGGATATGCCCATGACCGCTCAGGACCAGATGCCCGCGCGACAGATCGACTGTTTCAAGGCCTATGACGTGCGCGGCCGGCTGGGCAGCGCGCTGGACGAAGATGTGGCCTATCGAATCGGCCGGGCGTTCGCGCAGGTGCTGGGCGCGCGGGATGTGATCGTCGGGCGCGACAGCCGCGAAACCTCGCCCGGACTGGCGGCGGCGCTGATCCGGGGGCTGACCGATGCCGGCGCCGATGTCCGCGATCTGGGTCTGGCCGGCACCGAAGAGATGTATTTCGCCACCGCCCGTTTCGGCGCCGATGGCGGTATCGAGGTGACCGCCTCGCATAATCCGATCGACTATAACGGCATGAAACTGGTCGGGCGCGATGCCGCGCCGCTGGACCCCGAGGGTGATTTCGCCGACATCGCGGCGCTGGCGCGCTCGGGCCGGTTCGCCGCGCCCGCGCGGCGGGGTGCGGCGCGCGCGTTTTCGCAGGCGCGCGAAACCTATGCCGGGGCGATGGTGGATTTCATCGACGTGGCCGCCCTGCGGCCGATGACGGTGCTGGTCAATGCCGGCAATGGCACGGCCGGGCCGACCTTCGACGCGATCGCCGCCGAACTTGAACGGCGCGGCGCGCCCTTGCGGTTCATCCGTATCAACCACCAGCCGGATGCCGCCTTTCCGAACGGCATCCCGAACCCGCTATTGCCGGAAAACCAGCCGATGACGGCGCATGCGGTGCGCGCGCATGGCGCCGATCTGGGCGTGGCCTGGGACGGCGATTTCGATCGCTGCTTCTTTTTCGACGCGCGGGGGAACTTCATTCCGGGCGAATATATCGTCGGACTGCTGGCCACCGCCTTTCTGGAAAAGCATCCGGGCGAAAAGATCGTCCATGACCCGCGGGTGGTCATGAACACGCGCGACATGATCGCGAGGGCGGGCGGGCAGGCGGTGCAGGCGCGGACCGGGCATGCCTTTGTCAAGCGCGTGATGCGCGAGACCGGCGCGATCTATGGCGGAGAAATGTCCGCCCATCACTATTTCCGCGATTTCCACTTTGCCGATAGCGGCATGGTGCCCTGGCTTCTGATGGTCGAACTGCTGTCGCGCCGGCAGACCAGCCTGACCGATCTGCTGGCCGAGCGGATGCGGGCCTTCCCGTCATCGGGCGAGATCAATTTTCTTCTGGACGATCCGGAGGCCGCGATTTCGCGGGTGGTCGCGCATTTCGCCCCGCAAGCGTCGCGGCGCGACGAGACCGACGGCATCAGCCTGGAGTTTCAGGACTGGCGGTTCAACCTGCGGCGCTCGAACACCGAACCGGTGGTGCGCCTGAATGTCGAATCGCGCGGCGATCCCGGGCTGGTCGCGACCCGCCGGGCCGAGATCGAGGCGCTGCTGAAGGGCTGATCAGTCGTCGTCGGGCGCCGCGGCAGGGACGCGCAGGATCGCCTCGTGATAGGCGATGGCTTCGTCCAGATCGCTGAACACGCTCAGATGGCCGCGATCCAGAACCGCGCCCATATTGCACATCCGGCGGATCATCGGCATCGAGTGACTGACCACGATGGCGCTGGAACGGGCCATGCGGTCGCGAAAGACGCTTTGCGATTTGGCGCGGAAATCCGCATCGCCGACGCTGGTCACCTCATCGACCAGATAGGTGTCGAAGTGAATGCCCATGCTGGTGCCCATCGCCAGCCGCGACCGCATCCCCGAGGAATAGCTGGAGAAGGGCTGATGGAAATGCTGCCCCAGTTCGGCGAAATCCTCGACATAGGCGACCAGCTCGTCGGTATCGACGCCATAGATCCGGGCCACGAAGCGCACGTTCTGGGCGCCGGTCAGATCGGCGTGGAAACTGCCCGAAAAGCCGACCGGCCATGAAATGGTGCCGTCCGAAAGCACCCGGCCCGAGGTCGGCGAGACGGTGCCGGCGATAATGCGCAGCAATGTCGATTTCCCCGCCCCGTTGCGGCCCAGCAGCGCGACCGCCGAGCCGGTCGGAAAGACCGCGTTCAGATTGTCCGCGACCACCGTCTTGCGGCCCTTGAGCCGGTAAACCTTGGTCAGGTTCTCAAGCAGGATCATGGCTCAGCGGCGGTCGCGGATACTGTAATAGATCAGGGCCAGGATAGACCAGCCGGTCAGCAGCATGCCCGTGACCATCAGAAACAGCCACAGCCGGTCCGGCTCGGTCGCGCTTTGCGCGACCTTGGGTTCGATATGGGCGGCGAGATAGCGTGACTTGCGCTGCGCCTCGGCCAGCGCTGCCTCATAGGAGACGCGGGCCGCGCGATAGGCGCCCTCGGCGAATTCGCGGTCCACGGCCAGCTTTTCGTATTCCGCCATCAACTGGGCATAGCTTTCCCCCGAGGGGCCCTGGCCCGCGGCGCCGAACTTGCTGCGCTCGGCCTCGATCAGACGGCGCAGGGCATCGATCTTTTGTTGCGACTGGATCACCCGCTGATCGGTGGGTCGCGCGTTCTCGACCAGCAGGTCATGGGCCACCAGCGCCTCGGCCAGCTGCGCCTGAAGGCCGCTCAGCACGCCCATCTGGCCGGCCAGATCCGCCTCGGGGTCAACGATCTGCGATTGCATGCGGAATGCCGTCATCGCCTGGCGGGTCCTGGTCAGTTCCTCGCGCGCCTTGTCCAGCTCGGCCCGGGTCAGGCGGGTCGTATCCTCGCGCGCGATGGCCGACAGATCGTTGATCTTGGACGAGCTTTCCTCGAACACGGCGGCGGCGATCCGCTGCGCGTCCTCGGGCGTGAAGGCGCTGACCTTGAGCGTGATCAGGTCGCTGGAACTGTCGTGAAGCACCTTGACCTGACGCTGCCAGTATTCGGTCAGATCCTCGATATGGTCTTCGGGATCGGCGGCAAAGACGAAATCGCGCGGCCATTCGCGCGAGAACATCCCCCGCAGGTCCAGCTTTTCATCGATCTTTTCGACCATATCCTGGCTGCGGATATATTCATAAAGGATATCGGTGTCCGAGGCGCCGGTGCTTCCCGCCAGCGGTGCCAGGCCGCCCAGCAGGTCGATCGCCGGTGTCGCCTCTTCCTTGCGGACCGAAAAGCCCACGGTCGAGACGTACTGATCGCTGGCCCGCACCCACAGATACCAGCCCCAGATCGCCGCCGGCAGCAGCACGATCACGATGAAAGAGATCAGCAGCAGCCAGTGGCGCCGGCGCGGATAGGCCGAACTGACGGTCGGCCGCACCGGTATCGCCTGCTGCGGCGGCGCCGCGCCCGCCGGCAAGGCCTGGGCGGCAGGATGGGCGGCGGGCTTGTTCATCGGGCGCACCGGGATCGGCTGGTTTTGCTGGCGCAGGGCAAGTGCCTGCGCGCGCTTCGCCTTGGCCTGCTGCGCCTTGGCCTGTTCCTCTTTGACCCGCGCCGCCCGTTGCTGCCGCGCCAAATCCTGCTGACCGGCCTCCGGCCGGGGGCGGGGCGCGGCTTCGGCGTCGCCGCTTGCATTCTGCGGTCTGTCATTCACGAGCGCGGGCTTGTCCGGAAACGGCCGGTTCGTCCTGGGCTGCGGCGCGGCGCCATCCTGCCCGCCGGATTTCTGCCGGGCAGGCTGAACGGCCTTGCCATCGTTCGGATGTGAAGAGCTCGTCACCGCAGTTTTGCTTTCGCTGGTTTACCTTTTAGCCGCAGTTGATACATATTGCCGGTCGCCAAGACCAGCTTTTGCGTTCACATGTCCGATATTACCACCCCGAAACGTGCCCCGCAGCGCCCATATCGGCACGGCCCGCGCCTGCGCATGTTGCGGACCGTGGTCGCCCTGATGCTGCGCGAGATCGCCACCACCTATGGCCGTTCGGCCGGAGGATATATCTGGGCGGTACTCGAGCCGGTGCTGGGTGTGGCGCTGCTGTCGGTGTTGTTCAGCATGGCCTTGCGCAGCCCGGGTCTGGGCACGAATTTTCCGCTGTTCTACGCGACCGGGTTTCTGCCCTTTGCCATGTTCAACGACATCGCGAACAAGGTTGCCACCTCGATTCGCTTTTCCCGCCCGTTTCTGGCTTATCCCTGCGTGACCTTTGTCGATACGATGCTGGCGCGGGTGGTGCTGAACGCCCTGACCCATGCGACCGTGATCGGGCTGGTCCTTACCGGCATTCATGTCATCTATCAGCTTCCGGTCATGACCAATATGCTGGCGATCTTTGAAAGCCTGCTGCTGACGACGCTGCTGGCGGTCGGCGTGGGGGCGTTCAACTGCTACATGATGACCGCCTTCCCGGTCTATGAACGGGCCTGGCATATCGCCACGCGGCCGCTGTTTCTGGTTTCGGGGGTCTTCTTTCTGTATGAAATCATGCCGGCAAAGGCGCAGGCGCTGATGTGGTTCAACCCCCTTTTGCACTGCGTCGGCATCATGCGGCGCGGCGTCTATCCCACCTATGAGGCGAATTACGTCAGCGCGCTTTTCGTGATCTCGGTGTCGGTCATCCTGCTGTTCTTTGGCCTGCTGATGCTGGTGCGCAATTACCGCATCCTTCTGGAGCGCTAGATCAGCAGGTCGGTTTCGTCGATCCGCGCGATGGCGCCAAGGCCGATCGTCAGATCGGCCCGCCCGTTGCCGTCCAGGTCAATTTCCAGCACCCGCGCGGTTTCGCGGGTCCAGTAGCTGCGTACCTGCCCCGCGCCCGAGAATTCCGCCGCGCCGATAAAGCTCAGGCCCAGCCCGCTCATGTCGATCAGGTCCTGACCTGAACGAAAATCCTGGATAATGTCATGGCCGCCATCGAAATCCCGCCACGCGACAAAGACGAAGTGATCCCTGCCATGGCCGCCGTTCAGGATATCATCGCCGGCGCCCCCCTCCAGCCGGTCGTCCGAGGCGCCGCCCGCGAGATGGTCATTGCCGGCGCCGCCCTGCAGAATATCGTTCCCCGCCTGTCCGAACATCCTGTCGTCGCCGGCATTGCCGATCAGCGTATCGTCGCCGCTGCCGCCATGCAGGCTTTCATTGCCGCCGCCGCCCTGAAGCATGTCATTCCCCGACTGGCCGTAAAGGCGGCTGTTGCCGTCGCGCGACAGGATCATGTCGTCGCCATTGCCGCCGATCAGGCGGTCGTCGCCGGCAAGGTTCCATAGCGTGTCATTGCCGTCGCCACCGATCACCGTATCGTTGCCGCCATCCGATTTGACGAAATCGTCGCCCTCGCCGGTATCTATGACATCGTTCCCGGCGCCGCCGCGAATCGAATCGCTTCCCTCATCGCCAAAGATGCGGTCATTGCCGGCATCGCCCATGATGGTGTCGTCATGCAGCCCGCCCCTGATGAAATCATCCCCCGAGGCGCCGCGTATCAGGTCATTGCCCGACTGCCCCAGCAGGCTGTCATTCCCCGCGCCGCCCGATATCTGGTCCGGCCCCTGCAGACCGGCGATCGTGTCATCGCCATGATCGCCGAACATCGTGTCGTGCCCCTGACCGCCCAGCATCCTGTCATTGCCGCCTCCGCCCGACATCAGATCGCCGCCTTGGCCGCCATCCAGCGTGTCATGACCCGCGCCGCCGGAGATATTGTCGCGGCCATGCGCGCCATAGACCAGATCGTTGCCGTGATGCGCGCGGATCGTATCGTCGCCATTGCCGCCATGCAGACGGTCATGCCCGGTGCCGGTCTTCAACAGATCGTTGCCGTTCCCACCCCAAAGCGTGTTATGCCCGCTGTCATCCATCAGCCGGTCATCGCCATCCTCGCCAATCAGCAGATCATTTCCCTGCTGTCCCATCAGGATGTCATTGCCGCCGCCGCCATAGAGAAGGTCGTTGCCGTTGCCTCCGAACGATTGGTCATCGCCGAACGCGGCGCGCAGGACGTCATTGCCGTCGCCGCCATGCAGGGTGTCGTCGCCCGAGCCGCCATTGATGGTGTCCGGGTTCGCACCGCCATTCAGATAATCGTCGCCGTCGCGACCCAGCAACACGTCACGCCCGGCCAGCCCGAGGATGGACGAGCCGTATTGCCCGGCCGTCAGCGTGTCGTGCCCCGATGTGCCCAGGATGTTCGTCATCATGTCGGGCGGGTCGTAATGCGAGATCGGGAACAGCAGGTTGTCGAAGTATCCGGCCTGCATGGTGGTGCCGTCGCGGGTCCTGATCCAGACCACGCTGTTGCCGAAAAAAATCTTGATACCATCGCTTTGCGGCCGGAAGGTCAACTGCGCCGTACTGCGGATCATGCCCAGAAGCGACAGGTCAAGCCGGTCGGTGCCGGGCTCGAAATCGTCGATATGGATGCGGCCATTGACCTCGCGCGCGACGAAAGTATCGGCGCCGTCCCCGCCCCGCATCCGCAAGGGGGCGCTGCCCGCGATCAGGATATCGTCGCCGGCGCCGCCGTTCAGGCTGCTGGTCGCGTCCCCTGCCTGCAGCATGTCATTGCCGCCGCTGCCGCTCTGACCGCCGCGGCCGGCCACCTGGGTCAGGCCCAGCTCGCCGGGATCGAAGGCGAACTGGGTGATGCCCGCTTCGCTCCGCGAGGCGACGAAAAGCGCGATCTGGCCGTCGATCTCCACCGCCGAAAGCGACGAGACATCGGCCAGCGCGCGATCGAGGCCGTCGGCCAGCGTCGCCAGATGCAGCAGGCGACCATCGGGCATCACGGTAAACACGGTAACGCCATCGTCGCCGCCGCCCGCGAAGACGAAGGCGCGGCCATCCAGGGTCAGCGAAGCCAGCGCCGACGCGCCGCTGAAGCGTGTCGTCAGCTCGTCGATGACATGATCGGTGGGCAGCAATTCGCCGGAATAGGTCAGGCGCAGCGTCGTCAGGGATGAGCTTTGCGACGAGGCGACGATGACATAGGTCACGCCATTGACGGTGACGGTGGTCAGGTGGCCGGGCTGGTTCAGCCCCAGACCGCGATCCGCCCACAGCATCTGCGCCCGCCCCGTGGTTCCGTCGGCATTGATGGCCTGTACCGCGACATAATTCCCCAGGGCCGAGGTTGAAATCATGAAGCTGCGGCTGCCCAGTGTCGCGACCGTCATGTCGCTGATCTCGGTTCCCTGCATGCCGGGCCCCCAGGGCAGACCCGAACGTGCGACAAAGCCGGGTACACCCTGCGCATCCAGACGCCAGGTCTCGACGGCGGTCTGGCCGTCGCGGACGGAATAGATGAACTGACCCTGCGGCGTTTCGAACTGGCCCAGCAGGATGACATCGCCGGGCAACCGGCCGCCGCCCTGCAATGCCGCGCGACCGCCGAACCCGCCATCGCTGTCGAGCGCGGCGCCCATCGCCATGGCATTGAGCAGACCCGCGCCGAACAATGCCGGCTGCCCCCCGATATCGATCACCGAGATTGTCGGGATGCCGCCATAGCCAAGCGCCCCGGCATGCGGCCGGCTGTCGATTTCGCGCAGCGGCCGGTCGGCGGCGGCGATGTCGAAGGCGGTAAAGCCGCCACCCGTATGGGTGACGCTGTAAAGCCGGTGGCCGCCGGGCCCGGCATGGACCTGAAGGTCGGTGATATTGGACAGGAATCCGGTTGCGGTTCCGGAATATGTCGCAACGTGTTGATAGCGCAGCATCCGAGTCGTTCGTCTTTTCTCAAAGCCCGGCCGACAGCGTTACCTGCCGCAGCTTAACAAACCCCTCCCGCTCCCGGAGTAACAAGCGGCCATTTGCGCGGTATTTTAGTCGTCTTCGCAGCGTTTTCATGATGTGCGGCGATGCTTGTGCATGGCGCCGAGTTCCTGCATATGCAGGCATTGTGAAGCAATCCGATTGGGTCCGATGCAAATCGAAAAAACCACATTGCCGGGCGTCCTGATTCTTGCCCCCCGTCGGTTTGGTGACGAGAGGGGGTTCTTCTCGGAAAGCTGGAATCGCAGGACCCTGCGCGAGGCCGGGATCGAACTGCCTGAATTCGTGCAGGACAATCATTCGGTATCGGCCGCCGAGGGCACGCTGCGCGGGCTGCATTTCCAGGCGCCGCCCCATGCCCAGGGCAAGCTGGTGCGCTGCGGGCGCGGGCGGCTGTTCGACGTAGCGGTCGATATTCGCAAGGGCAGCGCGACCTATGGTCAATGGTTCGGGGCCGAGCTGTCCTTTGAGAATGCCCTGCAGCTGTGGATTCCGGCCGGTTTCCTTCACGGTTTCGTGACGCGGGCGCCGGACACGGAAATCATCTACAAATGTACGGATCATTATGCGCCGGAATGCGATGGCGCCGTCGCCTGGGACAGCGTCGGTATCGATTGGGGGCTTGAGCAGCCGACGGTGCTGTCGGACAAGGATGGCCGGGCGCCGTCGCTGGCGGATTTCGACAGCCCTTTCACCTATCAGGGCCCCTTTGATTACGAGGCGCGACTATGAAGATTCTGGTGACCGGTGGCGCGGGCTTTATCGGCTCGGCCGTGGTGCGGCTGGCGGTGCGGCGCGGGCATGAGGTGGTCAACCTCGATTCCCTGACCTATGCCGCCAATCTGGAAAACGTCGCGTCGGTGTCGAACAGCCCGCTCTACAGTTTCGAACAGGCCGATCTGCGCGACCGGGCCGCGCTGGACCGCGTTCTGGCCGCGCATCAGCCCGATGCGATCATGCATCTGGCGGCGGAAAGCCATGTCGATCGCTCGATCGACGGGCCGGGCGATTTCATCGAAACCAATGTGACCGGCACCTATAACCTGCTCGAGGCGGCGCGGGCGCATTGGGTTTCGCGCGGCAGGCCCGAGGGGTTTCGCTTTCACCATATCTCGACCGATGAGGTGTTCGGCTCGCTGGGCGAGACCGGGCAGTTCACCGAGGATACCCCCTACGACCCCCGCAGCCCCTATTCTGCCTCAAAAGCGGCATCCGACCATCTGGTGCGCGCCTGGCACGAAACCTATGGGTTTCCGGCGGTTCTGACCAATTGCTCGAACAATTACGGGCCGTTCCACTTTCCCGAAAAGCTGGTGCCGGTGGTGATCCTGAAGGCGCTGCACGGTGAGCCGATCCCGGTCTATGGCGATGGCGGCAATGTCCGCGACTGGCTCTATGTCGAGGATCATGCCGATGCGCTCTTGCTGGTGCTGGAAAAGGGCGAGTTGGGGCGCAGCTACAATATCGGCGGCGAGAACGAGGCCCGCAACATCGACCTCGTGCGCACCATCTGCGCCGAGATGGACCTCCTGCGCCCCGATCACGCCCCGCATGACCGGCTGGTCACCTTCGTCGCCGACCGTCCGGGCCATGACCGCCGTTATGCAATCGACCCGACCCGGATCCGGACCGAGCTGGGCTGGCGCCCCTCGGTCACCGTCGAAGAGGGGCTGCGCCGCACCGTCGAATGGTATCTGGCGAATGAGGATTGGTGGCGCCCGTTGCTGGGCCGGCAGGGCGTCGGCGAAAGACTGGGCAAGGCATGACAGGGCTGCTGGTCTTTGGCCGCACCGGACAGGTGGCGACCGAACTGGCCCGGCTGGCGCCCGATGCGCGTTTTCTGGACCGCGCGTCGGCCGATCTGGCCGATCCCGAGACCTGCGCCCGCGCCATCCGCGATTCCGGTTGCGATGCGGTGATCAACGCGGCGGCCTATACCGCCGTGGACCGCGCCGAATCCGAGCCGGATCTGGCCCGCGCGGTGAATGGCGACGCGCCCGCGGCCATGGCGCGCGCGGCGGCGGCGGCCGGGATTCCGCTGGTGCATATCTCGACCGACTATGTTTTCGACGGCTCGGGCACGGCGCCCTGGCGCGAGACCGACGCGACCGGCCCTCTGGGCGTCTATGGCGCCACCAAGCTGGCCGGAGAGCAGGGGATCGCGGCCGCCGGCGGGCAATGGGCGGTGCTGCGCACGTCCTGGGTATTCTCGGCCCATGGTGCGAATTTCGTGAAAACCATGCTGCGCCTTGGCAGCGAGCGCGAGGAACTGCGTGTCGTCGCCGATCAGCATGGCGGCCCGACGCCCGCGGCCGAAATCGCGGCGGCCTGTCTGACCATGGCGCGGGTGATGCGCGATGATCGCGGGCGCGGCGGGATCTATCATTTTTCCGGCGCGCCGGATACCAGCTGGGCGGGCTTCGCGGGCGAAATCATGGCACAGGCGGGGCTTTCCTGCCGCGTCACCGATATCGCGACCTCGCAATACCCGACTCCGGCGCGGCGCCCGGCCAATTCCCGGCTGGATTGCGCGGCCCTTCAGCGCGATTTCGGCCTGGCCCGTCCCGACTGGCGCGCCGGCCTTGCCAAGGTTCTGCAGGAGCTCAAGACATGACCGACCTCACAAGCACCGCAACCGGACGCAAGGGGATCATCCTGGCCGGAGGCTCGGGCACGCGGCTGTATCCGATCACCATGGGCGTGTCCAAGCAGCTTTTGCCGATCTATGACAAGCCGATGATCTATTACCCGATCTCGGTCCTGATGCTGGCCGGCATCCGCGAGATCGCGATCATCACCACGCCCGAGGATCAGGACCAGTTTCGCCGCCTTCTGGACGATGGCGGGCAATGGGGACTCAGCTTCGAATATATCGTCCAGCCCTCGCCGGACGGTCTGGCGCAGGCCTATCTGCTGGCCGAGGATTTTCTGGCCGGCGCGCCATCCGCCATGGTGCTGGGGGACAATATCTTCTTTGGCCACGGTCTGCCGCTGCTGCTCGAGGCGGCCGACCGCCGCGCCCGGGGGGGCACGGTCTTTGGCTATCGCGTGGCCGATCCCGAACGCTACGGCGTCGTGGCCTTCGACGATCAGGGCCGGGTCAGTTCGATCATCGAGAAACCCGAGACGCCGCCCTCCGATTACGCGGTCACCGGGCTGTATTTCCTTGACGGGACGGCGCCGGAGCGCGCACGAAAGGTCAAGCCCTCGGCGCGTGGCGAGCTGGAAATCACGACATTGCTGGAACACTATCTGCAGGATGACCTGCTGACGGTCGAGCGCATGGGACGCGGTTTCGCCTGGCTGGACACCGGCACACATGCCAGCCTGCTGGATGCGGGGAATTTCGTCCGCACGCTGGAGCAGCGCCAGGGGCTGCAGACCGGCTGCCCCGACGAGATCGCCTATAATCAGGGCTGGATCGACGCGGACGCACTGCGCGCAAGGGCGAAGAAATTCGCCAAGAACGATTACGGCCGCTACCTGTCGCGCCTGCTGGCATAGATCGTGCCCGAGGCCGGCGGCTCGGCCCCGCGCTTGCCTGTCCGCAGGCGCCCGGCCAGTGCCGATGCCAGGACCGCCAGAGTTCCCGCGCGGGTCTGGCGGTAGAGGCGCATCGCCCGGAATTCCTGGAACGCGCGCGGGCCGGATGCGGTGAGCGCGCCGCCGAAACGGTGCAGAAGGTCGGCATTCTCGGCCTGCATCAGCCGGGTGACAGGCTCCAGCGCGGCCTGATTTCGCGCCAGCCAATCGGCGTATTGTCCGTCGAACAGCATCGAGATCCGGGCGGCCTTGGCCCTTGCCGTATCATTGCGCCCCATCACATTCCCGGGATGCTGGCGATAAAGCAGGACCTGCGCATGATCGCGCATGATGGCCGCCCCGGCCGCCGAGAGCAATTGATAGGCCCACCAGTCATGGGAAACGATATTCGCCGCCATGGCCGCCGGCGCGGCGGCCTGAAGGAGTTTTATCGCCTCGCCATTGGCCAGGATCGTATTGCCGGGTAGGCAGGCCTGTATCAGCGCATTGCGAAACGTGAAAGGGCCGGGAAAATGCGGTGCCGGTTTCAACGGCGCCAGATCCTCGTTGCAGATGGTGGTGCGCCCTGCATATATCGCGGCACGGTCCTGACGTGACAGAAAGTCGGCACCACGCGCCAGCCGATCGGGTCGCCAGACATCGTCCTGGTCCGAATAGGCCAGCCAGCCCGTCGGATCGGCGCGCTGAGTCAGATGCAGGAAATTCTGCGTCGAGCCGCGCCCGGGCCCCTCGATCAGTTCGACTTGCCCGGAACGGTATCGGGCGGCGAATTCCCGCACGATCTTCTGGGTTCCGTCCACCGATCCGTCATCCGACACGATCAATCGCCAATTGGTCAAGGTTTGCGCAGCGATACTGTCAAGCTGCGCGCCAATGAAGCGCGCACCGTTATAGCTGGCCATGACGATGGTAATGGGCGGGTGCAAGGCAGTCTCCGTTCCGGCCCCGCGCAACTACATCTTATGCCGGCTATCGGCCAGAGAGAACTATTGTTCCTGCCGCCCGATATCCTCGATCAGGACGCGCAGGACATCCGGGCCGCTCGCCTTCTGCCCGGCGGCAAGAAGCGATGCGCGCAAATTCCGCTGGCTGGCCTCCGAGGTGAAGTTGCCATCGAACGCTCCGGTATTGGCCGCGACCATCAAGGCGCCAAGCAATGCGTCGCGCAGCCGGTATTCCTGTGCCTCTATCTCCGGGCGGGCCGCGACGGGAATTTCGATGCTGAGAGTCAGGATCATGACAGCTGTCGGCGAGCCGTTGCGAATGATCGGAACAAAGAACTGATTGGGAAACCGGAACCAGTCCAGATCGGTGCTGTCAGGCGGGCTGTTTTCGGCCTCGGCAGGTCTGCCATCCGCCGATACCACGTCTTCATCAGCTTGATCAGTCCCCCGTTCCGGCGCGGCATCTTGCGGGCCGGCTGCCAGTGTCTTGCCGTCGGTCCTGTTGGTTTGCAGCAGGTCCCCGCCGATGGCGCCGCCGACAAACCCAAGCAGGGGTAAGAACAGCATCAGGGCTTTCTTGATCATGAAGATGCCTCAATACGGAAGAAAAATATCTGCGATTTGCTGGCCGTAGCGCGGCTGCTGGACATCGCTGATCTGACCGCGCCCACCATAGGAAATGCGCGCGCCGGCGATCCTGTCATAGGCGATTTCATTGCGCCGCCCGATATCCGTCGGGCGGACAAAGCCGCTGACGGTTAGGACGCGGACCTCGTAATTGACGCGGACCTCTTGCGTGCCTTCGATGCGCAGGACGCCGTTGGGCAGCCTTTCGACGACGGTGGCGGCGACGCGCAGAGTGACCTTGTCGCGGCGAGAAATATTGCCGCCGCCCTTGAAGGTCGAGGATGCCTTTGCCTCGGCAAGCTCTTCCATGCTGGCCCCCTCAGGCAAAGACTCATCGATCCGTTGCGGCAGCCCCACCATCTGCGGGATGCTGACCTTGTCCGAGGAACTGCGCGTTCTGCCGGAACTGTTTTGTATTTCGGCCTTGTCGTCGATTTCGATCACCACGGTCAGAATATCGCCCCGCGCGGAGGCGCGCCGATCCACGACCAGCGAGCTTTGCGAAGTTGACCACAGCGATGCGGTGCTGCTCGCGCGGTCGGGCAGTGCGTCAACCCCATATCCGGAAGCGGCCATGGCCTGATATTCGATGCCGTTCTCCGGCGCGGTCATGTCCGGCACTTGCCCTATCTGGGAAACGCGCCCGCAAGCTGCCATGGCGAGGATGACCGATATTGCTCCGATGGCGCGGCATGGGCTGACATGCGAAACAAGGAACATCTGCTTTTCCTTCAGAACTGGTCAACGACGACCGTCCCATCAGGGGCGATGCGCCCCGAGACGGTGACGCGTGACGAATTGTTCATCACGCGAATGATTTGCCCGACGCTGCCGGAGCCGAGGGCGCGACCTTCGGCCTCAATTCGCAAGGCTGCCCTTTCATAGGCCAGCGTGACGATCTGGTTGCGGCTGACCGCTGTCGGGGCGACCAGGAAAGAGGGCTCGATACGACGCCCTTCATAGACCATGACGCGAAGCTGCATGCCGATGACCTGTGATACCTGATCGGGGCCGGTTGTCCGGTCATCTGCGGCGACGGCGACATCGGCCGGCATGATGATAGTGCCGGCGGGCAGGGTGCGTTGCGCGACGACCGATCCGGCAGAGGCCACGCCCGGCAACAGCATGAAAAACAAGAACAGAGCTTTCATCAACGCACCTGCACCGTTGTGCCCAACATCTGATCCGCCGCGCTGATGACCTTGGAGTTCAACTCGTATCCGCGCTGTGCCTTGATCAGTTCGGCGATTTCGCGCACGGGGTCGACAGAGCTTTCCTCCAGAAAGCCAGCCCGAATGGTGCCCAGCCCCTCTTCGCCGGGGCTCGCGACCTGGGCCGCGCCCGAGGCGGTACTTTCCAGGAACAGGTTTGATCCGATCGCTTCGAGCCCTTTCTCGTTTACAAAGTTCGCCAGTGTGATCTGACCCAGGTTTTCGGGCTCGACGCGATCATTGAAATAGGCATAGACCTCGCCATTGGCATTGATCGCGATGCTTCGCGCGTCCTCGGGTATGGTGATGTCGGGAACCAGCGGATAGCCATCGGAAGTCACGACCTGCCCCTCGGCGGAGCGCTTCAGGCTGCCGTCGCGGGTATAGGCAGAGATGCCTGATGGCAGTGTCACCTCCAGGTAGCCATTGCCATCGATAGCGATGTCCAGATCGCCGTTCGTCTGGCTGAGCGAGCCCTGGCCGAGCATGACGGTCACGGCCGCAGGCCGTACTCCCAAACCAAGCTGGACGCCGGCAGGTACCATCGCGCCGGTTGTTGAGGTGATGGTGCCTGGACGCGTGGCCTGCTGATATTGCAGGTCCGCGAACTCGGCACGGCGAGGATTATAACCGGTCGTGGACATGTTCGCGAGGTTGTTCGAGATGACCTCGACACGCGTCTGCTGTGCGCTCATCCCGGTTGCTGCGATTTGAAGTGCTTTCATGGCGTTTTGTCCTTTCACCGGGTCAACGATGTTATGGTCATCCGGATGCGCTGGTCCTCCTGATCCAGAAAGCTCTGGCCAAGCTCATAGGCGCGCTGGACCTCGATCATGCGCGATATCTCGATCACGGGATCGACATTGGATTCTTCAAGAAAACCCTGCCGGACGATGCCTTCATCCATCGGCTCTACCGCGCCGTTTGGATCGAACAGCGTGCCCGATTCATGGCGAAGGCGGGAAAGCTCGGGCGTTTCGAATATTCCGACGCGGCCGATCGGGGCGCCGTCGGCCGAGATCGTGCCATCGGTACCGATGCCGATATTGCGCGAGCCGGCCGGAATGACGATGGGCGCCTGCCCGTCATCCAGCAATTGGAAACCATCGGGGTTTACCAGTTCACCTTCGGCATTTGGCATGAAAGCGCCGGCACGGGTCAGCCGCGCGCCTTGCGGGGTCTGGACCAGAAAAAGGCCCTCGCCATCGATGGCAATGTCGAACTGACCGTTGGTCTGGGTCATCGCGCCCTGTCCGAGATCGACCATGCGACCGCGACCATTCGCCATGGAAAGGGTTTCGCCCCTGCGATCCAGCGGCACCATATATTCCGAAAAAACCACCCCTTCACGGCGAAAGCCGGTTGTGTTCGCGTTGGCGACATTGTTGGCAATGGTACGCATTTCGCGCATCAGGCCGGATTGACGGGTCAGGGTTGCATAGATCGCGTTATCCATGGATCAGGATCCCGCGATTTGCGTCAGGATCTGATCGCTAAAGAAGCCGGCCAGCGTGGCGGTCATGAAACTCATGCTGACCCAGAACACGGCCAGCATCAGACCGATCTTGGGTACAAAGGTCAGCGTCATTTCCTGAACCGAGGTCAGCGCCTGGAAAAGGCCGATCACCACGCCGGTCACCAGCGCCACGATGAGCATCGGGGCCGCCATCTTCACGGCGATCCACAGCGCCTGCCTGGTCAGGTCGAAGATCAGGTTCTCGTCCATGATCGTTCCTCAGACCGGCATCCGCAGGATTTCCTGATAGGCCTCGACGACCTTGTCGCGGATGGCGACGACGGTCTCCAGAGCGATCTCGGCCTGTGCGATGCTCTGCACGAGCTCATGCGTGTCGCTTTGCCCGGTCATGGCGCCGGTTGCTGCCAGATCGACCTGCTCCATCACCCGGGCAAAATCGGCGGCGGCGGAGGTGACGCCCTGGGGGGCACCTTCGGCCGGAGCAACAGCCTGTCTGGCCCGATCATAGGCAGTGGCGGCGATACTTGACGTGATCATGGCATTCCCCTTTAGCGGCGGATCAGATCCAGCAGAGAACTGCTCATCTGACGGGATTGTTCAAAGACGCGCAGATTGGCCTCGTAGCTGCGGCCGGCTTCCTTGGCGTCGGCGATTTCGACCACCAGATCGACGTTCGAGCCGCGATAGTAGCCGTCATCACCCGCCATCGGATGGGCGGGGTCAAAGACCTCGGGCAGTTCACGGCGGTCATACCGGGTCGGCCCGGCCGTGACCGCGCCGGTCGCGCGGCCAAAATCCATCTCTTCGCGAAAGGCCACGATCTTGCGGCGATAGCCCGGCGTATCGACATTGGCGATGTTTTCCGAGATATGGCGCAGCCGAACCGACTGGGCGCGCATCCCCGAGGCAGCCAGGTCGACGGCGGAAAGCATATCGGTCATGATTTTTCCCCTTTAGCCGCGGCGGCCGATGCTGGTGCGAATGAGCGACATGGCCGACCGTGTCACGGTCAGCGAAAGGTCGAATTCGCGACGCGCTGATGCGATGCGAAACATCTCATCCTCGACCGAGACGGTGTTGCCGTTGGGCGCGGACTCGCCGCCGGTGTCCTGGATGCGCTGGCCGCCGCCCCAGCTGATGCCGGTGACATGGTTCGGGCGCGTGGCGCGCATTCCGGCCGAAACCTGCGAGCGATAGGTATCGGCAAAGTCCGACAGGTCGCGTGCGCGAAAACCCGGCGTGTCGGCATTGGCCACGTTCTGCGCGATCAGCTTTTGCCGCTGTACCGCGTGCTCTGTCAGGGCACCGGCCATTTTCAAGGTCCCGATCCGTTCAAGCATCGAGGTTCTCCTCAGTTCCGATAAACCGGGTTTTAACCCCAATAGGTTTAGAAACCCTTTCGAGGCATGCACCCGCCGGAAAAAAGGGAAGTCGGAATGGATAAAATGCAGTCTATCGCGGCCCGGATGCGCCGCGTTCGCATCGCCCGGTATTACGGGCAGGTCTGCGCCATCCATGGCGGCGTGATCATGGTCGAGGGGCTGAACAGCCATGCCTCGCTGGGCGATCAGGTCGTTTTTTCCATGCGTCCCAAGGGTTTCCTGACCGGTGAGATCGTGGCCCTGCATGCCGATGAGGCGGCTGTTCTGCCCGAGGGGCCTGTGGACGGGCTGTCGATCGGAACGCAGGCCGAGCTGACGTTTGCGCCTTCGCTGGCGCCGGCAAACGCATGGATCGGGCGAATCATCGACCCGTTCGGCCGGCCGCTTGACGACCGGCCGCTGTTGCCGGGCGGAGAAGAGCGGGGTTTTCGCCCGCCGCCACCGCCCGCCGCGGGGCGCAATCGTCTGGGCGCGCGGCTTGATACCGGCCTTGCGGTTTTCGACACGATGCTGCCGCTGGTTCGGGGTCAGCGCATGGGGCTCTTTGCGGGCTCGGGCGTGGGGAAATCGACGCTGCTGTCTTCCCTGGCGCGGGGTGTGGCGGCCGATGTGGTCGTCATCGCGCTGATCGGCGAGCGCGGCCGCGAGCTGCGTGAATTCGTCGAAGAGGTGCTGGGCGAGGAGGGGATGGCACGTTCCGTTGTCGTGGCGGCGACCTCGGACCAGTCACCGCTGACGCGCCGGCGATGCGCCTGGGCCGGCATGACGGTTGCCGAGCATTTTCGCGATCAAGGCAGGCATGTCCTGTTCCTTGCCGATTCGATCACACGTTTTGCCGAGGCGCATCGCGAAATCGCGCTGTCTGCCGGCGAAAACCCCAGCGATCGCGGCTTTCCCCCCTCGACCTCGCATCTGATCATGTCGCTGGCCGAGCGCGCCGGGCCCGGTCCGGTCGGCTCGGGCGATATCACCGGCATCTTCAGCGTTCTGGTTGCTGGCTCGGATATGGAGGAGCCGATCGCCGACATCCTGCGCGGCGTCCTGGATGGTCATGCCGTGCTGGATCGCGCGATCGCCGAGCGCGGGCGTTTTCCGGCGGTGGATGTGCTGCGCTCGGTCTCGCGCTCGCTGCCGAAGGCGGCCAGCGAGCGCGAGAACGGGCTGATCGCGCGCGCGCGGGCGCTGCTGGGCACCTATGCCGAATCCGAGCTGATGATCCGGGCCGGGCTATACGCTCCCGGCGCGGACCCGCAACTTGACGAGGCGGTGCGGCTTTATCCGGCGCTGGACGCGTTCTTTACCCGCAGCAGCCCGAATGCCGAGCAGAGCTTTGCGTTGCTGTCCGAGGCTTTGGGGCGCGGCGCTCCGGCGCGGTGAATGCTTGTCGGGGCACGTCTGGTGCCGGGCAGGGGGCGGGTCGTCGCGCTACTGGCACAGCCGCCAGCCACCGCGCCGGTACTTGCTGTCCAGATGCAGGTGCTGGTCATGGGCAGCATTGGCGCCCGGGCCCAGAACGGTGGTGAAATGCAGACAGGCCGTGGCGCGCGCCGCGCGCTGAAAGGCTTCCTGCCAGTCGCCATTGTCGCTTCGCGGCCGGATGGCGAGGCGCGATCCGTTGTCGAAGTGAAAGGCCATGATATCGAACGCATTGCCATAGGCATGTTCGGACAGGTTCCGGCCCTGATCGCCGATCGTCGGGCGGCATTCATAGGTCGAGCCGGGTTCGAGCGCGGTCAGTCGCGGCTGGCCGGGCAGTCGCGCTGCCGCCGGAAGGACGAAATCGCGCAGCCAGAGCCCAAGCCGGCGCGCCGTGTCACAGCGCATCAGCGCACCGCCCGCAATCTCGACCCCGGGCAGAGGGCGGCGCAGCAGGATCGGGCGGGCAATGCCACAGGCGGGGTCGCGGCTGTCGGTAATGGCGGGCTCCTGGCTGTAGCCGGCGCCCAGCAGCGTCAGGTCCAGCAGGCAGATCGCGTAATCCGGATCGCTTTCGCGCCGGGGCGCGGCGGGGTCAGGGCCGGCGGCCTGCCCGGCTGCGGCTCGCGTGGGCGTGCCGGCAGATGGGAGAGCTTGTTCGGGCCGGGGCGCGGGTCGCATCTGATCCCGCGCGGCCGGATCCGATCCCGGCGGTGTCTCCTGCGCCATCGATGGCAGCGACATTGCCAGCAGGAGCACCAGCGCCCGCATTCAGGGCGCGGGGAAAAGCGTGACGCTGGCGGCGGGATCGCCGGGCAGGGTGTCGGGCAGGCCTGCGTCCGAAGGGTATTCCGGCTCATCTTCCGGAACGACCGGGGCGTAGGCGGGAACCAGCGGCTCGTCCGGGGCAGTTGCCTCGGGCATCTGCCTCTCGGCGGCGGGCGGCAGGATCGAGCCGGCGATAACATCCTGTGGCCCGGCCGGCATCACGACCGGGATCGTGGCGGCAGGGGCAGGGGGCGTCGCAGCTTCGGCAGCAGGCGGCGCCGCGACCGGCGTTGCCGGCCCGGCATCCGGGATGGAAGCGACCTGCGGCGGCTGCCGGAAACCGCGCGCCGTCGGGCGCCTGGCGCCAAGGGCGGAGATCGGCGCGGCCTGCGTCTGGGCAAATGCTCCGGCCACCCCGATGACGTCGTCGATGCTGACGCCCGGGTCCAGGAACTCGACCGTCGTGCGCCCGGATTGGACCATATGCGCCAGTTCATAGGCGTCCCAATTGGTCAGGCGCACACAGCCATTGGACTGGTTCTTGAACAGGCGCGATGGCGTGGCGGTGCCGTGGATGCCATAGGACGGCTTGCTGAGGTCGATCCAGACATTGCCCACCGGACCGTTCGGGCCGGGCGGAACGATCAGCACGCGATCATTGTCGCCCTGCTTGAAATTGGTTCTGGGGTTATAGGTATAGGTCGGGTTCAGCGCCACGGCATCGACGACATGGCTGCCGCTTGGCGAGGGCGTCTCGGCCGATCCGATCGTCGCCGGATAATCCGCGACCAGCCGCCCGCCGGCGTCATATGCGGCAACGCGCCGCGTCGTCTTGTCGATGATGATGCGCGTCACCGTCGCGCGGATCGGCCTGGCCGGCAGGGTGACCTGGATCGTCTCGCCCGGGACGAAGCTCTTGTCCGGGTTCAGCCCGGCCAGGAATTTCTCATCCATATGAAAGCGTTCGCCCAGCTTTTCCAGAATGCTGGTATAGCCCTGCGAGGTCATCCTGGCCTTTTCGCCGTAATCCGAGGGGATATTGTCAACGAGGCCGTAGGCGTCGTCCTCGGTGATCGTGTATTCCGAGATCAGCGGCATCCGCGCATAGCCGTTCAACAGATCCCAGACGGCATGATCCAGTCGCCCGGTCGTCGGCAGGCCCGCGCGGCGCTGAAAGGCCCGGATCGCGCTTTCGCTCATGCCGCCGCGCCAGCCGTCCACGACACCCGGCGAAATGCCCGAACGATCCAGCAGGACCTGGACCTTGGCGGTCAGCGCCGACTGGCCCATGGGCAGGTCGCCGCCGTCATAGCTTGCCGCCTCGATCGCGGCAGGGGTGATGCGGGCCACCGGGATCGCCGCCGGCGGCGTCGCGGCAAGGGAGGGGGCCGCGGCCGGTTCGGCCTTGGGCAGGCCCGGTTGCAGGGTCAGGCCCAGTGTCAGGGCCGCGGCTGCCAGCACACCACGCGGGCAGGCACCGGGAATCAGGCGGGTCGGAAACATGCTCGGGTCCGATCTTTTCTTGTCGTCGGTTTTGCTTTCAGCTTTGGCCTCTCGCGTGGCGCAAAGCAAGACGGAGGCGGTCAACTCGTGTTGATTGCCGCCTAAAGCTCGGCCGAATAGCGGTGGTCATGCGGGAAATAGCGCCGTGACAGCGAGACGGGCATATTGTCCAGCCAGTCGAGCCGCTCGACCACCAGAACCGGCTCGGCGGGATCAAGCTCCAGCGTTTCGGCCAGGAACGCGCAGCCGGCGATGGTCGCGCCCATGGACATGCTGGCGCGATTGACCGGGATATGGCGGAGCAGCCATTCGCAGGGGCTGACCTTTTCCAGCGCCTCGGACGTGGGGCCAGACTTTGAGACTGTATTGATCCAGCGCTCTTCAAAGCAATAGGGCCGCCCGTCGGCGGTGAAACGGGCGCGAAGCCGCAACAAGGGTTCGTCGCTGCGTAGCAGCATGGCCTGGGCGACTTCGGTCGGGGCGGCCCCTTTCTCGTAGCCCAGAAGGCGGTAGCCATAGGCTTTTCCCTGGGCCTCGATCTCGCGTCGCATCAGATAGCGCAGGGCTTGCGTATTGGGATGCGCGACGACGCGGGTGCCGACCTTGCGCCGACGTTCGAGCACGCCGCTATCGGCCAGGGATTGCAGGGCACGGTTCACCGTCGCGCGGGCGCAGCCGAATTCCCTGGCAAGGACCGATTCGGTCGGGATCAGTTCACCCGGCGGCCATTCCTTGCTTTGAATGCGTGACAGCGCCTCTTCCTGGACGGCCTGCCAGGTCATGTGACGGCGCTTGCGCGAATGATCCGCGGCCGAGAGGGTGTTGGCGACTTGGGCGGGTATCTTGATCATTCTGCTGGTGTTCACCCGGCGCCTGTAACGGATGGAGCGACTGGAAAACGATCAGGACGGGCTGGCGCGGGTCACGTCCGGGGAACGAATGAAATAAACCTTACAGTTCAGTTTTGACCGGGTTTTCCCGCCTGCGTCAAGTGCTGGCGGCCACTATCGCCTGCCGCACTGTCACCCGGCGTTGACAAAGTGGCGGGCGGGCAGGAAAACACCGGTAATCAGATGAGGTGAGACCGTGTCGGAAGTTTCGACGTTGCGCGGGCAGGGGGCATCCGCCACGGCCTGGATGGTGCTGGTCGCGATCAGCCTGTGCCACATGATCAACGACATCATGCAATCCATGCTGGCGGCGATCTATCCGCTGCTGCAGCAGGAATTCACGCTGTCCTATTGGCAGATCGGGCTGATGACCTTTGCCTTTCAGGTCACCGCCTCGTTGCTGCAGCCCGTGGTCGGCGCGGTGACGGATAAAAATCCGATGCCGCATTCGCTGTCGGTCGGGATGGGGTCGACCTTCATCGGCGTTCTGCTGCTGGCATTGGCACGGGAATACTGGGTGCTGCTGGCCGGCGCCATGCTGATCGGCATCGGCTCGGCGGTGTTCCATCCGGAAAGCTCGCGGGTGGCGCGGATCGCCTCGGGCGGAAAGTTCGGCACGGCGCAATCGCTGTTCCAGCTGGGCGGGAATTTCGGCACCGCGCTGGGGCCATTGCTGGCTGCCTTCATTGTCGTGCCGCTGGGGCGGCCCTCGGTGGCGATCTTTTCGATTGCCGCGATGATCGGCTCGGCAGTGCTGTGGAAGGTGGGCAGCTGGGCCGAGGGCCGCCGCCGCGCCTCGGGGCCGGCGGCGGTGATGAGCCTGCCGTTTTCGCGCCGGCGCGTCGCGGCGGCGATCGTGGTCCTGGCGCTGCTGACATTCACCAAGAACATCTATACCGCCAGCCTGACCAGCTATTACACCTTTTACCTGATCGAGAAATTCGCCCTGACGACCCAGCAGGCGCAGATGATGCTGTTCCTGTTTCTGGGCGGCATGGCTGGTGGCGTCATGCTGGGCGGGCTTTTCGGCGACAGGTTCGGGCCGCTCAAGGTGATCTGGTTCTCGATCCTTGGCATCCTGCCCTTCACGCTGATCCTGCCGCATGTCGGGCTGGCCGCGACCGGGCTGCTGACCATCGTGATCGGGCTGATCCTCGCCTCGGCCTTCCCGGCGATCGTGGTCTTTGCGCAAGAGCTGGTGCCGGGGCGGACCGGGCTGATCGCGGGAATATTCTTTGGTTTTGCCTTTGGCATGGGCGGGATCGCCGCGGCGGTGCTGGGGGTTATCGCGGATGCGCGCGGGATCGAATTCGTCTACAGGATCTGTTCCTATCTGCCACTGATGGGGCTGTTGACCATCTTTCTGCCGCGCATGCATCGTTTGTAAATCGGGTGTTCCGGGGCGGGCCCCGGACCCCGGAATATCGGGACGTGAAAGAATATGACGAGCATCAGGATCAGGCCGGTCACGGCCGAGGAATTCGCACCCTATGGTGAGCTTCTGGAGCCGCGCGCCCAGGCGACAAAGATGATCAATGCCGGCCGGTGTGAACGCCACCATGCCCTGGCGACGGTCGAGCGGGGCGGCGGCGAGGCGATCATTTCGATCTTTCGGTCCGAGCCGGTGAGCCTGCCCTATCAATGCGCGCTGCTCGAGCGGCACCCGCTGGGGTCGCAGGCTTTCGTGCCGCTGGGGCCCGATCCGTGGCTGTCGATCGTGGCCCCGGACGAAGGGGGCAGGCCCGGCGCTCCGGTCGCCTTTCTGGTGCCCTCGGGGGTCGGGGTGAACCTGCGCGCGGGCGTCTGGCATGGTGTGCTGACTCCGCTCGACCGGGCCGCGGATTTCGTCGTCGTGGATCGCGAGGGAGACGGCGTGAACCTTGAGGAGGTCGATATCGCGCCGGTGACCGTCGAGGCATGAGCCTGCCTGACTATTCGCTGGAACAGGCCGCGCTTGGCGCCGGAGCCCGCCTCGTCGCGGGCGTGGATGAGGTCGGGCGCGGCCCTCTGGCCGGGCCAGTGGTCGCGGCAGCGGTCATCCTGGATCCGGATGGGATGCCGGAAGGAATGAACGACTCCAAGGCATTGACGAAAAAACGTCGAGAAACTCTCGGCGCCTGGGTCATGGCGAACTGCGACTGGGCGGTGGGTCTGGCGAGCGTGGCCGAGATTGATGAAATGAACATCCTGCGCGCGTCGCATCTGGCCATGCGGCGGGCGATCGGGGGGCTGCGACAGCGGCCCTGCCTGGCCCTGATCGATGGCAATATGCTGCCCGACGGGCTGGAGGTTCCAGGGCAGGCGGTGGTCGGCGGCGACGCCCGCGCGCTGTCGATCGCGGCGGCCTCGGTCGTGGCGAAACTGTGGCGCGATCGCATCATGGTGGATTTGGCGCAACAGCACCCCGGCTATGGCTGGGAAAGAAATGCCGGATATCCGACGCCGGCGCATCGCCGGGCGCTGCTAGATCTGGGCGTGACCCCACATCATAGGCGCAGCTTCGCGCCGGTCCACAAGATATTGTGTAAAGAATAAATATTAACCCATTGATTCAAAAAAGAATTTGACGGCGAATCGGGTCTGACTCATCATCGGCGCAGTCAAATCGGCAATTCAATAGCCGAAACCCGAGGCAGTAATGACAAAACCCGATACCAAAGCCCGCGCGTCTGCGCGGCAGCTACCGCTGAACCAGATCCTTGCGGGCGACTGCATCGAGATCATGAACACGCTGCCCGAAAGCAGCGTCGATCTGATCTTTGCCGATCCCCCCTATAACCTGCAGCTGAAGGGCGAGCTGCACCGGCCCGACAATTCCAGGGTCGACGCGGTCGACGATCACTGGGACCAGTTTTCCGGCTTTGCCGCCTATGACGGCTTTACCCGCGACTGGCTGGCCGCCGCGCGCCGTGTCCTCAAGCCGAATGGCGCGATCTGGGTGATCGGCAGCTATCACAATATCTTCCGTGTCGGCGCCGAGTTGCAGAACCAGGGTTACTGGATCCTGAACGATGTGATCTGGCGCAAGGCCAATCCGATGCCGAATTTTCGCGGCAAGCGCCTGACCAATGCGCATGAGACGATGATCTGGGCCAGCAAATCCGAGGGCGCGAAATACACGTTCAATTATGAGGCGCTGAAATCGCTGAATGAGGGTGTGCAGATGCGCAGCGACTGGGTGCTGCCGATCTGCACCGGCGGCGAGCGGCTGAAGGATGAGGATGGCGCCAAAGCGCATCCGACCCAGAAGCCCGAATCGCTGCTTCATCGCGTGCTGGTCGGCTCGACCAATCCGGGGGATCTGGTGCTGGACCCGTTCTTCGGCACCGGCACCACCGGCGCGGTCGCCAAGATGCTGGGGCGCGATTTCATCGGCATCGAGCGTGAAGAGGCCTATCGCAAGGTGGCCGAGAAGCGCATCGCGCGCATTCGCAGGTTCGACGGCGATGCCATTGCCACCACCCGGGCCAAGCGCGCGGAACCGCGTGTGCCGTTTGGGCAGGTGATCGAGCGCGGCATGCTGCGCCCGGGCGAAGAGCTTTATTCGATGAACAGCCGTCACAAGGCCAAGGTTCGCGCCGATGGCAGCCTGATCGGCAATGATGTCAAGGGCTCGATCCATCAGGTCGGTGCCGCGCTCGAGGGTGCGCCCAGCTGCAACGGCTGGACCTATTGGCATTTCCGGCGCGAGGGGCGGATGGTGCCCATCGACATCCTGCGTCAGCAGATCCGCGCCGAGATGCAGGCCGATGAGGGTCGTCCCAACTGACCGGGTTTCGCCAGGTCCCGGCGGGCTGCGAGCTCTGGCGCAGCCGGGACTGCCTTGCCCCGTCCGGCGGCTGGACCGTCGAGCGGGGCCTTTTCTCCATTGGTGACTGGCTGTCAAGAACTGCTGATGTGTCAGCGCCGGTTCTGCGGGACGAAGCGGGGCGTCGCTACGGGGCATTGTTGCGATAATCTGGTTTAGGGAAGGTTTTTTCCTCACCCTTCCGCCTTCAGGAAATTGCTTCGATATCGGCGGTGCCGAATACCTTGAAGCGGTTCATTATGGCGATGCGGATCTGGATTTCCGCGGTCTGTCGGTCGGGATCGCGTAAAATGATCCGCCCTCCGAAGGCGTTGAGGCATTTTGTCCTGGCCTCGACCCGATCTCGGAGGTGAAGGCCGGCCTATCGTTTACAGATCCTTCTCCAAGGCGCGGGTCGCGACGGAGATCAGCTTGGCCGCCGCCTCGTCCGTCGGGAGGGAGCGACGCGTCTTGATGGATTTGCGGATCACGCGGTTCAGGCTTTCTATGGCACTCGTGGTGTAACTGATTTTCCGGATCGCCGGATCGAAGCCAAAGAACGGGATGAATTCAGCCCATGCCCGTCGGGAAGGCGGCGGTGATGGCCTTGGGAAAGCCCTTCAGCCCGGCGTCGCCCAGCAGATCCCCAGGGGCTCCACGGCCTTCTGAAATTCGTCCAGGAGTTCCTCCGAGATCGGCATGCATGCTTTCTTTCGAAAAAGCATGGAACGGATCCATCATACACATAAGGACCGGACACTCTCGCCCTTCCCCCTTCATCGCCAGGCAGGTCGGGATCGCCGCGTCGCTGAAGCGCGGCTGTCGACCATGCTTGCCCGCCGGTGGGGTCGCCATGTCATTTCGGCGTCAAACCAGATCCAGAGTTAGCGGCGCCGCTTCAACGCTTCATTGTAAGCCGACCAGTTCCTGGTCTTGTAATTCGTAGCGGCCCAACTGCTCATGCCATCCAGATATCATGCCGTGAATTCCCCAGCCGATTTGTGCAACAAACCCCTCTCCAGCCCAGCAGCAACCACTCTTACCCATCGCCGCACAGCACATTCCGTCAGCTCAGGAACCGGCGGAACTGGCGCAGCGCCAGCCAGAAGAGCGCCGCGCCGATGGCGGCCAGCGCCAGAAGTTGCGGCCAGACGACATCCAGCCCGGCGCCCCGGAACAGGATCCCCTGCGACAGGATCACGAAATGCGTCGTGGGCGCCAGCGACATGATCCACTGGATGATGTCGGGCATGCTTTCGCGCGGGGTCATGCCGCCCGACAGCACCTGCAGCGGCAACAGGACCAGCATCAGCAAGAGCCCGAATTGCGGCATCGTGCCGGCGACGGTGGCCAGGAAAATGCCCGTCGAGGTGGTCGCGAACAGCATCAGCGCGGCGGCCGCCACGAACAGCAGCACCGAGCCCTGCACCGGCACCTGCAGCGCCATCTGCACCACCACGGTGATCGCGAAGCCCGAGGCCAGCAGCACCACCAGCCCCATGGACCAGATCTTGGACAGCATGATCTCGGCCGCGCTGACCGGCATGACCAGCAGATGCTCGACCGTGCCATGCTCCTTTTCGCGGATCAGCGCCGCCCCGGTGAGGATGATCGACAGCATGGTGATCGCGTCGATGACGCTGTTGATCGCGCCGAACCAGCCTGCATCCAGCGGCGGGTTGTAGCGCGCCCGCAGCACCAGCTCGACCGGCGGATCGTCGCTTTCGCGGCTGCCGGCGACGAATTCCGACACCTCGGCGGTGACGATCTGCTGGACATAGCCGCTGCCGGTGAAGGCCTGGCTCATCCGCGTGGCATCCACGTTCAGCTGGATGGCGGGGGCGCGCCCGGCCAGCACGTCGCGCTCGAAATCCAGGGGGATGTTCAGGGCAAAGGTCTCAAGCCCCTCGTCCATGCGGCTGTCCATCTCGGAGGTGGTGATCAGCCGCGGGGCGACGAAATAGGGCGGCGCAAAGGCGCTGGCGATGCGCCCCGACAGCATGGATCGGTCCTCGTCCACGATGGCGATGGCGGCATCCGACAGGCTTTCCGGCATCGCCTTGGATTCGGTATAGATCGACAGCGTGAAGGCATAGATGATCAGCACCAGCATGGCCGGGTCGCGCCACAGCCCGCGTAGCTCCTTGATCCCCAGATGCCAGACATTGCGCGGCTTCATCGGGCCTGTTTCCGCAGCATCAGGGCGCTGAGCCCCAGGATGACCGGGATCGCCGCGAACAGCGCCAGATAGACCGGGCCCAGATCCTGAAGGCCGAGCGCCTTGGAAAAGGCGCCGCGCGAGGCGATGATGAAATGCGTCGTCGGATAGATCTCGCCGATCACCCGTCCCACCCCCTGCAGCGACGAGACGGGGTCGATCAGCCCCGAATATTGCGCGCCGGGGATCATGGTCAGCATGACCGTGGCGAACAGCGCCGCCACCTGGCTGCGCATGAAGGACGAGATCAGCAAGCCCATCGCCGTGGTCGCGACGACATAAAGCAGCGCGGCCAGCGCAAAGCCGGTCAGGCTGCCGGTAAAGGGCACCCGGAAAAGGAAAATGGCAAAGCCCGTCAGCAGCGCGAAATTCAGCATCGCCAGCGCCACATAGGGCAGCTGTTTCCCGATCAGGAATTCCAGCCTCGTGACCGGGGTGACGTAGAAATTCACGATCGAGCCCAGTTCCTTTTCGCGCACGACGCTCAGCGTGGTCAGCACCGCCGGGATCAAGAGCAGCATCAGCGGGATGACGGCGGGCACCATGGCGACGATGCTTTTCACGTCGGGGTTATAGCGAAACCGCGTGACCAGTTCGAAATCGCCCCGCAGCGCCTGCGCGCCATGGGCCTCGCGCGCGCGGCGCATCAGCCAGTTGGCGTGCATCCCCTGCACATAGCCCTGCACGGTTTCCGCGCGCGTCGGGTTGGCGCCGTCGATCCAGGCGCCGATCTCGACATCCTCGCCGCGCGCCAGATCGCGGGCAAAGCCGGGCGGGATCTCAAGCGCCAGGCTCAGACCGCCGCCATGCATGCGCGCATCCATGTCCTCATAGCCGGTCAGGGGCGGCTGCTCGATGAAATAGCGCGACCCGGCGATGTCCAGAACATAGTCACGGCTGGTGGTCGTCTGGTCCCGGTCCAGCACGGCAAAGGACAGATCCTCGACATCCATGTTGATGCCGTATCCCATCACGAACATCAGGATCAGGCTGCCCAGCAGGGCCAGCGTCAGCCGGATCGGATCGCGGCGCAGTTGCAGCGATTCCAGCCGTGAATAGCTGAGCATCCGGCGCAGGCTGAAGATGTCGCCCGTTGCCTCGGCCGGGCGCCCCTCGGCCGGGGCCGGATCGCCCGCCGGTTCCTCGCCGATTGCCTCCTGCAGATAGGCGATGAAGGCGTCTTCCAGCGTCGCGGCGCCCTTGCCGGCCCGGATCGCCTCGGTCGTGTCGCTGACCAGCACCCGGCCCGCATGCATCAGCGAGATGCGGTCGCACAGTTCGGCCTCGTTCATGAAATGGGTCGAGACGAAGATCGTCACCCCGTCCTTGCGCGAAAGCTCCCCAAGGATGCGCCAGAATTCGTCGCGGGCGACCGGATCGACGCCCGAGGTGGGCTCGTCGAGGATCAGCATTTCCGGGCCGTGGATCATCGCCACGGCCAGCGACAGCCGCTGGCGGATGCCGAGCGGCAGCGCCTCGGGCAGTTGCTCGGCGACCGCGCCCAGACCGAAGCGTGCGATCATCCCTTCGATCCGGCCGGGGATCTCCTCGGGCGGCATGTCGAACAGCCGGGCATGCAGGTCGAGATTCTGCCGCACGGTCAGTTCCGAATAAAGCGAGAAGGCCTGCGACATGAAGCCGACGCGGCGGCGCACCTCCATGTCGCCCGGGTCGATCTCCATGCCGAACAGCCGCGCGCTGCCCTCGGAGGGTTCCAGCAGGCCGGTCAGCATCTTCATGGTGGTGGTCTTGCCGCAGCCGTTCGAGCCGAGAAAGCCGAAGATTTCGCCCTTTTCGATGCGGAAGCTGACATCGCTGACGGCGGTGAAATCGCCAAAGCGCATGGTCAGGTGCCGCGCCTCGATGGCGATGGCGGCATGGTCAGGCGCGCGCGGCGGGATGACGACCGGCTGATGGTCGCGCATGTCGTCATCGGGCAGCAGCGCGATGAAGGCGCGGTCGAGATTTTCCGTGCCCGAGCGTTCCAGCAGCTCCGACGGGCTGCCGGTGGCCAGCACCCGGCCCGCATCCATCGCCACCAGCCAGTCGAAGCGGGCGGCCTCTTCCATATACGCGGTGGCGACGATCACGCTCATGCCCGGGCGGTCGCGCCGGATACGGTCGATCAGGTCCCAGAACTGGCGGCGCGACAGCGGATCGACGCCGGTGGTCGGCTCGTCGAGGATCAGCAGGTCGGGGTCGTGGATCAGCGCGCAGCACAGGCCCAGCTTCTGCTTCATCCCGCCCGAGAGCTTCGCCGCCGGGCGGTCGCGAAAGCCCGACATGCCGGTCGCTGCCAGCAGCGTCGCGATGCGGCGGCTGCGCTCGGCCGCGCCATGGCCGAACAGGCGGCCGAAGAAATCGAGGTTCTCGGCCACCGAGAGCGTCGGATAAAGGTTCTTGCCCAGGCCCTGCGGCATATAGGCGATGCGCGGGCAGATGCGGGCGCGATGCCGCGCATCGGCCATGTCGCCGCCCAGAACGCTGATGCGCCCCTGCTGGATCACCCGCGCGCCGGCCAGCAGCGACAGCAGGCTGGACTTGCCGACGCCATCCGGCCCGATCAGCCCGACCATGCATCCGGCCGGTATCTGCAGCGAGATGTCGTCCAGCGCCGCCACCCGCCGGTATCGCAGGCTGACGCCCCGAAGTTCCGCGACAGGGGCGGCCGCGTCCGTCATGGCACCAGATTGGACAGGTTTTCGGGCCATTCGACGTCAGGATCCACGCGCAGATAGGCCATGCCGGGCAGCCCGGTCTTGACGTAATCGCTGTATTTCCGCAGCAGTTCGGGATCGAGTTGCGCCCGCACGCGGAACATCAGCTTTTCGCGTTCCTCGGCGGTCTCGACGGTCTTGGGCGTGAACTGCGCCACATCGGCGACATAGGAAATGCGCGCCGGCACGGCAAAATCGGGCGCCGTGTCCATGACCAGCCGCGCCTCGGCCCCGACCTCGACCCGGCCGGCCTGCGAGGTGGGCAGGAAGAAGGTCATGTAGACATCCTCGAGATCGACGAGGTTCAGGATGCGCCCGCCGGCCGCGACGATCTCGCCCTCCTGCGCGATCCGGTACTGGACCCGGCCGTCGCGCGGCGATCTCAGCGTGGCGTCGTCGATCAGCACATCGACGGCCTCGATCGCGGCGGCCGCCGCATCCACCGCCGCCTCGGCATCGATCACCTGCGCCTCGGCCGAGCTGATCGCGGCCTCGGTCGCGGCAAGGCTGGCCTGCGCCGAGGCCAGTCCCGCCTGCGTCTCGCGCCCCGCCGCGCGGGCATCGTCCAACACCTGCTGCGAGACGACATTGGTCCGCGCAAGCCCCTCCGAGCGGGTCAGCCGCGAGGCGGCGGCATCGGCCGCCGCGCGCGCCTGTTCGACCGTGGCCTCGGCGGCCTTGTGCTGCGCGCGGGCCTGGGTGACCAGGCTCTGCGCCGTCTGCACGCCGATCCGGGCGCGGCGCCATTGCGCCTCGGCCTGGCGTTTCTGCGCGCTCAGCTGCAGCAGGTCCATCTGCACCAGAACATCGCCCTTTTGCACGAACTGGCCTTCCTCGGCCCGGATCTCGGCGATGCGGCCGCCCGACAGCGCGGCGATGTCGATTTCGGTCGCCTCGATCCGGCCATTGCCCGAGGCGATGCCCTCGGGCAATGCATCCTTGGCGCTGTTCTGCCATGCAAGCCATGCCGCGACGGCCAGAACGGCCGCCGCCACAACCCAGCCCAGCCTTGCCTTCATCCGCCCCGCCATCGCCCCGCCTTTCTGTCGTCAGGCCCGGAAGATATAGGTTCCGGGCGCGGCGGCAAGCGCTGCAAGAGCATCTTCCGGTGAAACTCTGCCGTCGTCGCCTTTGCCCGGCTGGTCAGGCGCATGGAGGGCATCCGCCCGCACCGCAACCTGACCGTCCCGCCGGTCTCAGGTCCCGAACATGGAATTGGGGATCAGCAGCGCGATCTGCGGGATCGCGATGATCAGAGCCAGGCCGATGATCATGGCCAGAAGGAAGGGACCGACACCGCGGAAGATCGTGGTGATCGGTACGCCCTCGGCGACGCCCTTGACGACGAACACGTTCAGCCCGACCGGCGGCGTGATCATCCCCATTTCGATCACGATCACCGCCACGACACCGAACCAGATCGGATCGAAGCCAAGCTGCAGGATCACCGGATAGACGATCGGCACCGTCACGACCAGCATGGCCAGCCCGTCCAGGAACATCCCCAGGGCGATATAGCCCAGAATGATCATCATCAGCGTGCCATAGGGGCCCAGCCCCAGCCCGACCAGCCCGTTGCCAAGTGCGGCGGGAATATCCGTGACGGCCAGGAACGGGTTCAGCACATTGGCCCCGATCACGATCATGTAGAGCATGGCCGAGGTCTTGACCGTCTCCATCACCGCCGCCCGGAAACGCCCCGCATCGATCCGGCGCCCGGCAAGGGCGAACAGGATCACCAGCCCGGCGCCGACGGCGGATGCCTCGACCGGGGTGAAGACACCGGCATAGATCCCGCCGATCGAGATCACGATGACGCCGATCAGGGGCAGCGCCTCGCCCAGACGTCCCAGCTTTTCCGACATGGGCACATGCGGCCCGCGCGGGCCGGCCAAAGGGTCCAGCGTGGCGACGATCATGATCGTCGCGATGAACAGCGCCATCAGCAGGATGCCCGGCAGGATGCCCGCCATGAACAGCCGGCCGATCGACTGTTCGGTCAGGATTGCATAGAGCACGAACCCGGTCGAGGGCGGGATCAGAAAGCCCAGCGTGCCGCCGGCCGCGACCGATCCGGTCGCCAGCGCGTCGCCATAGCCCAGCCGTTTCATCTCGGGCAGGGCGACCTTGCCGATGGTGACCGCCGTGGCGACAGACGAGCCCGACACCGCCGAGAACAGCGCGCAGCCGATCACCGAGGCCGAGGCAAGCCCGCCGCGCAACCGCCCCACCCAGGCAAAGGCCGCCTCGTAGAGCCCGCGGGAAAACCCGGCCTCGGAGGAAATATTGCCCAGCAGGATGAACATCGGCACGACGATCAGCGAATAGTTCGAGACCGCGCCATAGCTTTCGGTCAGCAGGACGGCCCCGGCGGCGCGGCCGCCCTCGAGCACATAGAACCCGCCATAGCCCACCGCCAGCATGGCAAAGGCCACCGGCGTGCGCAGGATCAGAAAGGCGAAAAGGACGGCAATGCCGATCACACCAACCAGAACCGGGGTCATTTCGCGCCCTCCCGCAGGATCTGGACAAGCTGCAGCAGCAGCACCACGACCGTCAGCGCCATGCCGAGCGAGATGATCGCATAGAAGGGCCAGATCGGAAGCTGCAGCATGTTGCTGGCATCGCCGAACTCGCGCGCGTCCAGCGCCTTGAGCACGGCGCGCCAGACCAGCACCGACAGGATCAGCGCCGCGATGCCGCGCGCCTGGATATCGCCCAGGAACCGGCCCCAGCGTCCGATCCTGTGATCCAGCACATCGACGGTGACATGGGCGTTTTCCGCCGTGCACCATGGCAGCGCCAGCATGACGATCGCGATCGAGGCCAGCACCACGATTTCATTCACGCCCACGATCGGCGCGGCAAAGACATAGCGCATGATGACCGACACGAAGATCAGCACCAGCACCAGCAGCAGGCCGATTCCCGAGACGGCCGCCAGCGCCCTGGCGGCACGGTTCGCCCATGCCGAAAGATCGATACCAGATTGTTCGGCCATGGCGTTACCGCGCCTTCAGCGCATCGACGATGGCCTGCGCATCGTCGCCGCTTTCGGCCACGACCTGCGCGGTCACCGCGGCGGAAAGCAGGTCGAAGGCGGCGGCTTCTTCCTCGGTCAGTTCGATGACCTGCTTGCCCGGCGCGGCGGCGAATTGCTCAAGCCCCTCGGCCGCGACATCGAGCTGCACCTTGTTGCAATCCAGCGATGCCGCCCGCCCGGCCTCGTCCACGGCCGCTTTCGCCGCCTCTTCCAGATCGCCATAGGCATCGCGGTTCATCAGGATGAAGAAAGGCGAATTGGTGCTGTCCATGCCGGTGGTGATATAGCTGGCGACCTCGCTCAGCTTGAAGGCGCCGACGGCGGTGCCGTCGATCATCGCGCCGTCGATCACCCCGGTCTGCAGCGCGTTGTAGATGTCCGACACCGGCATGGATACCGGCGAGCCGCCCCAGGCCTCGACCTGCAGCCCGGCATTGCGCGAGGGCACGCGGATCTTCATGCCAACCACATCGGCCGGGCTGCGCACCGGCTTGTCGCGGGTGAACAGCAGGTTCGGCGCGCTGGACCACAGCGACACCAGATGCGCCCGGCGATATTCCGATCCGAGAAGGTCGATATTCGCCCAGATGGTTTCGGTTCCGCTTGCCGCGTCGGTCACCCCCGGCAGTTCCGCCAGCAGCGTCAGTGGAAAATTCGACGCGGTATAGCCGGGCAGGCTGACCGCCAGTTCCGCGACACCATCGACGACGCGGCTGTACTGCTCGGTCGGGCCCGGGCCCAGCTCACCGCCGCTGAAGAGCCTGACGGTCACGCCGCCCTCGGTCGCCTGTGCGACTCGCTCGGCAAAGGGCTGGAAGCAGCCGGCGACATAGGGATGCGTCGCGGCCATGTAATTGGCGAATTTCAGCTCGGCGGCGCCGGCTGTCGTGGCGATCGCGGCGGCAAGCGCCGGGCCGGCGATGGTCAGGGTTCTGATGGTCACGGTATTCCTCCTCTGCTGCGGCATCCGGCCATTCGCTGCGTGCCGCTGACTGGCCCGCACAGTCGCCTCCGCAGGGAAATTTCACAAATTGAAAGCCATCCAGGTAAAATAAGTTCTTGCTATAGAAAACTGTCAGATCGCGGCGCGGATTGCATCGAGCATCGCCTGCTGCGCCGGCGTGGGCTGCCAGCCGGCGCGCAAGGTCAGCCCGATCGGCCGCGGCACGGCGATGCCGGGAAACGGCAGTTCGGCAACGATGCCGCGCTCGATCTCGCGCGCGGCCTGCGCCTTGGAGACGCAGGCCAGGTGACGGCCATCGCTGACCATCTCGCGCATCAGGATGACCGAACCGGTTTCGATGATGCTCTCGGGCAGGTCCAGCCCCGCCCGAGTGAAAAGCGATTCGAACTGATTTCGGGTCGGCGTTCCCTGCCGGGGAACCAGCCAGGGACGCGCCCGCAAGGCCTCTATGGCAACCGTTCCCGTTGCGACCAGCGGATCGTCGGGCCCGGCCAGCACGGCCAGCATGTCGTCGAACAGCCGTTCCTGCACCACGTCATCGACCGGCAGGCTTTCGCGCAAGGCGCCCAGAACCAGATCGATCCCGCCTTGCCGCAGCCCGGCAAGAAGATCGCTGTAAAGCCCGTCGACGATCCGGATGGTCTGTCGCGGGCGGCTGGTCCGAAACCGGGCAAGCGCCTGCGGCAGGATGTGCGAACGCGCCAGCGGCAGGGAGCCGATCACGATTTCACCCACTTCGCGGCCCTGAAGGTCGGCCAGTTCCGCGACCGCCTGATCCAGTTCGGCAAAGGCAAGCTGCGCCGCCAGAGCCAGCGCCAGGGCCTGCCGCGTCGGCGCCACCCCGACCGGGCTGCGCTGGAACAGGGCGCGGCCCACCGATGCCTCGATCGTGGTGATGGCGCGGTGAACGGTGGGCTGGGCAATGCCCAGCCGCTGCGCGGCAAGGGTAAAGTTCTGCGCCTCGACCGTCGCGATCAGCGCCGCAAGCTGCGGCCGCGTGGCGGTGACCGCAAGCCTTGGTGCAATGTCGGACATGGCGCCGTCCAGCCGATCCAGCGCGCGGGCCACGCGGTTCTGAAACAGCGTGCCGGCCTCGGTCGCGAACAGGCCGTGCCGGGTGCGCAGGAAGAGCGCGGTATCCGCCTCGGCCTCGAGCCGCGCGATGGCCTGCGTCACGGCGGGCTGGGACACGAAACACCGCACCGCCGCCTGGGTGATCGAGCCGCATTCCGCGACCGCCAGAAAGACCCGCAGATGCCGCAGATTCCCTACCAGCATGACATTTTCCCGGTCGCGACCCTGCTCTGCCGTCGCCCTGCATGACGATCCGGGGCGCATTGCAGGCAGCGGGAAAACGCAGGTCTCACCATCATGTCACCCCATGCGAAAGGCAGACGAAAATCCGAGGCGCTCCCGCTGTTCATGTTTCACTATAGCCAATTCTTATGCAGACGGGCAAGTTTCTGAATTGCCTGCACGGCAAGCCGGGTGCGATCTTTCGGCCAACCCGGAACGAGGAGTTTCACATGTCCGATCCGAAAACCGCGCTGGTGATCAGCGCACATGCCGCCGATTTCGTCTGGCGCAGCGGCGGCGCCATCGCGCTGCATGCCGCGATGGGCTATCAGGTCACCGTGGCCTGTCTGTCCTTTGGCGAACGCGGCGAAAGCGCGCGCCTGTGGAAGGAAGGCAAGTCGCTGGACGAGGTCAAGGCCATCCGCCGCGCCGAGGCCGAGGCGGCCGCCGAAATCCTGGGCGTGCATCACCTGGAATGTTTCGATCTGGGCGATTACCCGCTGCATCTGGAGCGCGAGGACAAATACCGGCTGGTCGATCTGATCCGCAAGGTCCAGCCGCGTTTCATGCTGAGCCACAGCCAGTATGACCCCTATAACACCGACCACATGTACATGACGCAGGTGGCGCTGGAATGCCGCATGATCGCGCAGGCCTGGGGCCACAATCCCGGCGAAAAGGTGCTGGGCGCGCCGCAGCTTTACCTGTTCGAGCCGCATCAGACCGAACAGATGGGCTGGAAGCCCGATACCTTCCTGGACATCACCCCCGTCTGGGAGAAGAAGCGCGCCGCCATGGAATGCATGAACGGCCAGATCCATCTGTGGGACTATTATACCCGCGTCGCCCAGCAGCGCGCCAATCACTTCAAGCGCAATTCCGGCGGCCAGTCCGGCGGACGCGACTGCAAATATGCCGAAGGTTTCCAGTCGATTTTCCCGCGCACGGTGGACGAACTCTGAGACCCCCTTGCCCCGTCACCAGAGTGGGGCGCCGGAGCCGCATGACCCGGATCCGTCCGGGCACCTGAACCAGAATGGAGGAACCATGACCCAACAATGCCAGGATCTGGCCCATCTCGGCCATGTCGAGATGCTGACCGACAAATTCGAGGAAAGCCTTGATTTCTTTACCCGCATCTATGGGCTGAAGCTGTCCGGGCAGGATGAAAACAGCGCCTATCTGCGGGCATGGGACGATTACGAATACGCCTCGCTCAAGCTGACGCGGGCAGAGCGCACCGGGGTCGGCCATATCGCCTATCGCGCCGCCTCGCCCGAGGCGCTGGAGCGTCGGGTGAAGGCCATCGAGGCCTCGGGCTACAAGGTTCACGGCTGGGTCGAAGGCGACCAGAGCCACGGCCGCGCCTTCCGCTTCGAGGATCCTTTCGGGCATGTGTTCGAAATCTATTACGATACCGTCTGGTACGAACCCAAGGACGCCGCCGACCGCGCCGCGCTCAAGAACAATGCCAGCGCGTTCACCGGCGTGCCGCCGCGGCGTCTGGACCACCTGAACCTGCTCTCCGAGGACGTGACCGAGTTCCGCCGCTTCATGGAAACCTGCCTGGGCAGCCGCGTGACGGAACTGATCCAGCTGGATAACGGCCGCATCGGCGGCTGCTGGTTCACGGTCAACAACAAGACCTATGATCTGGCCTGCACCGAGGAACATGGCGGCGGCGATGGCCGGCTGCACCATGTCACCTATGCCACCGACCAGCGCGAGGATATCCTGCGCGCCGCCGATATCTTTCTGCAGAACGGCGTCCATATCGAGACCGGGCCGCACAAGCACGCCATTCAGGGCACCTTCTTCCTGTATGTCTGGGAGCCAGCCGGCAACCGGGTCGAACTGGCCAATGCCGGCGCGCGGCTGATCCTCGCGCCCGACTGGAAGCCGGTCATCTGGACCGAATCCGACCGCAAGAAGGGGCAGGCATGGGGGCTCAAGACCATCGAAAGCTTCCACACCCACGGCACGCCGCCGGTGAAGCGGGGCTGATCCATGGCAAAGGTTGTTCGCAATATCGAACGTGCCGCGCCCGACACGATCTGGGGCCTTGCCGAGGCGGGCGTGGCCACCGTGCACGAGGCGCAGGGCCGGACCGGCTGTCTGGCCGCCTATATGCGGCCGATCTATGCCGGCGCGCGGATCGCCGGCAGCGCGGTCACGATCAGCGCGCCTCCGGGCGACAACTGGATGCTGCATGTCGCCATCGAGCAGCTGCACGAGGGGGATATCCTTGTCCTCGCGCCGACCTCGCCCTGCGACAACGGCTATTTCGGCGATCTGCTGGCGACCAGCGCCATGGCGCGGGGTTGCCGGGGGCTGGTGATCGATGCGGGCGTGCGCGATGTGCGCGACCTGACCGATATGGGCTTCCCGGTCTGGTCCAAGGCGATCAGCGCGCAGGGCACGGTCAAGGAAACGCCCGGCTCGGTCAACGTCCCGGTGGTCTGCGCCGGGCAAGCCATCGAGGCAGGCGACGTGATCGTCGCCGATGACGACGGCGTCTGCGTCGTGCGCCGCGCCGAGGCCGCCGAGGTGCTGGCCGCCGCCCGCAAGCGGATGGATGCCGAAGAGGCAAAGCGCAAGCGTCTGGCAGCGGGCGAGCTGGGGCTGGACATCTATGACATGCGCGCCCGGCTTGAGGCCAGGGGGCTGAAATATGTCTGACATCATGCGCGGGCGCGCGGCCCGCTCTGACCACGGGGCGTTCCCATGCAGATGACCCGGGACGAGCTGGACCTTCTGGCGGAACAGGGAATCCCCTGCCTGTGGATGCGCGGCGGCACCTCGAAGGGCGCTTATTTCCTGGCCTCGGACCTGCCTTCGGACGCCGCGCTGCGCGACCGGCTTTTGCTTGCGATCATGGGCAGCCCCGATATCAGGCAGATCGACGGGATCGGCGGCGCCGACCCGCTGACCTCCAAGGTGGCGCTGCTTTCGCCCTCAACCCGGTCTGACGCGGATGTGGATTACCTGTTTCTTCAGGTTTTCGTCGATCAGCCGCTGGTGTCGGATGCGCAGGGCTGCGGCAATATCCTGGCCGGGGTCGGTCCCGCCGCGCTGGAGCGCGGGCTTGTCGCGGTCGCAGGCGAGGAAACCCCCGTCCGCATCCACATGCTGAACACCGGCGAGATCGCGACCGCGATCGTGGCCACCCCGGGCGGGCGGGTCAGCTATCGCGGCGATCATGCGATCGACGGCGTGTCCGGCCATCACGCGTCGATCCCCTTGATGTTCAGCAATATCGCCGGGTCGATGACCGGCGCGCTGCTGCCCTCGGGGCGGGTCGCGGATGTGATCGACGGCATCGCCTGCACGCTGATCGACAATGGCATGCCCTGCGTGGTCCTGCGGGCATCGGACCTTGGCCTGACCGGGCAGGAAAGCCGCGAGGTACTGGACGGCGATGCCGCGCTGAAGGCACGGATCGAGGCGATCCGCCTGCAGGCCGGCCGGCTGATGAATCTGGGCGATGTGCGCGACAAAAGCGTGCCCAAGATGACGCTGGTCGCGCCGCCGCAGTCGGGCGGCGTGGTCGGCACGCGCAGCTTCATTCCGCATCGCTGCCATGCCTCGATCGGGGTATTCGCCGCGATCAGCGCAGCCACCGCCTGCACCCTGCCGGGATCGCCCGCCGCCTCGGTTGCGCGGCTGCCCTCGGGCGGAACATTCGCCATCGAACATCCCAGCGGCGCGATGGAGGTTCAGCTGGAGCTTGCCGAAGATGGCAGCGTCCTGCGTGCCGGCACCTTGCGCAGCGCGCGAAAGCTATTCGACGGGCGGGTGTTTCCGGGGCCGCTGGCAAACCGCGCCTGAGCGGCCGCGACCCCCCGCCGCAGCCGCCCGGCATCAGGCCGGGCGCTGCTCGCGCGCGATTCCGGCCTCGCGGACGATATCGGCGACCAGATGTTCGCGGCGATAGGCCATGATGTGAACGCCCGCCACCCCGGCCACCTCGCGCAGCTGCTGGATCAGTTCCACGCAGATGCGCCGGCCCTCTTCGCCAGGGTTTTCCGCCTTTTCCAGCCGCGCGATGACCTGATCGGGAATATGGATGCCCGGCACATTGCCGCGCATCCAGCGCGCCGCCTTGGCCGAGGCCAGCGGCCCGACACCCGCGAGGATGAAGACCTTGCGCTCCAGCCCCAGATCGCGGACCCGGGACATGAAGGCCTGAAAGCGCGGCATGTCGAAGATATAGTTGGTCTGGATGAACTCGGCCCCCGCCGCGACCTTTTTCGCCAGCCGGTCGGGCCGCCATTCCAGCGGATCGACGCAGGGGTTCTCGGCCGCGCCGATGAACAGGTTGGGCGGGCTGGTGATCTTGCGCCCGGACAGGAACACGCCCTGATCGCGCATCGTGCGGATGGTGCGGATCAGCGTGAGCGAGTCGAAATCGAAAACCGGCTTGGCGCCCGGCTGGTCGCCCGCGCCGACATCGTCGCCGGTCAGGCACAGCACGTTGCGCACCCCCATCGCCGCCGCACCCAGCACATCGCCCTGAATGGCGATGCGGTTCCGGTCGCGGCAGGATATCTGATAGACCGTGCCATGCCCGGCGCGGGTCAGCAGCGCGCAGATCCCGATCGAGGACATGTGGCAATTCGCGCCCGAGGCATCGGTGGCGTTGATCGCATCGGCGACATCGGCCAGCGGTTGCGCGGCCTTGAACACATCCTGCGGATCGGCGCTGTCGGGCGGGTTCATCTCGGCGGTGACGGCGAAATGGCCGGCGCGCAGGGCAAGCTCCAGCTTGCTGCCCGAGACATGGCCTTCGGGCGGCGGCGCGTAGCGGCGGATGGCGTTGGGATCCTGGTCGAACTGGCTCATCCGGTTTTCCCCCGTCCAATCGCGCGCGCCGGTTCATCGGCCAGCGGCGCCGTGCTGGGCTCGATCCGGCGCGCGGTGGGAAAGGCATTGGCGAGGGTTGAGCGTTCGCGTTCCCGCGCCTCGTGCAGGGCCGCCGCCTTTTCCCGGCTGGCCCGCAGCCAGGCCGAGGATCCCGCCAGTCGCCGGTCCACGGGCGGCAGCACTTCGCGGATGCGGTCGCCGCCCCGCATGCGCGCGGCGCCGTTCCAGCCCTCGACCCAGACGCAGCGCATCCCGGGCTTGACCTCGCAGAAACCGCCGGGCCGGACGCCGCCGCAGGGGCCGTTGCGCAATTGCTTGGGGCAGTTCATCGGGCAGGACATCCCGGTCGAGGACAGCACGCATTGGCCGCACATCTGGCAATCGAAGAGCAGCCCCTTGATCCCCTTTTCGATCAGCGCGACCGGCCGCTCGATCCGGTTGTAGCCGATTCTCGACAGGACCGGCGCCAGCGCGACCAGCGCCGATTCCAGCCGGTTATAGATCCATTCGAACTGCCGTGAATGGCGCACGGCAAACCTTCTGATGCGATACATCGCGGCTGTCCTCCCCTGATCGTCTGCGTATCGCAAGCTATTTCGCGCCGCGCGCAAGGGCCAATGCGAAAGACCGATAAGCCCATGCGAATCCGGCACACCGTCCCCCGGCGCTAGGCGATCTCGGCCACCACGTCGGCCAGGCTTTCCTCGAACATGACCAGCGCGGCCTCGGTCGCGCCGTCGCGCAGCCGGGTCAGCCCGATCCGCGCCACGTCCGAGGGGAAGGGCGTGTCGATCCGGCAAAGCTCGGGCCGCAGATGCCGCAACTTGTGCGGGCTATAGGTCAGCATGGCCAGCGAATTGCTTTCGATGATCATCTGCTCGGCTGCGTTGAAGGACAGCATTTCGCAGGATTGGGTGGGCGGGACCACGCCCAGACCGGCGAAAACGCTTTCGAAATGGGCGCGGACGGGGGTGCCGTGGGGGGCGATCACCCATTGCGTTTCGGCCAGTTCCGACGGCGTGGCGCGGCTGCCCTGCAAGGGGTGGCCCTGCCGCGCCACCACGGTGAAACGCTCGTCGTAAAGATGCGTTTCCTCCATCCCGTGAGGGCAGTCTGCGCCGCGCATGATCCCGATGATCCGGTCGATCTCGCGCCGGCGCAGGGCTTCGGCAAGGCCGTTATAGCTGCCGGGTATGCAGGCCAGCCGGATATTGGGGTGCCGGTTGGTCAGCCGCGCAAAGGCGCGCGAGATCAGGTCCTGCCCCGAAAAGGGCAGCATGCCGATGGCGACGCGGCCGATGACCTCGCCATCCAGGCGCGAAAACTCGCGCCGCAAATTCTCCATCAGATAGGAGATGCTGCCCGAGAGTTCGGTCAGGATCGCGGCGGGCGGCAGTGGCTCCATCCCGGTCGGGTTGCGCCGGAACAGTTCGACCCCGAAGCGCTTGGAGAAATCCGACAATGTGCGGCTGAGTTCGGGCTGGCTGCGTCCCAGCCGCTTGGCGGCCAGCGTGACGCTGCCTTCGCGGGTCACCGCCTCGACCGCCTGCAGATGCGCGTTTCTCAGGTTCAGCCGCAGGGCGGGCAGGGACGGACGGTCGGCGAACAGCTTGTCCCCGGCGGCGTCGATTTCCCGCAGGATCGCGGCGCAGAGGCGCACCGCCATATCCCCGCGCGAGGTCGTATCGGCCCCCGACCAGCCCCGACGGAACAGCGTGACCCCCAGCTTGCCCTCGGCCGAGGCGATCAGCCGCGACAGGGTCGGCTGCGTCGAATGGGTCATGTCGGCGGCGATCTTGAAGCTGCGGGCGCGCGCGACCGAGTCGATGGCCACGATCTCGCGGATTTCCAGCCGTTCATGGCGGGGGACTGGCTTGGGCAAGAGATTCCTTCCCGGCTTGCAAGGACCTGTGAAACTCTAGCGAGGCGCGGCGCCCTTGGCGAGTATCCCCCTGATCTTCCTGACCGACAGGGCGGTATATCAACGCCGGTATGCCACATTCGGAAACTGCATAAGCCCGGGCGCAGGCATTCGCTTAACTCTTTTCCGGCAAGGCGGGATTCGCCATCGCGGCGCGACCGGATCCCGGGGTGGCGCCGTGGTCCCATTCATGTGAGCAGGGAGGAGACAGGATCATGCAATCCGTGAAAGAGGAATCGACCGCGCGAGAGGCCCGGCTTATCGACGGCAGGCAGGCCGCGAGCCGGTTGCGCGCCGCGATCGCTGCCGAGGTGGCGCAGCTTGGCCGGGATCACGGCGCCGTTCCCGGCCTGGCCGTGGTTCTGGTGGGCGCCGACCCCGCGAGCGAGGTCTATGTCCGCGCCAAGGGGCGGGCTATGAGAGAGGCCGGGATGGAGAGCCATGAGCATCGCCTGCCCGCCGATACCGCGCAGGAGACGCTGCTCGCGCTGATCGACCGGCTGAACGCGGATGACCGCGTCCATGGCATTCTCGTGCAATTGCCGCTGCCGGCCCAGATCGACACGCAGGCGGTCATTCAGGCGATCAGCCCGGACAAGGATGTCGACGGGTTCCATGTGCTGAATGTCGGCCGGCTCGCGCTTGGGCAACAGGCCTTCGTGCCCTGCACCCCGCGCGGCTGCCTGATGCTGCTGCGCCAGGTGCTGGGCGATCTGACGGGCAAAGAGGCGGTGGTGATCGGCCGCTCGGACATCGTGGGCAAGCCGATGGCGCAGCTCCTGCTGGGGCAGAACTGCACGGTGACCCTGGCCCATTCCCGCACCCGCGATCTGCCGGCGGTCTGTCGCCGGGCGGATATTCTGGTCGCCGCCGTGGGGCGGCCCGAGATGGTCCGCGCCGACTGGATCAAACCCGGCGCCACGGTCATCGACGTGGGCATCAACCGCATCGAGCGGGACGGAACATCGCGGCTGACCGGCGATGTCGATTTCGCCGCTGCCCGCGGCATCGCCGGTGCGATCACGCCGGTGCCGGGGGGCGTCGGCCCGATGACCATTGCCTGCCTGCTGCAAAACACCCTGGACGCATTCCGCATCAGCCGGCGCCGAGCCGCGCCCTGCCATCCCTCAAGCGAAAGGAAACCATCGTGACGAAACTCGTTCTGACAGTCCAATGCAAGGCCACGCGCGGCATTGTCGCGGCGGTGTCGGGCTATCTGGCCGAACATGGCTGCAACATCACCGATTCGGCGCAGTTCGACGATGCCGAGACGGGCAGGTTCTTTTCCCGCATCACCTTCCAGCCCGAAACCGGCAAGGCGCTGGCCGAGCTGAAAAAGGGCTTTGCCAAGGTCGCCGAGCCCTTTGGCATGACCTGGACCATGCGCGACGAGGCGCAGCGCATGAAGGTGCTGCTGATGGTCTCGGGCTTCGGGCATTGCCTGATCGACCTGCTCTATCGCTGGCGGATCGGCGCGCTGCCGGTTGATGTCGTGGGCGTGGTGTCGAACCACCTGACCTATCAGCGGGTGGTGGTGAACCACGATCTGCCGTTCCACTACATCAAGGTCACCAGGGACAACAAGGCCGAGGCCGAGGCCCGGCTGATGGAAGTGATCGAGGATACCGGCACGGAACTGGTGGTGCTGGCGCGCTACATGCAGGTGCTTTCGGATGCCATGTGCAAGAAGATGTCGGGCCGGATCATCAATATCCACCATTCCTTTCTGCCCAGCTTCAAGGGCGCGAATCCCTACAAGCAGGCGTTCGAGCGCGGGGTAAAGCTGATCGGCGCCACGGCGCATTATGTCACCGCCGATCTGGACGAAGGCCCGATCATCGAACAGGACACCGTGCGCATCACCCATGCCCAGAGCCCCGGCGACTATGTGACGCTTGGCCGCGATGTCGAGGCGCAGGTGCTGGCCCGCGCGGTCCATGCCCATATTCACGACCGGGCCTTTCTCAACGGCAACAAGACCGTGGTCTTTCCCGCCAGCCCGGGCTCCTACGCCTCGGAAAGGATGGGGTGATGCGGCGGCGCATCCCGCCCGGACAGCCGCGCAAATAGCAAAACTGAAACAGCCCATGCAGCTTGCGGATAAGCGCCGGGGTCGATGGGCTGGCATGGTTGACGAAATCTGAATCAGGAGGAACCAGATGGCTCAGAACAATCTTGAAGATCGCATCCGCGACTATGGCAACGCGGCCCATATGCTGCAGAATTCGCAGGTCGGACCCTATGTCTTTCCGGTCGCGCCGCAATATACCAACTGGATTGAGGAGGTCCGGGCATGGCGCAACGGCGCGGTGCTGCTGAACCAGTCCTATCACATGACCGACCTTTATGTGCGCGGCCCCGATACGGTCAAGCTGCTCGAACGGGTCGGGGTGAACAGCTTCAAGGGCTTTGGCCGCAACAAGGCCAAGCAGCTGATCTGCTGCAACCATGACGGCTATGTCATCGGCGACGTGATCCTGCTGGGGCTGGAGGATGACGAGGTGCTGCTGATCGGGCGTCCGCCGGTCAGCCACTGGGTCGCCTATCAGGCCGAGATCTCGGGGCTGGATGTCACCACCGAGCTGGATGTCCGCAGCCTCGAAACCCCCGACAAGCCACGCAAGCTTTATCGGTTCGAGGTGCAGGGCCCGGATGCGCTGAAGATCCTCGAAGAGGTGAACGAAGGCGGCCCGCTGACCACCAAGTTCTTCAACATGGGCGAGATCACCGTCGCCGGCTGCAAGGCGCGGACCCTCAGCCACGGCATGGGCGGCGCGCAGGGGCTGGAGCTTTGGGGTCCCTATGAAGAGGGAGAAAAGGTCATGGCGCGGCTGCTGGAAGCGGGGCAGAAATACGGCATCCTGCGCGCCGGCGCGCGCGCCTATTCGACCGCCGCGATGGAGTCGGGCTGGATTCCCTCGCCGCTGCCCGCGATCTATTCGGGCGACAGGATGAAAGGCTACCGCGAATGGCTGCCCGCCAACGGGTTCGAGGCCACCGCGTCGGTCGGCGGCAGTTTTCAGCCCGACAATGTCGAGGACTATTACCTGACCCCCTGGGATCTGGACTATGGCCGGGTGATCCGCTTCGACCATGATTTCATCGGCCGCGAGGCGCTGGAAAAGATGGCGGACCGGCCGCATCGTGTGAAGGTGACGCTGGTCTGGGACAGGGAGGACGTGCTGAAGATCTTTGCCGGCATGATGGAGGAATTCCCCGCTCCGAAGCTGATGGAGCTGCCGGCCGGCCATTATGCAGCGCATCCCTATGACCAGGTGCTGCTGAACGGCGAGATGGTCGGCATCTCGACCTATCCGGTCTATTCCGCGAACGAACGGGCCTGGATTTCGCTGGCCATGGTCCGCGGCGATCTGGCGGAGCAGGGGACCAGGCTTTCCGTGCTCTGGGGCGAAAAGGACGGCGGCACCGACAAGCCGCATGTCGAGGAGCACCGCCAGATGGAGGTCGGGGCCGAGGTGCATCCCTGGCCGATCCACGAGGCGTCGCGCAAGCAGTATCGCGCGCAGACCTGAGACATCGCGAACGGGCGGAGGAGGACCCCCTATGAAACTGACAGATATCGCCGGGATATTTGGTCTTGGTGCCGCGGTCATGACGACCGCGGCAGGGGCCGAAGTGCTGAAGCTGGCCGATTTCCAGCCCTCGACGCATCCCTATATGGAAAACGTCTACAAACCCTTCAACGACGAGATCGCGGCCGCCACCGGCGGCGATCTGACGGTCCGGGTCTATAGCGGCGGCGAACTTGGCCCCGGCCCGGCCGAGCAATACAACCGCGCGGTCGATGGCGTCGCCGATATCGTGTTCGGCCTGCCGGGTTATACCGCCTCGACCTTTCCGCTGACGCTGGTCACCGAACTGCCCGGCATCATCGAACCCGAGACGGGCACCCAACGCATGCTGGACAATCTGGATGCGCTGTCCCAGGAATACCGGCGGGTCAAGCTGATCGGGCTCTGGTCGAACGCGCCGAACCTGCTGTTCATGGCCGACCGTCCGGTGAGGACGCTGGACGACCTCAGGGGCATGAAGATCCGGGTGCCCTCGCGCAATGCCGGGCTGGTGATCGAGGCCTGGGGCGCGTCGCCCGTCTCGATGCCGGCGCCAGATATCTACAACGCCATGCAGACCGGCGTTCTGGACGGGGCCTTCATCGACGGGACCACCACCTTTTCCTTTCGCCTGTCCGAGGTCACCAAATACATCACCACCGGCATGGACAGTTCGCTTTCCAGCTTTTTCCTGCTGATGAATCGCGACAGTTTCGGCGATCTGGACGAGGCGGAACAGGCGGCGGTGATCGAGGCGGGGCGCAATGCCTCGTTGCGGGCGAACCGCATCCAGCTTGAGGGCGCCGAGCGCGGGCTGGCCGAATTCGCCGCGACTGCGGGCAAGGAGGTGATCGAACTCTCGCCCGAAGAGGCGGATCGCTTCAACAAGGCGGCGGCGCCGGTGGTCCAGCGCATCCTGGACGAGGTGAATGCCACCGGGCGCGATGCCTCGGGCTATGTCGCGGCGTTGCGGGGGGAATAGCGCCCTCCCGCTCCGGCCGCCGATCTGTCGGTCGTGACGCGCCCGGATGACGGGTTATTTCAGCGCTGGCTCGGGGAATTCGGAACGGGTATCAGGCGCTTCTTGATTGGTTTTCCGCCTCGGTTACGCCGCTGCCGGTTCGGGCGGCGGCGTGTTTACGCAGGCCCGATCACCGGCGGGCGTCCGAAGCCCCTGCACGAGTTGCCCCGTGAGACGAGCCGTCATCGCCGGCATCCTTACACTCATGCGAAAGGATCACACCACCAAACCGCCGGATCAATCCCCTGGCAGCGTTTCCGCCGCGATACCCGGCCCGGGCCGGGTCACAAGAGCTGCGCCAGACGGGTCTCGAGCTGCGCGCGGGTCAGCGGGCCGTTGATGCGTTCGACAAGCCTGCCGTCGCGGTCGATCAGGAACGATGTCGGCACTGCCAGCACGCCGAACTGCACCGAGGCGAGCTTCAGCCGGTCCGCCAGCAGCGGATAGGACACCCCGGTACGGCGACGGGTGTTCTCGATCGTGTCGCCGTCCTGCCCCATATTGATCGCCAGCACCTCGAAGCCGCGGCTCCGCAGATCCTGGTAGACCTGTTCGATCTCGGGCATCTCCACCAGACAGGGGCCGCAGCCCGATTGCCAGAAATTGACGAACACCACCTTGCCCCGATAGGCGGCCAGATCGACCGGATTGCCGTCGCGATCCAGAACCGCCAGGTCGGGCACGGGCTGGCCGACCTCGATGGCGGCCTCGTCCTTGCAGGCGGCAAGCGCGAGAAGACCGATCAGCGCGATCAGATGCAGGATGCGGGTCATCGGATCACCTGCCTGTCCAGCCTGCCGTGCCGCAGATAGATCGTCCGCCCGGCCAGGGCGCCCATCTCTGGATTGTGGGTGACCAGCGCAATGGTCCGCCCCTCGCCGTGCAGCCGTTGCAGCAGTTCGACCACCACCTTCTCGTTCTCCTCGTCCAGATTGCCGGTGGGCTCGTCGGCCAGGATGATCGCCGGTTCGTTGACCAGCGCGCGGGCGATGCAGACCCGCTGCTTCTCGCCGCCGGACAGCTGCGAGGGCAGGTGATCGGCGCGGTCCGCCAGCCCGACATTGCCAAGATGTTCGCGCGCCTCGCCGGCATCGGCGACGGAATGATAGTGCTGCGCCAGCATGACGTTCTCCAGCGCGGTGAGATAGGGGATCAGGTGGAACTGCTGGAACACCAGGCCGATCTTTTCGCGCCGGATCATCGCGCGCTGCTGCTCGCTCATGCCCGAGACATCCACCCCGTCCAGCCGATAGACGCCCTCGGACGGGGTGTCGAGGCAGGACAGGATGTTGAGCAGCGTCGTCTTGCCCGATCCCGACGGTCCCATGATGGACACGAACTCGCCCTCGGCGATGTCGATATCGAGCCGGTCGAGGGCGCGCACCGCGCCGAAGATCATCGACAGCCCCTCGGTCCGTATCACGCTTTTGGCCCGGTCGCGGGCTGGACCCGGATCCGCGGGCCGTGGCTCGGTTTCGGCCGCTTCAAACATCAGTCACTCTCCCTTCAGGACCCGCGCCGGGACGATGCGCACGGCGCTGCGGATCGGAATGATCGCCGCGATCAGCGCCGCGGCGAGCGAGGCGAAAGCGGTCAGCGGAATCACCAGCGGGCGCAGGTTGACCCAGGCGCCGAACACGGTCTGCCCCAGGACCTGCGCCAGGGCGAAGCCAAGCGCCAGCCCCAGTGCCAGGCCGATGGCGCAGATCAGCGCGGTCTCGCTCAGGAACTGGGTCATGATCTCGCGGTCGTCCGCCCCCAGTGCCTTTTGCAAGCCGATCTCGGGGGTGCGCTCGACCACGATCGCCGACATGATCGCATTCACGCATAGCGTGGTGATCACCAGGATCACAAAGGCGACCAGCGCCATGAAACCCTCGATCTTGTCGAGAATCTGCCCGTCCGATTGCGAGATCTTGCGTATCGGCTTGGCGTCCGCCTCGGGATGCGCGCTGTTGATCGTCTCGGCCAGCCGGGCTGCCTCGTCGCCCTCGGCCACGACCGACAGCATGGCAAGGTCGATCCGCTCGGGCACCGCGAAAAGCCGCCGGGCGAGATCCATCGAGACGAACATCTGCTCGTCCTCGGGGCCGCCGGATTCGATGATGCCCTTGATGCGCAGCTCGGCCTTCTCGCCGGTTTCGGGGGCGTAGACCTCGATCGTAGCGCCCAGCTGCAGCTCCAGCTTTTCGGCCAGTTGCTTGCCGATCATCGCGTTGCGATCGTCAAAGGCCACCGAGATCCAGCCGCCTTCGACCCGCCAATAGGGATAGATGCGGCGCATCCCTTCGAAATCGACGCCGGCCAGCACCGCATTGCCGATCCCCAGGCTGACCACACCGTAAAGGAACGGGCTGGCGCCGGTCAGGCGGTCGGCGGGGATCTCGGCCAGGATCGCGTCATAGCGCGCGGCCGGGAAACGCCGGTCGGGGCTCGCCGGGTCGGCGCCGACGAAGAAATTCGCGCCGTAAGCCCGCAATTCCTGGCTCATCTTGATCGAGATGTCGAAATAGAGCGCGGCCAGCGCCGACACCACCGCCGCCCCGACCATGATCGAGGCGATGGCGACGGCGGCACGGGCCTTGCGCCGGCTTAACGCCTTGCGCAGCATCAGCCAGCGAAAGCCTGCGACAACACCGGACCTAACGGCCATAGAGCACCTCCACCGGCATCAGTTGCGAGATCGTGCGGGCCGGCAGGATCGCGCCGGCCAGCGCGGTGAGCACCGAGACGGCCACCACCACCGGCACCGCGATCCAGTGAAAGGCGAGGGTCGAGCCGAACACGGCCAGCCCGACCAACTGGCTGAGCAGGGTTCCGGCGACCACACCTGCCAGACCGCCGAGCAGCCCGATGATCGCCGCCTCGCCAAGAAACAGCAGGTTGATCTCCCAGCGTTCGGCGCCGAGCGCCTTCATCAGGCCGATCTCTCCGGCGCGTTCCATCACCGAAATGCTCATCAGCGAAGACACCCCCATCGCCGCCGAGACGAAGGCGGCGAGCGTCACCACCAGCATCAGAACCTGCAGCTTGGAGATCACCGCGCCCTCGCCTTCGGCCACCTGCCAGACCGGCCGGGCGGCGGAATTGACCACCGCCTCTTCGATCTGGAAGGCGATGGAGCTGACAAAGGCGGAACAATACCAGCTGTCATATTCCGCGGTGCTGAGCGAATCCATGTCGCGGATCGCCTTGCGTGACAATTCGTTCTCGGGGATGGTGAGCGCGCTGACCGAGACCGATTGCACCTTGCCCTCCAGCCCGGTCAGCGCCTGCACCGCCGCCAGCGGCGCGACAAAGGCGTCGTCCTCGGCCTCGCCGGTGCTGAGGATGCCGGTGACCCGATAGCTGGCGCTGCCGGTGCCGCCCTCGCTCTCGGCGGCGAGCGCGAGGGTGACGGTATCGCCGGGTTGCAGCCCCGCCGTCCCGGCCAGCGTGCGGCCGACAAGCAGCTCGTCCCCGGCCTCGTCATCCGGCCAGCTTCCATCGACCAGTTCCCAGAACGGATGCGTGACGGTGACGCCGGTGCGATAATCCTCGTCGCTGTCCAGTGGCACGTTCTTGTCGAAATAGGTGCCGATCAGCGCCGCGTCGCGTGTCTGGCCAGCGGCCCGCACCGGCGCCTCGAGCAGCGGCGCGTAGCCGACGATATTGTTGCTCCAGAAGATATCCTTGATATAGGGCAGTTCGGATTCGTCCAGATAGTCACGGCCTTTCAATGGGTTGTAATCGACCCCGCCGATCCGCAGCGCGATGCTTTCGCTTTTCGGCAGGACGCGGATATTGGAGCCATAGGCCTTCATCTCGGCCGACATCTTGTCGCCGACATCGACCGACAGGGTAAACAGCGTGGTGATCAGCGCCGCCGCGAGCGCCACCGTGAGCGCCGCGAGCATCTTGCGCCTGCGGCCCTCGGAAAAGCTCTGGCGGATCATCCGGCCGATCATCAGACCCGCTCCCCGGCGCGCTGCCGCAGCCGCGCCTCGGCGCTGCCGGCATAGGTTTCGGGGCTGGCCTTGAAGGTCTCGTAGCTTTCCGAGGTCTCGAAGAAATAGGTGCGCCCGTCGAATTCGTAGCGGTATTTGGCCTCGGTATTCAGCAGCGTGCCGCCGGTCACCGGATCGGTCACCTCGATCTCGACGATCTCCGAGAAATACATCGCCCCGTCCTCCAGCGCGGCGCGGGCGATGACGATCTCGCTGCCCTCGACCACATGGTCCATCGGTATGGGATTGCAGCCGCCGGCCTTGCCGATCGAAGGCACGAAGATGCGCACGTTGCAGGAAATGCAGATCACTTCGTTGCCGTCCTGGATATAGCCGGTATCGCCGCAGATCATGCAGGCATCGAACACCACGCCGATCCGCACATGATCCGCGTCATAAAGGTTGATCAGGAAGAACCGCACCCGGTGCCCGTCCGAGGTGATATAGGCGTAACGGTAAAGCCCGCCATCGGCGACGCTGTCGATCGCGATGCGGACCTCGCCATTGCTGTCGGGAACTGCCGGCGCGGCGGCTGACAGGCGTGGCGGCTGCGAGGCGTAGAGGTCATAATAAAGCAGCGACGCCACCAGCGCCACCGCAATGCCCAGCGTGGCGCGCATCCAGCGCGCCTCGGTCAGGGCGCGCGCGCGCACCTTGCGCCGTTCCGCCCGGTTTCCCGCCGCTTGCGGCACCGTCGCGCGCGTCCGCCGCCAGAAAGCGGCCGCCAGAACCGCCGGCAAGACCAGAAGCGCATAGGTAAGGTAATCATCATAGGCGCCGGCCTTGGCGACAATGCTGATGCGCGTGCTGCTGACCGCGAGCATGCCGGTTTGCAGCCCGGCCAGCATCAGATCGGCGCCCCAGGCCAGCGCCGGCAAGGCACTGGCGACCAGCAGCGCCGCGGCGCTCAGCCGTGGCACCGCCCGACCGATATGGGCCAACGCCAGCGCCAGCCCGCTCATGGCCACGGCGCCCGCCAGCACCGCGGCGGTATTCAGGATGATGTCGGTGTTGAGCACCGCCGTCGAGGTAAAGACCTGATCCTCGGTTCCGGCGCGAAAGGCATACATCCCCTGCATGGCAAGCAGCGCCGCCACCGCGATGCTGCCCGCAACGTAGAGGCCCGGTCGATGGCGCGCGAAACCGGCCAGTGCCAGCCCCGCCGCCAGGGCGGCCAGCGCCGCGATCTCGATCACCGAGCGGGTCGCGACGCCGACGCCGCCGGCCAGCGCCCAGCGATGCGCCGCCCAGCCCGCCGCCAGACCCAGCACCAGCGCCGGGCCGACAATGCGCCAGCCGCGCGCGCCCGGGCCGCCGGGGGCCAGGGCGAACAGCAATCCGGCGATCAGCACCGCGGGAAGAAAGGAGGCGATGATCTGTGCAAGATAGACGCTCATGATAAAGATCCTTTCCTTCCGCGGGCCGGCCGATCAGTTCAGCGGCACATATTCAAAGGCGAACTCCGCCTCGAAGGGCTGGAACCACTTGCCGACGCCCGACGCCTCGTCGGTATGGCGACCGAAACCCTGCCGCGACGGCGGGTCGACATTATAGACCAGCCGGTAATTCCCGGCGCCCGGCATCTTGATGTTTGAGCCGTAATGAGGGCCGTCGACGGCAACCATCGGCATCAGGTTGCCGGTCAGGACGCGGCCGGTATCCAGATTCTCCAGCCGGTAGGACACGGTCAGCGAGGGCACCCATTCCCCCACGCCAAAGCCGTTGGGATTGCCCTGCAGCGCGTGGATATCGGCCTCCAGATGGATGTCGGCCTCGGCCGCGGGCAGGTCGATGCCGCGCGGTTCCATGTCGATCGGGGCAAGATAGACCGCAGCCACTTCGAGCGTGTTCATCTCGACCGGCTCGCCGATCGGATATTCCTTGAATTCCGCCTGCGCGCCGGCTGCCATCGGCAGGCCCATGGCGGCGATCAGGCATGTGCTGCGCAAAAGCGTTCTGTTCATCTTCATCCTCTGTTCCGTTCGCTGCTGCCGTCCCGGGACGGCGGTTCCTCTGTCGGCGACCGGGCGGTTCCCGGTTGCGATTGCCTGGCCTGTCTGTCCCCTCCTTTCCCGCCGGGGCACGGCAGCCCCGGTCCTGCTTGCGGTTGGTTCGGCCTGGCTGGGCATCTGCCGATGCCTTGCTTGTCTTTGCCGGCCCGGATCAGGCCTTGCCCATTCCGGTATCCTCTTGCTCGGCCTTGGTGCCGGCCCGGCGCCGCAACACCACCAGGGCGAACAGAGCCGCCAGAACCAGCAGAAGTTGCGGGATCAGCGTCGCCAGATAGGGGTAGATGCCGAGCGCCGGGATCTCGGGCAGCCAGGCGATCAGCGTGGGCGTGATCACCTTGCCCTCGATCAGCTCCATCATGCCCTTGCCGGCAAAGACGAAGGCCATCAGGTAAAGAAGCAGGCCGGTGGCCATGAAGAACGGCCGGATGGGCAGCTTCAAGGCACCGCTGCGCATGATCGCATAGACCGCGATCAGCCCGACACTGCCGGCCGCGAAGCCGGCGATGATCGCCCAGATGCCGCTCATCGTCGCGGCATCCGCGACCAGCGCCTGATAGAACAGCACCGTCTCGGCGCCCTCGCGGTAGACGGCGAGAAAACTGGCGAACCACAGCGCCTTGAGCGAGCCCGAGCCAAGCGAGCGGTCGACCGTGCCCTTGATGTAGTCGACCCACTTGGCGGCCTCGGCCTTGGAGATCAGCCAGTAGCTCATCGAGAACAGCACCACCGCCGCCAGCAGCATGGTCGCGCCTTCCAGCACCTCCTGGCTGGCGGCCGAGGCACGGAACACCAGTTTCAGAAGCACCGCGGTCAGCGCGCTGAGCGCCAGCGCCACCATCACTGAATTGTAGATCACCGGCAGCTTGTCGCGATTCCCGGTCTTGACCAGATAGGTGATGATCGCGGTGACGATCAGGATCGCCTCGAAACCTTCGCGCAGGATGATGATCAGCGCATAGACGAACAGCGCCCAGGGCGTTTCCGTCCCGCCGCCCAGAAAGGTGACGGCGCTGTCGAAATCGGCCTGCATCGCGGCGCGCCCCGAGGCGAGATCACCGGGCGTGGCGCTGGCCCGCATCAGACCGACGATCCGGCTGAAATGCGCCTCGAGCGTGGTCTTCATCGCCGGGTCGCGCACCGCCAGCGCCTGTTCCATGCCGCTGAACTCGAAAACGTCGAAATAGCTGTTCTGGACATGGCTGATGGCTGCCCCGGGGTCGCCGCCTTGATAAGTCGCGATGGCGGCGTCGATCTCGGCCATCACGTCATCGCTCACCCCGCCCCAGTCCCTGATCGGCGCCTGCTGCTGGTCTGCCGTTTTCGCGGCCTCCATGCCGTCGAGCAGCGGCAGGCCGGGCAGCACGTCGTTCAGCTCGTCCACCAGAACCGTGCCCGAGGCCGCGATCATGCGCGCCGGCTTGCCGTCGCGGGCCAGCCCGATGATGCGGCTGAATTCCGCATTGAAGGCGGCGTCGGCCTTTTGGCTGCGAAAGCGCCGGACCGCGCTTTCCAGAAGCGAGTTCTTGTAGCCTTCGAACTGCGCCGCCAGCAGCATCTCGCGCGCCCGTTCGGAATCGCCCGCCTCATAGACCGTGGCGGCCTCGGCGATCATCTCGCCGATCTTCGCGACCACGGACTGCCAATGCGGCTCGACGGGCGCCGGCGCGGCGGGGGCGCCCGCGGCCGGGCTTTCGCCAGCGGCGGGCTCGGCGCGCAGGACCACGCCCTGTTCCAGCGCCGGCAGGGTCGCCCAGATGCCGGCAATCTGGGTGTCGATGCGCGCGGCGACCTGCGATACCGCGACGCCCTCGATGATCATCTTGCGGATCTCGGCGAACTCGGCCTCCAGCTCGAAGGCGCGCGCCGCCGAGACATTCACCCGGATCGGGCCTTCGAGATTCTCGAACAGTTCGAAATATCCGCTCTGCACCTTGTTCCTGGCGCTGTCGGCATCGCCGGCCGCATAATCCGCGCCGGCCTCGCGCAGCACCGACTCGACGCGGGTCATCAGGTCGCGATAATCGAGCTGCGCCTGCGCCCCGGACGGCGCGACCAGCGCTGCGAACAGGATCGCGGCGACCAGGCGGATGATGGGCAATCTCAGGAACATTCCAGTGGCCCCGACTTTTCATGCGAAAGATGCGGTGCGCCGGCAAGCTGCTGCCTTCCGTTATGCGCAGCGGCCAAACGGGCCCGCTGGCGGCGCTACCGACACCTTATCATTTCGGTCGGGAACCATAATATCCCCGACTGTTTTAGTATGTCTTTGATTTGGATCAAGCCCCGTCGACTGTTGCATGCCGAGAAGATAATAAAGCAATATCAATGGCTTGCATGTTTCTCGCGGCGGCAGGCCGCCCCGGAGCAGGTGAAATACTGCGCGTATCTCCGGCATCAGGCTGAAAAGCGCCGGTTGCGCGCCGGAACGGCGCTTGCACCCCGGTCGTTTCCCGCCTCCGGATCGCCCAAGCCATCAAAATCATGCAGTTTTGCCAAGCGGGCGGCCGCCTTGCGTTGCCGATACGCGGAATTGACAGGGATCAAAGATTTGTCCCCCCGTTTTGGTCACGCTTGACCACAATATCGATTCGCAGCCCCTGATCGAGTTTCGAACTGAGAAAGCGAGGTCCGAATGAGCACCCATGAAAATCGCAGCGCAGAAGGGGAAACCCGTTCGATGCCCGAGGGCTGGTACTACTATGGCGCCCAGCCGCCCTGGCAGGCGGCAGCTTCGGCGGGCACTAAGGCCGCCGACCTGAAGCAGGCCTTCGACAAACTGTCGCGGGGCGATGTCGATGCCGACACGCTGGGCAAGCTCTTGGCATTGGACGACAAGCATTTCTGGAAGGGCGCGCTGGTCGGGGCCGGCGTGGTGCTGGCGCTGACCAACCTGCCGATGCTGAAGGCGGTCATGGCCAATGCCATGGCCGGCGCGGGCGACGTGATGCGCAACGCAGCACCGCAGCAATCCGCGCCACCTGCCGGCGAAGACAAGCCCGGCACGGAGACAGGCGCGTGATGCAGGCGGTTTCCGGCACCGGCCCGGCCGCGCAACCGCTTCCCGGCGCGGACGCGCTGCTGCGCGCCGGGTTGAGCGGCGCCGCCATCGCCGGCACCTGGGCCGGCATCCACGAGAGCGGGCGGCTGCGCAATGGCGATATCGCCTCGGACGAGGCGGTGCAGGCCACGCTGAACAGCGCAATGATCGGGGCGGGCGCCGCGGTGGTGGCACAGGTCGTCGGCCATGCCGCTCGCGCCGTGCCGCTGCTGGCCCTGGCGGTTGCGGCGGGCGGCGTGCTGTATCTGGCCAACCGACGATGGGCCGAGGCCGCGGCTGACAGCGGCGGCTGACCTGCGCCAGTTCTGGCTCTGCCCGGCCGCCAAACCGGGTGCGGCATCGCTTGCGCACCCGCGATAAAGATCCCGTACAGGAGTTTACCATGACCAGCCCCTCTTTCCAGACGCTTCGCTCCGGGTCGATTCAGACCGATCAATTCCTGACCGGTGCGCTGGTCGGCGGCGTTGTCGCCTTCCTGCTGACCAATGAGACGGTCCAGCGCGCCGCGATCACCGGTGCCGCACATGCCTGGCTGTCGCTGCGCAGCGGAGTCGAGGAGGCCAAGGAGCGGTTTCGCGACGCCGAGGCCGAGATTCGCACCGCGCGCGCCAGATAGCGCGCCGCCATGGGGTTCGATCTCGCCACGGAAAGCCCTTCCACAGCGGATGACGTGACGCTGGCGCGGCAGGCGGTCGCCTTTCACATCGTGCATGAGATCCCCGGCCGGCTGCGTTTGCGGGTACCGGCGCTGGCCCTGCCGATGCTGGATGCCGAGCAGCTTGCCGGCAAGCTGCGGTCGGTGGCGGGGGTGCAAGCGGTGCGGATCAACACCGATGCCGCCTCGATCACGATCGGCCATGATGGCACCGAGGACACGCGCGCGCGCATCCTTGACCGGATCGGCAGAATGCGCCGCGCCGATCTGAAGATCCGCCATCACGACGACGAGGGCGAAACCTCGCCCGCCGCGCTGGTGCTGCGTCTGGCGACGCTCGCGGCGCTGCCGGTTCTGCCCGCCCGGCTGGGTCAGATGCTGGGGGCGGCGCTGATCGCGCCGCGTGTGCTGAAGGGCGTTCGGTCGCTTGTGACCGAGGGCGTGACGGTGGAACTGCTGGATGCGCTGGCGGTTTCGATAGGGGCGCTGCGCGGCGGGATCGGCACCGCGATGACCACCGACCTGATGATGGGCACCGGCGAATATCTCGAAGACAAGACCATGCAGCACTCTACCGCGCTGTTGCAGGACATGCTGATGCCGAACCCGGAAACCGCCTGGGTGGAACGCGCCGGCGGCCCGCAGGAGGTCCCCTTTGCCGAGGTCCTGATCGGCGATCTGGTGGTGGTCGGCACCGGCGAGCGGGTGCCGGTCGACGGGGTGGTGCGCAGCGGCCGGGCGCAGGTCAACGAGGCGTCGGTCACCGGCGAAAGCGTGCCCGTGGGCAAGGAGCCCGGCGACGCGATCATCGCCGGCAGCCTGATCGAGACGGGACATGTCAGGGTCGAGGCGCAGCAGGTCGGCGACGCCACCACCACCGCACAGATCGCGCGGCTGCTTCTCGACTCGCTCGGCGAGCGGTCGCAGACCGAGCGACTGGCCCAGAAACATGCCGACCGGCAGGTGTATATGACGCTTGGCCTCGGCGCTGCGACGCTGGCCTTGACCCGCGACCTGCGGCGGCTGAGCTCGGTCTTTCTGGTCGATTACGCCTGCCCGATCAAGCTGTCGGCGCCGGTGGCGGTGCGCGCGACCATGTCAGACGCGGTGGCGCGCGGCGTCCTGATCAAGGGCGGCCGCAGCATCGAGAAGCTGGCCGAGGCCGACACTTTCGTCTTCGACAAGACGGGCACCCTGACCCACGGGACGCTGACGGTGACCGACGTGGTGCCGCTCCTGCCCGACGAATGGCCGCAGGACCGGCTGCTGGCGCTTGCCGCCTCGGTCGAGGAGCATTCCAACCATCCCATCGCCCGGGCCATCGTGACCGAGAACCGCCAGCGCGGCGCGGCGCATCTCGATCATGACGACGTTACCTTCGAGATCGGCCACGGGCTGCGCGCTTCGGTCGGCGGCACCGAGGCGCTGATCGGCAGCCGCAACTTCCTTCAAAGGCTGGAAGGCGTGAATTTCGATCGCCATGATGCGGCAATCGAGCACCTGGCCGGCGAGGGCAAGATGCTTCTGTATATCGCGCTTGGCGGCAAGCCTGCCGGGCTTGTCGGATTGCGCGACGAACTGCGCCATGATGCCGCCGATACCGCCCGCCGCCTGCGTGGCTCGGGGGTGAAAACGCTGGTGATGCTGACCGGCGACCGCGCGGCACGGGCGCAGGCCTTCGGTCGCGATCTCGGCTTTGATCAGGTGCATGCGGAACTGCGCCCCGAGGACAAGCTGCGCATCCTGGACCGGCTTCAGGCAGCGGGGCACAGGGTCGCCTTTATCGGCGACGGCGTGAACGACGCCCCGGCGCTTGCCCGTGCCGATGTCGGCCTCAGCATGCCGTTGGGCGCCGATATCGCGCAGGCCGCGGCCGATGTGCTGCTGCTTGACGACCGGATCGGGGCGGTGGCCGATGCGCGGGATGTCAGCCGTCAGGCCATGCGCATCATCTCGTCCAACAGCACCATCGCCATCGGCTTCAACTCGGCGCTTTTCCTCGCGGCTTCGCTGGGGCTCTTGTCACCGGTGGCCGCCGCGCTGATGCATAACGGCTCGACCATCGCGCTGCTGGTCTCGGCGATTGCCCGCGCCGGCTTGCCCCCCGATCAGGCCCGGCGGCAGGCGACGATTTCTTGACTGTTTTTCTAGACATCTGATATCATGGGCCAGCCCCTATGGAGTCGCCCCCGTGGTCAGTTGCGTCCATCACATTCCCGGCCGCGCCCGGTTCAAGATCGCGCAAATCCGCAGCAACCCAGTCCTGATCGAGGCGATCGAGCGCGAGATCGGCGCGCTCGAAGGGGTCAACGCGGTCGTCATCAACCGCCACGCCGCCTCGATCGTCGTGCATTACTGCACCGAAAGGGGCGCAATCGACCTGATCCACGAGCAGATCTGCCGCCATTGCCCGAAGGCGGAGACCTGCGAGGCCCCGCCCGCCGCCGCGATGCGCGCCGCGCGCGCGCGCCCCGAGGCCATCAATGCGCTGAGCGAAGCCGCCGGCAAGGCCGTGGTCGCCACGTTCATCACACGCACGCTGGAGCTTGGCCTGTCGGGCTTTGCCCGGACCTGAGCCGTTTTCCTGGCGGGGCATGGCCAGGTCAATCGCCTTCCCGAATGAGGTCAGCCCACCCGCCCGGATATCCCCCATCGCCCTGTCCATCTATCCCTACCTGCCGAGAGCAACGGTCGAGAAGACATCGGCGAATGCGTATAAATGCCGTTGCGGCTGCCGGCTCCGACGGACGCGGGCACCGGACGGAGACATCGTAATTCGGGACCTTGGCAGCACACACGCATTCTACCGCTGCCATCGGGCGTGGTTGCGTGCTTTACGCTCCCGGCACTTCATTGATCGAGGGGGGGCGCGCTCGCCGCCGGTGCGGCATGGTCTGGTGCTACGCGGGTAGGCCAAGCCCCGGTCGCAGACCATCCAGCCCGTCTTTCAGCGCCTCATGCGTCCCCGCATCCTTCAGCGCCTTGCTGAGCGTCTGGTTCAGCCCGCCCTCGGTGCCCAGCCCGGCGCGCAGTTCGGACAAGCCGGGCGCGTCCTTGCCGGTCAGCAGCTCGCAATAGCCGCCGATCAGCCCGGCCAGATAGCTTGCCGCGCCGGCATGGTCGCCGGTGAACCCCGCCAGCCAGCCGGCGGCGACATCGATCTGGTCGAGCAGCGGCAGCAGCACCCCCGTCGCCGCGAAATGCGCCGCGATGTCCTGTTCCGAGCGGCAGGGATGGATCTGCGCATGGGGGCCGAAGATCTCGCGCAGCCGGGCGTTGTCGGGAAATGCCGCCAGCGGCGTGCCGCCCAGCGGCATCGGCGGCAGCGGGATCGCGACGCAGATATCCGTGGCCGGCGCGCAAAGCCCGGCCAGTTCCGCGACCGACATCCGCGCCATGACCGAGATCACCGTCTGATCGGGGCGGAAGCTCAGGCCGGACAGCACCTCGCGCGCGCGATCCGCAAGCAGGCACAGCACGACGATATCGCTGTTGTCCAGCACCGCCTGATTGTCCGCCCGTTGCAGCCCCGGATGGGCCTGTGCCAGCGCGGCCGAGACCGCCTCGCTGCGCTGCGACACGGTGATCTTGTGCCCGTCCGCGGCAATGGTCCTGACCATCACCGATGCGATCTCTCCGGTGCCCAGAAATCCGATACGTGCCATGGTCCCTCCTGTCGGTGCTAGTCCATGTAGCCCAGCAAGCGCGGCAGATACAGCGCCAGCGGCGAATAATAGGTGGTCAGCAGCATCACCGGCAGCGCCGCGAAGCCCATGAAATAGAAGGCCGGCTTCATGACGCGCGACATGCTGGTCTCGCCCACGCGGCAGGCCATGAACAGGATCGGCGCCATTGGCGGGCTGTTCGCGCCGATCACCACGCTGGTGCCGATGATGGCGGCGAAATGGATCGGATCGACGCCGATCTCGGCCATGACCGGGACCATCAGCGGACTGACGATGGCGATGACGCTGACATCGTCCATGATCATCCCCAGCAGGATCAGGAAGACGTTGACCATCAGCAGGATCACCACCGGGCTTTCGAAACTGCCCAGCAGGAAATCGGTCAGCTGCTGCGGCACGCGCTCGATGGTGAAGATGCGGCTGGCGACGAAGGAAAAGACCAGGATGATCATGATCACGCCGGTCGTCGCCGCCGCCTGCACCACGGCGTCGAAGATCATCCGCGGGTTCAGCTCGCGATAGACGAAAAGGCCAACCGGGATCGCATAGACGACCGAGACCGCCGCCGCCTCGGTGGGCGTGAAGAAGCCGCCATAGATGCCGCCCAGGATGATTACTGGCAGGACCAGCGCCGGGATCGCCCGCCAGCCGGTCGAGCCGATCTCCGACACCCGTTCGCCCCAGGGCATCTTTTCGTCATTGCCGCCCAGGTGGCGGGTCACATGCAGGCGGTTCAGGATCGACAGCAGGATCATCAGCACGATTCCCGGCCCGATGGTCGCGAGGAAACAGGCCGCCACCGACTGCCGCGTCACCACCGCGTAAAGGATCATGGTGATCGAGGGCGGGATCAGCAGCCCCAGCAAGGACGAGACGCCCAGCAGCGCGCTGGTATAGCCGCGGCCATAGCCGTGCCGCTCCATCGGGCCGATCATGATCGAGCCGATCGAGGCCACGGCGGCCGATGCCGTCCCCGAGATCGCGCCGAAGATGCCGCAGGACACCACCATCGAGGTGCCCATGCCGGTCTTGGACCGCCCGACCAGTGCCTCGACGAAATCGACCAGCCGCTTGGCGATGCCGCCGGTCTGCATCAGATAGCCGGTCATCACGAACAGGGGCAGCGCCAGCAGGATGACCGAATTCACCGTCCAGTAGCCGGTGATCATCGGCATCGACCAGCTGACATCATAGACCATGAGCAGGATCACCACCATCGCGGCGAAGGAAAAGACCACCGGCACGCCCAGCAGCATGAAGACGATCAGGGCGAGAATTGCGAAAAGGGATTCCATGGGCTTATTCCTTTGCCTCATCGGCGTCCCGCGCGGGCGTCCCGCCCTGCAGCAGCACGACCAGATCGCGGATCAGATAGGCGGTCAGCAGGATCGCGGCGACCAGCACGCTCGCCTGCGAGACCCAGAAGGGAATGGCGAAGACCGGCGTCCTCTGCCCGCGCGACAGGCTGAAACTGAGGAAATCCGTGGCCCAATAGCAAAAGGCCAGCGACGCGAAGATCGAGACGGTCGTGGCGATCACCGCCGCGCCGCGCCGGATTGCCGGGTTTTCGGTCATCACATCGACGAAATCGGCCCGCAGATGCGACCCCTCGCGCGAGGCCAGCACCGCGCCCAGCATGTAGAACCACATGATCGCCAGCAGCATGATCTCTTCCAGCCCGAAGACCGGGGCGCCAAGCGCGCTGCGCGCGACGATCCCGACGACCAGCAGGAATGCCACGCCCAGGCCGATCACGACCACAACGGGGCGGATGACGCGGTCGATCGCCGCGTCGATTTTCTTCAGCATGTCCAGTCTTTCCCTCCCTTGTCCCGGCCGGCGGCTCAGCCGCCCGCGGCGCCGGCCTTGCCCGGCACCGCCGCGTTGGCGCGCACCACATCCATGATCTCGCGGCCCAGACTTTCCTCGATCAGCGGCCAGACCTCGGCCCGGACGCGTTCGACCCAGGCCAGCTGTTCGGCATCGCTGGGCACGACATATTCCATGCCGCCGTCCTGCGCCGCCTTGATCCAGCGCTCATCCTCGGCGCGGGCCTCGGCGAATTGCTTGTCGATGACCTGACGCGCGGCCGAAAGCACGATCTCGCGGTCGGCCTCGTCCATGTCGTCCCAGGTCCTGTCGCTCATCAGCAGCGAATAGGACGAGAAGTTGTGTGAGGACTGCACGAAGTAATCCAGCACATCGCCGAAATACTCGAAATCCCAATAGATGACGTTCGAGGAATCGCCGTCCACCACCCCGGTCTGCAGCGAGGTATAGACCTCGGCCCAGTCGATGGGCACGGCCTGGAAGCCCATGGCATTGACCGTCTGCGGCAGCGGAAAGACCGGCTGCGAGCGGACCTTGATCCCCTGCGCATCGTCGTAATTCGTCGCATAGCGGTTCTGCGTGGCGATGCCGCCGAAGCCCTCGGGAAAGGGGCCGATATATTTCAGCCCGATATCCTCGTAGATCGGGGCCATCAGCTCCTGCACCCAGCCGTCGGGCGAAAAGGCCGCGATGGCGTCGTCCCAGCCCAGCACCAGATAGGGGATGTAGTTCACGCCCACCCGCTCGTCATAGGATGTCTGCGGCCAGGTGATCATCATGTGAATATTGCCGCGCACCAGCTGGTCGAACAGCTCCTGCTGGCCGCCCAGCTCGCCCTGATAGAAGACCTCGACCTGGATGCGGCCGGCGGATCGTTCCTCGATCAGCGATTCCCACAGCCGCATGGCCTTGCCCAGCGGCGAGGCATGATCGCCCGCCTCGCTGGTCAGGATCAGCTTGTAGGGCCGGTCGCTGGCCTGAGCCGCAAACGGCATCGCCGTGGCGGACAACAGCGCAAGCGCGCCGAAAACGCGACATCTGGACATTCTTCCCCCCCTGCTTGCCTGCCGTGACCGGGGTCGCGGCGACATGGCGCAATCTTTCAAACAGAGGCCTTGCCCGGCAAACGAGAATATCCACCGGCAGCGCATAAGCAGATACTTATGCCACCCCGCGACCTTCCCAGAGGCAAAGGCGCTGCCCTGCGGGCGTGCCATAGTTCTGCTAATGCCAAGCTTCTGAACATTCTACTTTGCCTGCGCAGGCCCTGTCGCATTACCACCGCTCCATGCGACGCCCACAGAGGGAGGAGGCCCCGACATGACCCGCAGAATGACGCTTGAAGGTATCTATACGCCGCTGATCACGCCGTTCCAGGCGGATGGCGCATTCGATCTGGACGCGCTGGCCGAACTGATCGAGCGGCTGATCGGCGCCGGTGTGCACGGGCTGATCTCGGGCGGCTCGACCGGCGAGAACTATGCCGAAACCGTCGAGGAGCGGCTGGAACTGGCCCGCTTTGTCACCGAACGCGCCAAGGGCCGCGTTCCGGTCATCGTCGGCACCGGCGCCATGCGCACGCCCGATTCCATCGCCCTGGCCAAGGGCGCGCGCGACATGGGCGCGGATGCGCTGCTTCTGGGCACGCCCCCCTATTCCGTCCCGACCGAGGCCGAGAACGCGCTGAACGCGCTGACCATCGACCGCGCGGCGGATCTGCCGATCATCCTTTACAACTATCCCGGCCGGATGGGCGTGGCCATGGGCCGCGAATTTCTGGATCGGGTCAGCGAATCGGAAAACGTCATCGGCATCAAGGAAAGCTCGGGCGATATCAACCGCGTCCATCTGCTGGCGCGCGACTACCCGCATATCCAGATGTCCTGCGGCATGGACGATCAGGCGCTGGAATTCTTTGCCTGGGGCGCGCGCAGCTGGATCTGCGCCGGCTCGAACTTCCTGCCCGAGGAACATATCGCGCTTTACCGCGCCTGCGCCGTCGATGGCGATTTCGCCCGCGGCCGGCGCATCATGTCGGCGATGCTGCCGCTGATGGCCGTGCTGGAACAGGGCGGCAAGTTCATCCAATGCGTCAAGCACGGGGTCGAATTCTCGGGGCTGCGCGCCGGCCCGATGCGGCCGCCGCTGCAGGGTCTGGACGCGGATGAAAAGCGCGATCTGGAACAGGTCATCACCACGCTCAGGGCCGATATCGCGGCGATCCTTGGGGAAAAGTGACATGGGCGGGATGCCTGGCATCGCTGACGGAGGTTCGGGCGCAAGATGACCATTCACCGGGCAAACCGCATTCCGGTCTTTAACGGTCCGGCGGGCTGGGGGGTGATCCTGCCCCCCGTACCGCCCCGGGCAAGGCTGCAGGGCGATGCCGGCTGCGACATCGCCATTCTGGGCGGCGGCTTCGCCGGTCTGTCCGCGGCGCGCCGCCTGCATCAGATCGACCCGGCGCTGGATATCGCGATCCTCGATGCCGCGCGCATTTCCGAAGGCGGCACCGGGCGCAATTCCGGCTTCATGATCGACCTGCCGCATGAGCTGACATCCTCGGATTATGCCGGCGCGGGCGACGATCTGGACCGCAGGCTGACGCGGCTGAACCGGCTGGCCATCGACTTCGCGGCCGGGGCCGTCGCGGATTACGCGATTCCCGCGGGCTATTTCCAGCGCTCGGGCAAGATCAACGGCGCGGCATCCCGCTCGGGCATGGCCGCGAACCAAAGCTATGCCGCGCATCTGGCCCGGCTTGGCGAAGCGCATGAGATGCTGGATGCGCAGCACATGCGCGAGGTGACCGGGTCAGGCTATTATCACGGCGGCCTGTTCACGCCCGGCACGGCGATGCTGCAGCCGGCGGGCTATGTGCAGGGCTTCGCGGCCGGACTGGAACGCGGCGGCGTGCGCATCTACGAGAATTCGCCCGTGCGGACGCTGGAAAGCAATGCGCAGGGCTGGCGTCTGGCGACGGATCACGGCTCCATTCAGGCGCAGCGGGTCATTCTGGCCAATAACGGCCATCTGGAAAGCTTTGGCTTCAAGCGCGGCCGGCTGATGCATATCATGCTGAACGCCTGCATGACCGAGGAGCTGCCGCCCGATTCCATCCGCGCCCTTGGCGGCGACGAATGCTGGGGCCTGACGCCTTCGGATCCGATGGGCTGCACGGTCCGCCGCATCGGGCCCGCGCAGGGCGGCCACCGCATCGTCATCCGCCAGGGTGGCTATTACCGCCCGAACATGCAGACCAGCGCGGCCGATCTGGCCCGCGCCAGCCGCGCCATGCGGCGCAAGTTCGAGGCCCGCTTTCCGATGCTGAAGGACCTGCCCTTCGCGCATAGCTGGTCCGGGCATCTGTGCCTGTCGAAGAATGCCGTCTCGGTCATGCGCCAGCTCGAGCCGGGCCTTTACGCCGCCTGCGTGCAGAACGGCCTCGGCACGGCGCGGGGCACCCTGACCGGGATCGGCGCGGCCGAACTGGCCTGCGGGCAAGGCAGCGAGATCACCGATTTCTTCACCGCCGAGGCGGAGCCCTCGCGCCTGCCGCCGCATCCCTTCGACACGATCGGCGCGAATGCCTATCTGCGCTGGAAAGAATGGCAATCGCGACTAGAATGACCGGAAACCGGTTCCGGAACGATCTGATCGCATGCCACCCATCAAGCGCCGCTACCTGCCCTCGCTCGGTTCCTTCGCGACCTTCGAAGTGGCCGCGAAACATCTCAGCTTCACGCTGGCCGCGAAAGAGCTGAACGTGACCCAGGGCGCCGTCAGCCAGCAGATCCGCCTGCTGGAGCGCGCGCTGGAGACCGAGCTGTTCATCCGCAAGCATAATGCGCTGGAACTGACCCCCGAAGGCGGGCGCCTGCAGGCGGCGATCACCGAGGGGCTGGACACGATCAGCGCGGCCGTCGCGGCGCTGACGGGGGACGAGGGGCCGCAGACGGTGACCGTCTCGGCCACCGACGGCATGGCGGCCTTCTGGCTGAAGCCGCTGATCGACAGCTTTCGCGCCGAACATCCCGGGACCGGCTTCGTGGTCTTTGCCTCGGACAATGACGACGCGATCCGCAACTATGCCGAGGTGGACATCGCCTTTCTGTGCGGCAACGAGCGCTGCGAGATCGGCGAGGAGCTGCATTTCCTGTTCCCCGAGACCGCGCAGCCCGTCTGCTCGCCCGGCTTTCTGGCCGAGCACGGCCCCTTCGAGTCGCCCGCCGCGCTGAACCGGGTCAACCTTCTGCACCTGCATGACCGGCATTGGAGCGCGGATGCGATCGGCTGGCAGCCCTTGGGCTGGCCCGAATGGTTCCGGGCGCAGGGCGCGGAATGGTCGAAATCGCCATCGAGCCTGTCGACGAACAAGGTCGGCCTTCTGATCGAGGCCGCGCTGGCCGGCGAGGGCATGATGCTGGGCTGGCAGCACATGGTGGCGCCGGCGATCGCGCAGGAAAAGCTGGTCTATGCCCACCCGGCGTCAGTCACGGCGGGCCGGGGAAATTTTCTGAATTGCAGGCAGAAATCCATGAAACGCCCGCCGGTCGCGGCCTTCGTCGCGCATGTGCTGGCCTCGCTGAAGAAATAGGGCCTTACAAAGGCGTTACTGGTATGAAATTCCACTAAGTCTTGCTAGCTACGACATCGCCGAAGATCAGTGGAGAATGAGAAATGTCAACGTTCTGGTCAAGGCGGCTGCGCAGGCGTAGTTCGGAATAGGACAGCTCGGCCGCGCGGTAGCGCGAATTATCCCAGTCGGTGATCCAGCAGGACCCGCCGCCAGAGGCAGGCAGCGCGGCGGCGCATGCGGCAGTCATGGCCGCATGATTCGTGCCGCCTTCGTCGAATTCGCGCACCGGTTCGACTTCGACACCCGGTCCCGTGATGGCAGCAAGAGGCGGCACGGTGGAGGCCATCATCACGCGGGCCGCAATCACCGCTTCGCCCGGAATCAGGCCATGGCGGTCGCGGCTATTCAATGGGGCTCATGCCAGCTTCCTGCGCCTGTTGGGGCAAGATGATGGCTATATGACCAGGCCCGGGTTGCGGAGGTCCGCTGGCGTGAAGACCTTTGATCGCCTCTTGTCAAAGCGCAAGTATCCTGTCGGATGCGGGCTGGGCGCCAATCTCGTCAAAGGCTGCCGACTGCGGCTTGAAATCGCTGCCTATTTAGGTCCGCTGCCTGCGAAACCGGTTCGTCCCTCGGCCAGCATGCCTTGATGCAACACAAGGCCGGTGCTGGCCCCGAAGCCGTAAGAAACAGCGGTGTCATTTACCCGTTATCCAGCAATCTGACCAACCGTCCACACTCAGGGCGCCGTCCTCGGTGATGAAGAATTCGGATTCCCAAACCGGCGCATCCATGTCCTTGCCAAAAATCCCGCTATTCTGCAGCGAAAGAAAACCGTGTTCGACCTCATCATCCAACGGTGCTCTGGCGGGAAGGGCGAAATTCTGCGTCTCGCCATCGGCCTGGGAAGTGGCCCGGATCAGCACTGCCAGATCGCTGCGGGTCAGGGGCGGGGCAAGGGTGAAAGCCATGGCCCCCTCAGCGATATCAGCGCCTGGATGCGCATCGCGCCCACTCGCAGGCAAAGATCGACGACCTGCTGCCCTGGAACTTCAGATCATCAAGCTGAACGCGCGTGGGGCGCAGCCGCCGCTTGCCGATCTGTAATTACCCAGTGAAGTCTGCTCAGTTAAGCTGCCAATCTGAATGCCCCTGTCGGGGCCTGCATTGCAAGGGCCTGATTGCCTGCCGCCCGCTACGGATCGCGCGGCCCTGCGCATAGGCCGGCTGGAGGGCGTCGAAGGCCTGGTTCATGGCAGGTTTCCTGCAAAAGATGGGAAGGGCATGGCCGCGTCTCCGGCCGGGCGACCACCGAGCCGCGCGATCAGGTCAGCGGCTGCGGTGCTTCGACAAGTCCCGGAAAGGGCGGCGCGGCCAGCGCGACGCCATGCGCGCGCAGCGCCGCGTCAATGAGGCTGAAGACCTCGTTGCGGCAGGCGATCTCGTGGTCGTGCTGCGGCACCCAGTATTTCACCTGGAAGGTGATCCCCTGCGGGCCGAAACGGGCCACCAGAACCTCGGGGTTCTTACCCTGCACGATGGTCCTGGCCTCTTCCAGCGCCTTGCCGATCAGGGCGCGGGCCTCGGCCACCGGCATGGTCACGGGCAGCGTCAGCTCCACATGGTTGCGGTAGTTCTGCCGGGGCGCACTGTAATTGGTGATCCGCTGGCGCGAGATCTGGCTGTTGGGCAGGATGACATAGGTGCTGTCGCGGGTGACCAGCCGGGTCGTGCGCCAACCGATCTCCTGCACCCGGCCCGAGGCCAGCGCGTCGATATTGACCCAGTCGCCGATGCGAAAGGGCGCCTCAAGGCTCAGGGCCAGACCCGAAAACGTATCGGCCACCACGTTGCGGATGGCAAAGCCCAGCACCGCCAGCACCAGCCCCGATCCGGTCAGGATCCCCGAAAGATCCTGCCGGAAGAACAGCGAAAGGCTGATCAGTACCGCCAGAGCGTAAAGCCCCACCCGCAGCAGATCGAGCCCCACCCGCGGCACCGGCCGCCGACCCTTGTGCGGCCGGGTCAGCCGCGCAGCGGTCAGGGCATGGGTCAGATGGGCGCCAAGCAGCAGCGCCAGCGTGACGGTCGCGTTCCGGACCAGCGGCCACCAGGCGGCGGCGTCGGGCAGATGTGCGACAAGCGGGGCGCCGAACAGCGCAAGCATGATCAGGGCGGACAGCATGACGCCCTGCCGGGGGCGCGGCATCGGCGCGTCAGCTTTCGTCATCGGGTCGCCTCCTGATCCGGGGGCCGGGCCGTTGCGGCGGCCGGGCCAAATGCGCGGCCGAAGCAAAGGATGTCAGGCAAAGGGGACAACGCCAGGCGGCGGCGCGGGGCACAGCCTCGCCGCAACCGGGGCATACGGAGGGAATAAGGGCGCGATACATGGCGGGAACCTCGGGGCGCAAGAAGGGATGGAACAGACGATCTCCCCCGGCCCCGCCGCGCGCCTTGGAAGCGCGACCTATCGGGACCGGGGAGGAACATGCGCCTGTTCGCTGCGCATGATTCTGAAACTGATGCCGGGACGGCGCATTGGCATATCTCTGACGGGAAACGCGGACCTTTTGGCCCGCATATCTTATATGGGACCGTTATGTTTCCTTTCAATGGCTTGGCGGCAGAAGTGCCGTGTCCGCGGAAATCTCGCGGTGTCCGGGGCAGCCTTGTGCGATAGGCGATCGAAAAGATGCGGCTCGGGCGCAGGGCGTGTTCGGCCTCCGCCCGGCCGGATCGCCAGTCGGAACGGCGCCGGCGGCCTCGATCCGGGCCGCCGCCAGATGTATCATGAAACGAAATCAGGGCGTTCCGGCAGGTTCGGACCGAGGCTGTCGTGATAATACCTATCGATACCGGCCCGAAGTCGCGCAAGAGGTGGTTCGGGGAATCCGAACAGTCCCGCATTTCCGCGCAAGCGCATCATGATGCCGCAAGCGTCGCGAAGGTCGTGGCAAGACGACCGCGCCGCAGTTCCGCGTTGCCGCACGTCGCGCAGGCGATCCGCCGGATCAGCCGATCCTGCCGATCACCTCGCCCATGCCGACGCTGCTGCCGGCTTTACACCCATGCGACAGCCTGCCGGCGCGATGCGCCTCGACGCGGGTTTCCATCTTCATGGCCTCGATCACCGCGATGACCTGACCGTCCTCGACCTCGGCGCCGTCCTCGACCTGCCAGATCGACAGCGTGCCGGGAACCGGCGCGGTCACCTCGGCCGCATCCGCGGGCTGATCGACGGCACCGGCCGGGGCGGCGGCGGCGCCCGCCGGCAGGGCCGCCAACAGGTTTGCGGGCAGGCCCAGCTGGTGCCGCTTGCCGTCGATCTCGACCGTGACGCGCATCAGGTCAGGGGCAGGGGGCGCGGCAACGCGGGCATGGGGTGTCAGAGTGCGTGCCAGATCGTCCGCGAAATCGGTTTCGATCCAGCGCGTATGGACGCGGAAGCGGCCATCCTCGGCGCGGAAATCGGGCTGCGCCAGAACGGCGCGGTCAAAGGGCAGGACCGAGGCCACGCCGCCGATCTCGAATTCGCGCAGCGCCCGCTCGGCGCGCTGCAATGCCTCGGCCCGCGTCGCGCCCCAGACGATCAGCTTGGCCATCAGCGAATCGAAGCTGCCCGGCACCACCGAGCCCTGCGCCACGCCGCTGTCCAGACGGATACCGGGGCCCGAGGGCGCCTGCCACCTCTCGACCGGGCCGGGTGTGGGCAGAAAGCCCCGCGCCGGATCCTCGGCATTGATGCGGAACTCGATCGCATGGCCGCGCGGCGCCGGCACGGTTTCGTCCGCCAGCCGCGCGCCCTGCGCCACGCGGATCATGCCCCGCACCAGGTCGATGCCGGTCGTTTCCTCGGTCACCGGGTGCTCGACCTGCAGGCGCGTGTTCACCTCGAGAAACGAGATCGTGCCATTGGCCGACAGTAGGTATTCGACCGTGCCCGCGCCGCTATAGCCGGCATGGGCGCAGATCCGGCGGGCGGAATCGTGGATGCGGTCGCGCTGTTCGTCGGTCAGGAAGGGGGCGGGGGCCTCTTCGATCAGTTTCTGGTTGCGGCGCTGCAAGGTGCAGTCGCGGGTGCCGATCACCTTGACGTTGCCATGCCGGTCGGCCAGCACCTGCGCCTCGACATGGCGGGGCCGGTCGAGGAACTGCTCGATGAAGCATTCGCCCCGGCCAAAGGCGGCCAGTGCCTCGCGGGTGGCGCTTTCGAAGAGTTCCTCGACCTCTTCCAGACGCCAGGCGACCTTCATGCCGCGCCCGCCGCCGCCAAAGGCGGCCTTGATGGCGATGGGCAGGGCGTGTTCGCGCGCGAAGGCCAGCGCGTCGGCCGGGGTTTCCACCGGGCCGGGGGTGCCCGCGACCAGCGGCGCGCCGACCGCCTCGGCGATGCGGCGGGCCTCGATCTTGTCGCCAAGCGCCTCGATCACGCCGGGATCGGGGCCGATCCAGATCATTCCGGCCGCCTGCACGGCGGCGGCGAAATCGGCGCGTTCAGAGAGGAATCCATAGCCCGGGTGAACTGCGTCGGCCTGCGCCCTCAGCGCGATCCCGATGATCTTCTCGGCATCCAGATAGGTCTCGGCCGGCCTGTCGCCGCCCAGGGCGAATGCCTGATCGGCCATGCGCACGAAGATCGCGTCGCGGTCGCTGTCGGCATAGATGGCGACCGTCTCGATCCCCTCGTCGCGGCAGGCGCGGATCACGCGCACGGCGATTTCGCCGCGATTTGCGATCAGCAGGCGGCGGATCGGGCGAAGCTCGGCAGAGTCGACAAACAGGGTCATGAAAACCTCATGGGTTCGATGGCGGCAAAGGGCGCGTCGGCGACAAAGCGGATACGGGCGCCGGGCGGGATCTGGCCGGCAAGGTCCAGCGCCTCGGGCCGCAGCGTGGCGATGACCGGATAGCCGCCGGTCAGCGGATGATCGGCAAGGAAAAGCACGGGCTGGCCGGAATGCGGCACCTGGATGGCGCCGGTCTCGGTCCCTTCCGAGGGCAGTTCGCGCGCATCAATGCGGGTGACAGGGCGCTCGCCCTGCAGCCGGATGCCGACGCGCGAGCTGTCGGGCGTCACCCGCCATTCCTGGGTCAGGAAATGGTGCAGCATGTCGGGCGTGAACCAGTCGGCACGGGGGCCAAGCGTGACCGGCAGTTCGACCAGATCGCCGGGGCCGGGCAATTCGGGTTGCATCTCGGGCGCGGCGACCGCGATCGCGGCGCCGTTTGCCGGGGCGATCGCATCGCCCGCCTTCAGCGCATCCGGCCCGACAAAGGCCAGCGTGTCGGTCGCGGCCGATCCCAGCACGGGCGTGACCTGATAGCCGCCGCGCATCGCCAGATAGCTGCGCATGCCCGAACCCGGCGGCGCGATCAGCAGCTCGTCGCCGGGGTCCAGCGCGAAGGCCGCGCCGGCCGGAACCGGGGCGCCGTCGATGCTGGCCCGCGCGGCGCCGGCCAGCGCCAGCACCATCATGCACTCGGCCCGCAGCCGCACCGGGCCCAGGGTGATTTCCAGCGCGGCGGCGCCCGAGGGGTTGCCGACGGCGCGATTGGCGCGGCGCAGCGCGCCGATATCCATCGCGCCCGAGCCCGAGACGCCTTGCCCGGTCTGGCCCGGCCGCCCCTCATCCTGAAAGGTGATCGGAAAGCCCGTGGCCAGGATGCGCAACCCCCGGATGGCCGTCGCCGGTGTCCTGTCGGGCGGCAGCGCCGCCGAGGGATGCGGCCTGGCCTGTTGCGCCACGAAACGGCAGCGCATGCCCGGTTGCAGCAGCGCCGGCGGGTCGCGGCCCAGGTCCCACATGGGAACCGCGGTCCGGCCCAGCAATTGCCAGCCGCCGGGCGTTTCGCGCGGATAGATGCCGCAGAACCGGCCGGCCAGCGCCACCGAGCCGGCCGGAATACGGGTGCGCGGCGAGCTGCGGCGCGGCAGGTCAAAGCGCGGATCGTCGCCCGACAGATAGGCAAAGCCGGGCGCAAAGCCGCAAAAGGCCACCTGCCATGTCGCGGCCTGATGGGCGGCGATCACCTCGGCCTCGGTCAGCTCCATCAGCCGGGCGATCTCGGGCAGATCCTCGCCGTCATAGGTGACCGGCAGCTCGATGGTTTCGTCCGACCGCGCCGCCGGCATGGTGCCGGGGGCCGGCTGCCGGGCCAGGATCGCGCCGGCCAGCGCCGCATCGGCGGCGGTGCCGGGTTCGGTGCGGATCATCAGCGTCCGCGCGGCGGGAATGATATCGGTGATGCCGGGCAGGGGATCGGCCCGCATTGCGTCGTAAAGCGCCAATGTCTGCGCAAGGTCTTCAAGCTCGACCAGCAGGCTGCGGCGCGAAATCGGCAGGAAACGCATGTCAGACCTGCCACTGCGTGTCTGGCACATCGGTGATGAACATATGGCCCGGCGCATGGGTGATGGCAAAGGGGGGCCGTGATGCCATCAGCGCCGCTTGCGGGGTCACGCCGCAGGCCCAGAACACCGGTACCTCGTCGCGGCGAATATCGACCGGATCGCCGAAATCGGGACGCGACAGATCGCCGATACCCAGCCCTTCGGGGTCGCCGATATGCACGGGGGCGCCGTGAACGGCGGGGGTCCGGGCCGAGATCGTCACCGCCTCGGCCACGCGCCCGGCCGGGATCGGCCGCATCGAGACGACCAGCTTGCCGTGCAGCCGCCCGGCGGGGCGACAGTCGCGATCGGTCAGGAACATCGGCACATTGCGGCCCTGCGCGATATGGCGCATCTCGATCCCGGCCTGTTGCAGCGGCGTCTCGAAGGTAAAGGAACAGCCGATCAGAAAGGTGACCAGATCGCCATGCTCGGCCCAGGCGGCGGTCGCATCGGCGGTTTCCTCGGCCAGCTCGCCGTCGCGCCAGACCCGGTAAAGCGGAATATCGGTGCGCAGATCGGCGTCAGGGGCAAGCGCGCTGCGATGGCTGCCCGGATCGGTCACGTCCAGAACCGGGCAGGGTTTCGGGTTTCGCTGCGCGTAAAGCAGGAAATCCCATGCCCAGTCGCGCGGCAAGGCGATCATGTTGCACTGGGTGAAGCCGGGCGCCATGCCGGCGGTCGGTCGCGGCGCGTCCCGGCGGCAGGCCAGACGGGCCGCGCGGGCACTGTCGGGATCAGGACGCATTTTCCCGCCCTCCCTCGGTGAAGGGCGCGATCAGAACGCCGTTGTCGCGCAGGGCGTCGCGAACGGCGGCGGCGATCGCGACCGCGCCGGGGCTGTCGCCATGCACGCAGATACTGTCGGCGCGAAGACGCAGGGCCGAGCCATCCTGCGCCTCGATCACGCCCTCGGTGGCGAGGCGCAGCATGCGTTGCGCGATCAGTCCGGGATCATGCAAAACCGCGCCGGGTTCGCGGCGCGAGACCAACTCGCCCCCGGCGGTATAGGCCCGGTCGGCAAAGGCCTCGGCCACGGTATCCAGCCCCGCCGCCCGCGCCTGGGCTAGGATCGGCGCGCCGGCCAGCCCCATCAGCACCAGCGCCGGATCGACGGCGCGGATCGCCGCGATCACGGCGGCACCCTGTCCGGCGTCGTGCGCGATGGTGTTGTAGAGCGCGCCATGTGGCTTGACATAGCTGACCCGGGTTCCCGCCGCCCGGCACATGCCCTGCAGCGCGCCGATCTGGTAGATCACGTCGGCGGTCAGTTCGGCCGGCGCGACATCCATCCGCCTGCGGCCGAAGCCGACCCGGTCGGGATAGGAGACATGCGCCCCAATGGCCACGCCGCGTTCGGCTGCGGCGCGCAGCGTTTCAAGGATGGTCGCCGGGTCGCCGGCATGAAAGCCGCAGGCGACATTGGCCGAGCTGACGATGTTCAGCATGGCGCTGTCGTCGCCCATCTTCCAGGCGCCGTAGCCCTCGCCCAGATCGCTGTTCAGATCTATTCTGGCAGTCATCTAATCCTCCCTTGGGTCGGGCGGCGGGCGGCGGCGCCCGCGCCGGTCTTGTGCCTGGCGCTACAGGAACGCGAATATCCCGCCGATCGAGTTCGCGCCCATGTACCAGGTCAGCGCGCAGACGATCGCGGCGGCGATCAGCAGCGGCCGGTTGTAGCGATGGCCGCCCATCAGATCGGAACGGGCGAAGCCGACATAGGTAAAGATCGTCAGGCCGATCGGCAGGATCAGGCCGTTGAAGCCGCCGACAAAGATCAGCAGCGCCGCCGGCGCCGTCCCCAGCGAGACATAGACCAGAAGCGACACCAGAATGAAGCCGACCGTGGCCATGCTGCGCTGGCCGTCGGTCATCGCGCCGAATACGTCGAAGAAGCTGACCGAGGTATAGGCCGCGCCGATCACCGAAGTCAGAGCCGCCGCCCAGAGCACGACGCCAAAGATGCGCATGCCCCAATCCCCCAATGCGGCGGCGAATGCCTGCGCGGCGGGATTGGCGACCTGGCTGGACAGGTCCAGCGTGACCCCCGAGGCGACAACGCCCAGAATGGCCAGGAACAGCACGAAACGCATGATCCCGGTGACGATGATTCCGCTGAGCGAAGCGCGGGTGACATTGGCCAGATTCTCTTCGCCGACCAGCCCCTTGTCCAACAGGCGATGCGCGCCGGAATAGGTGATATAGCCGCCGACAGTCCCGCCCACGATCGTCGTGATGGTGGCGAAATCGATCACATCGGGCAGCGCCGACTGACGCAGGGCCTCGCCGACCGGCGGGTTCGACGACAGCGCCACGATCACCACCATGGCGATCATCAGCAGGCCCAGCCCGATGATCGCGCGGTCGAGAATCAGGCCGGCGCGGCGCGACAGAAAGATGCCGATGGCCAGCAGTGCCGAGGCCGCGCCGCCGATCTTGGGGTCCAGCCCGAACATCGCGTTCAGGCCCAGCCCGGCGCCCGCGATATTGCCGATGTTGAAGGCCAGCCCGCCGACGATCACCAGCACTGCCAGCAGATAGCCCGAGCCGGGGATCGCGGCGTTGGCCGTGGCCGATGCGTTGCTGCGGGTCAGCGCGGTGATCCGCCAGATGTTCAGCTGGACTACGAAATCGATCACGATCGAGACAAGGATCGCGAAGGCAAAGGCCGATCCGAGTGTCGCAGTGAATGTCGCCGTCTGGGTGATAAAGCCCGGCCCGATGGCGGATGTCGCCATGAGAAATATAGCCGCCAGAAATCCGCCGCGGGCGGCGGCGCTGGCGGTGGGTGAGGTCGAGATGGGTTCAGCCATCAAAGAGCGCTCCTGTTGGATATGTTTTTTCTTGTGATGACCCGAGTGTCACAAATCATCCTATTTTATGTCAATAATTATATGCTCATGGATGCAATATTGTTCAACAATATATCGCTTTTACAGTGAATTTAACCGATGCGCGGATCGCCCGGACTCCGGGCTCTGGCCTGCGGGGCATGCTGGACAAGGGTGTTTTCGCTGGTGGCACGGGCGAATCACCGCCGGCAAACGCGCCCGGCCGCAACGTATCTTGGGCAAGCGGAATCGCCTTGGGACGTGGGCGGTTTGACGGGCGGCAGGGAACAGGACCGGGCTGCGGCGCGGGCTGTCAGCCGACGCCGGAGGCAAGCGGATCGTGCATGGGCTTCGGCGCCGGCACCCGTATCATGCGCAGATCGTCCTTGAACCGGTCCAGGTGCAGCGGCCAGATCGCGCCGGGCCAGCGCAGTTCCGCCTCGCCCCGGCGCGGCCGGTAGACGGCGGTATAGAGCGTACCGAACCCTCGGTCGAATGCGGTCGAATAGATCGGCGGCTTGAGGAAGGCGCCGATGAATTTCTCTTCGGGCTCGACATGCAGGGTCAGCCGTTGCAGCAGGAAACGCTCGCGCTCGACGGTGGCGGTCATGCGGGCATGGGCCTCCCATTCGACGCGCTCCTGATGGTTGGTCGCGACCGCGCTATGGGAGACGATGGCCGGGCGATCCGGCGACATGTAGACGGTGACGAAGTCGCGCTTGCGGTCCAGCACGGTGACATTATAGCTCATGTGGCTGGGGATCCGCGCCAGCATTCGTCCGGCCTCGGCCGCCGTCTCGCAGGTCTGCAGCACATGGCGCAGGATCAGCGGCACGCCGAAGCCGTCGCCGACCACGCGCCGCCCGCCAAAGGTCAGCGACAGCGCGATGCCCGCGTCGTTCACCCCGTCGACCAGCCCCCAAAGCCCGTCCGAGCTGCCCATCACCTTGCGGCCCTGCCATTCGCTGTGCAGGAAGATGCTGTCGAAGGCATGCGGGTTATAGTCGTAATTGCGCACCAGAACCGGCTCTTTCCCCGGCCAGATCGCCTGGCTGCAGCCCGACAGATAGGGCGGCGGCCGATAAAAGGACAGAAACCGCGAGGCCAGATCGCCGCCCCCCGCCAGATCGCAAAGCGCCTCGTAGAGCGGGATGATCCCGGGCATGTGCTGTTCCAGCGCGTTGCGGCATTCGCGATAGGTCGGCCGGGCATCCGCGCCCTCGCGCAGCCACCAGCGGCGATAGGCGGGCCAGTATTCGGCGAACAGCCCGGCCCATGCCGGGCCGGGCGTCGCCTCGCTTATCGCGCGCCAGCCAAGCTGCATCGCCGGCTACAGGATCTTGAAGGCCGGGTCGGAAATCGCCGGGCCGGCCGTCACTTCGGGCAGGGGCCGCGCGGCGAATTGCGACTTGATGCCGTGAATCCAGCGCTTGGCCCGTTCGTTCAGCTGAAAACCGTTGGTCATCGAGCGGCCCCGGGTCACCAGAATGCCCAGATCCGCGCCTTCGTAACGGTAATCTCCGGGTTTCTGGATGCGCAGGAAAAACGCCTCATTCTCGCTTTCGACGGCGCGGCGGTGATAGTCGAAACGGTCGAAGACGACACTGCCGTCCATGCGCATCCGGTAGATCCCGGTCGGCGGCGCCTCGGTGATGATATCGACATTGTCCTCGGTATATTTGATCACCATCTGCGACCAGCCGTCGATCATGTCTGGATCGGCCCAGCGGGCGTTCAGCTCGTCCACGTCCAGCTTGAACTGCGCGCGCGAGAATTCCAGCAGGTGGAACAGGAACAGCGGCGCATCGGCATGGGCAAAGGCGGCGTGGTTGGTCATCGAACTGGCGCCGGTGATGCGCGGGTTCAGCTCGCCCAGCCACAGCTCGCCGGTTTTCTTGTCGATCAGGAAATCCAGTTCGAAATAGCCGCGATAGCCCTCCTTGCGCAGCTGTTCGCCGAATTTGAAGGTCAGGTCGCGGGCTTTCTGGCGGGCCTTGGGCGGAAAGGCGGTGGCAAAGATCTCATTGCCGCACCAGCCGCCGCGATAGGGGGTCAGCTCCCTGAACCCGACCAGTTCGGTCATCAGCGGGCCGACAATGGTGCCCTGTTTGGTTGCGCAGGCCTCGATCGCCGAGCCGCGGCAGTCGATCCGCTTCATGATCTTGATCTCGCCCTGGCCGACGATCTCGTGTTCATGGCGGCGGAAATCGGCCTCGGACCTGATGAAGAAGGTGGTGTGGCCGCTGTCGCCAAAGGCCGATTGCAGCACCAGATCATGCCCGATCCCTGCGGTTTCACAGGTCTTTTTCAGGTCGTCATAGGATTTCACCTCGGCCAGCACGTTCGGCACCGAGGGCACGCCGGCCTTGTTGCCGATGCGGACGGTTTCGATCTTGTTGTCGCATTTGGTCCGCAGCCTGGCCTTGGGAAACCAGATTTCGCCGCCCAGTTCCCCGACCAGTCTTTCGGTTTCCTCGTCGAACATCAGGAACACGAATTTCGGCTTGCCGCCCCGGCGTTTCACCAGGTCGATGACTTCCTTGTGCTGCAAGAGATAGTTGTTGATATCCTCGATCGACTGGAATTCGGCATGCGGCTTTTCCGAGGGGCAAAAGACGTTCGGATGCTTGCCGTCGTAACAGTCCAGATAGCAGATATACTTGAAATTCTTGACCCATTCGTCGATGCCGAGCAGGTTGAAATTGGTTGCCGAAACGAAATAGATCGGCTCTTCGTTGCGGTGGAAGTAGCGGCGGATTTCCGAGATGTTGTTCAGCTTTGGCATGGATCGTCTGGCCCTCCCTTATTCTGCAGCCGTTGCGAGTTTCCTGGTCTGTCCGGCCAGGGCCTCGTCGGTAAAGACGCGCAGGCCCAGTTCTGCGCGATAGCCGTGGATCTCGTTCACGTCGAGCGCGCGCATGAAGGCCAGGATTTCCCGGCTGACCACCTGACCGGGCACGAGGATCGGAAAGCCGGGCGGATAGGGGATGATGAACGAGGCCGAGACCACCTCGCGCCCGGCATCCATCGCGGCCTCGATCCCGTCGTTCAGTTCCAGATAGTCGCAGTTGTTTTCGTCGTAAGAGAGGAAAAAGGCCGAACGCATGTCGCCCTCGCCGGTTGCCGGGTCGGCGCAGAACGCGGCGTGAAAGCGCGAGAAATCCGGCAGCGGCGGCAATTCCTGCATCAGGTTTCGGACCCGCCGTTCAAAGGCCAGCTTTTCCATCCGCGAGGCGTCGTCCAGCAGCTCGTCCAGCCCCTTGGCGATTTCCACCAGCACCTCGATCAGATAGGCGACCGAGGAACGTGTGGTGCCGATATTGGTCATGAACAGCACGGTATTGCGCGAGGTCTTGTTGATCTGGATGCCGTATTTGTCCATCAGGATCCGGGTCTTGAACGTATCCCCGTCCCAGCCGGTGCCGCCGACCGCCAGCGTGACCCGCGTCGGGTCCAGCACGAATTCGTCGTTTTCCCAGCTGTCCCAGGTATCGGTCCAGCCCCGTTCCGGGTCGTAATAGCTCTCGACGCCGGAATCGCGGTATTCGGCGGGGATCATATCGCCGGTGGACAGCACGGTGAAATATTTCTGCACCAGCGGATGGGTGGCGATCGCCCGCCGCATCGCCATTGCCGCGTCGATCTGGCGCTGGACGAATTCGAAACCCTCCAGTTCGACCTGGCGGCGGCCGACATCCAGCGATGCGATGATCTGATAGTTCGGACTGGTCGAGGTATGGGTCATATAGGCTTCATGAAAGCTGGCCTCGACCTCGCCCTTGAAGTCCTGATCGTTGACGTGGATCATCGACCCCTGCCGCAGCGCGGTCAGCGTCTTGTGCGTCGATTGCGTCGTATAGACCCGGACCCGCGCCGTCGGCGGCGGGATCAGCCGGGTCTTGAGCAGCGTCGCCTCGTCGGCATCCTTGAGCTTGGCCTGCTGCTTTTCATAGGCTTTCGCATGCGCGGCCGAGCGCAGCCGCTCGCGCAGGCTGTTGGCGGCATTCATGCCGGTGCGCTTGCGATAGGTGGCGTTGAACCGGGCAAAGGCGAACCATGCCTCGTCCCACAGGAAGATCAGGTCCGGCTTTATGGCCAGGCATTCCTCCATCACGCGCTCGACATTATAGACCACGCCGTCAAAGGTGCAGTTGGTCAGCAGCAGCATCCGCACGCGGTCCAGCTTGCCGGCCGCCTTCAGCCGCAGCAGCTGGTGCTTGATTTCCCTGATCGGCACGGCGCCATACATCGAATATTCGTTCAGCGGATAGCTGTCCAGGTAACGGACCTGCGCCCCGGCCAGCACCATGCCGTAATGATGCGACTTGTGGCAGTCGCGGTCGACCAGCACGATATCGCCCGGCCGCACCAGCGCCTGCACGACGATCTTGTTGCAGGTCGAGGTGCCGTTGGTGGCGAAAAACGTCTGTTTCGAGCCAAAGGCCCGCGCCGCCAGTTCCTGCGCCTCCTTGATCGGGCCATGCGGCTCGAGCAGGCTGTCCAGCCCGCCCGAGGTGGCCGAGGTTTCCGCCAGAAAGATGTTCGGCCCGTAGAACGCCCCCATGTCCTGGATCCAGTGCGAGCGGCTGATCGACTTGCCGCGCGAGATCGGCATGGCGTGAAACACGCCCGTCGGCTGCTTGGAATATTCCCTGAGCGCGGTGAAGAAGGGCGTCTTGTAGCGCGCCTGAACGCCCCGCAGGATGTTCAGGTGCAGTTCCACGAAATCCTCCTGATTGTAGAACACCCTGCGACAGATCCCCAGGTCCAGCCCGGCGATCTCTTCGACCGAGCGATCGGTGACGAGATAGGCGTCCAGTTCCGGCCGCACCTTGGCGACCAGCCGGCACAGTTCGGGCCCGTAGTTTTCGGGCAGGATCTCCTCGATCGTATCGCCGCCGGCGGGATCGAGATAGCGCTTGAGGATCGGCAGCTTGGTGCTGGATTCCAGCTCCAGGCCGGGGCGGACAACGATCGCCTGGATATTGTGGTTGAACATCACGCCGATCAGCGCGTCCTCCAGCGACGGCACCACGACGGGTTCATAGATGAAGGGATCCTCGGGGCGGCGCATGGCGCGCATGGAATCCTTCAGGAAGCGCTCCTGATGCTCGTTCAGATTGTCCACCACCAGCACTTCGAAATAATGCTTGGACAGGGCGCGCGCCTCGGGCGAAAGGGTCGCCTCGTCATCATGGTCGTCGGCATCGCTGGCATCGCGCTCCAGCGGGATCGAGCGCCGGCGATAGGCGCCGGTGGTCAGCGCCCGTGTCACCCGCCGCACAAGGGTGCCGACATCGTCGATATGGTCATGCTCGAACTGCCGCCGGATATAGTCGAAGGCGGCGGTGCCGGGAAAGGCCCAGTACCTTTCGATCAGCGCCAGCGATCCCAGAAGCTCGCCGATCCGGGCCTTGAGTTTGGCCGAGCCGGGGCCGTTCCTGTTGCGGCCATAGCGCTCGAGCGCCTCGCGCAGCGCGCTCCAGCGATCCGCGCGCAGTTGCACGGCCGAGAAATAGTCGCTCATCGACTCCATGGAAATCGCCTCCTCCCTTCGCTGCCACGGCCCTCTCCCGCGGGCCGTGGCTCTGGCTCCTCGGCCAGCCGCCCCGTTGAACGGGGCCTCTGTGTCTAGTCGCCCGGTGATGTCACTCCCTGCGGGACAGCGCTCCCCTCGCTGCCCTTGAACGATGGTTGGACGCCGTGATCGCGTGTCGCGTCCAGATATGTGTCGCGAAACGAATGGTCGCCGGTAAAGACCGCGCCCTGCCGGGGCATGGCCAGCGGGCCAAGCGACTGCAGATAGGCGTCGGTGCCGCTGCTGCGGTCATAGACCGGGAAATCGACCGCCCGGTCGCGAAAGCTCTTCAGCACCTGGCCCAGGCCCTTCAGCCCGTTCAGACGCTGGCGGCGGACCTGGTCCAGATCGACCTCGATCGGGAACATGTCCTCTTGCCCGGTCGACTGGTGCAGCACCTGCGCCGAAGGATCGACGACGCAGGACCGCCCATTGCCGCCGGCGCCCAGCCCGTTCACGTCGAAGATGTAGCACTGGAACTGCGCGGCGGTGGCGCGCGCGATCGCCAGTTCGGCATCGCGGTCCGTGGTGCCGGTCAGAACCGGGTGCAGCAGCACCTCGACCCCCTGGCTGGTCAATTGCCGGGTGGTTTCGGGGAACCAGATATCATAGCAGATCGACAGGCCGAACCGGCCGATGCCGGGCACGTCGAAGACGCAGAACTCGGTTCCCGCCTCGACGCCCGCCTCATAGGGGCGAAAGGGAAACATCTTGCGATAGGTGGTGACGATCTCGCCCAGCGGGTTGATCACCGTCGCGGTGTTGTAGATGCGCCCGTCCGGGCAGCGTTCGAACATCGACCCTGGCAGCAGCCAGATATGGTGGCGCCGCGCCGCCGCCTGAAACCGCTCGATATGCTCGTTGGTCAGCGGCAGCGCATGGCGGGTCAGCGGGCCAAAGGCCGCCAGTTCGGAAAACAGCACCATCTGGGTCCATGGAAACCGCGCCATCAGGATGTCGATCCGCTGCAACATGCCCTCGATATTGGGCTGCACCGCGTTGACCCACATCTGCACGCCGGTGATCGCGAATGGTGTCATTCTGCCTCTTCTTCCCGTTCTGACCGCTTCCGGCCGCGCCGCAATCAATCGTTCAACCACTTCACGGCCCGGCAGCGTCAGGCGATCCGCGTTCCCTCCAGCGTAGCGCCGTCCGGCATTTCCACAACCCCTGTTGTCGTCATCGGTCGGCCCCCGAACGCGACAGCCGGGTCGGCACGGCATTATCTGCAACAGATGGACAGGCTTGCCGAAGAAACCGTTATGACCCGTCGCGGCCGGCCGCGCCTGCCAGAACGACCAGCCGTAGCCCAGATAGACCCGGCGGCCCTGATCGGCGACACGGATCGCGTCCCCGTTCAACGGGTTTTCGCGGACCGAGGTGGCGGTGCTGTTCTCCTGCTGGCGGCCGAGCAGGTTGGTGACACCGAACTGCAGCGCGCCGCCGTCCAGCGGGTAAGAGCCATAGGCATTCACCGTCACCATCTCCTCCAGTTCCGGCTGGCCGGTCTTGTCCCGGCCGGCGGCATAGACCAGCGCGGCCTCGCCGCCCCAGATGCGTTCCTCCTGCTGGGTGACGGTGCCCTCGTCCGAGGTGGACAGAAAGGCCGATGCCGATGCGCTGAGCGCCGCGCCGGAATAGTGCAGGCCGATCTCGACGATCTGCGCGTCGGGACGCAGCGAGGCGAAGGAAACGGTCTGCCCGGGCAGGAACGGAATGGCGGGCATCGCCCGGCGGGTACGGCCGACGATCAGCACGCCAAAGGCCAACGCGCCCGCCTGCACCGCATTGCCGAAGGCATGCTGCCCGGCGGGCAGGTGCTCGGCCGCCCAGCCATCGGCGGCGATGTCCTGCGTCGCCGAACTGAGCGACATGGTCATCAGGATCGGAAAGAACCGTACCGCTTCGGCCACCGGATCAAGGCGCGACAGCAGCAGGATCGCGCCAAGGGTGATCGCCTGGCACAGCAGCACGACGCCCTTGCGCCCGATGCGGGGATGGCGCGCCAGCCGGTCGATGACCGGGGCCTAGGCCGCTTTCAGCACCCAGGGCGCCAGCAGCGCGCCAAGCGCCCCGATGACCGCCAGATCGACGCCGCGCGCAGGATCGGCGGCAGGGCGGCCGCCACAAGGTAAATGCGGTATGGATTGCGCCAGATACAGGCCTGAAAGGGCGATGGAGGTTGAAGCCGGCGGCCGCGTCACATGCCTGATCCTTGTCGGTCAAACAGGCTGGCGGTGCGGGCTTGCCCTTACTTCTGATCTGTCAGCTGCGCGATTGCCGGCCCGCAAACTTCAGGACGGCGTCGGGCCATATCATCGGTTGCGATTACTGCCGCGCCGGGTCGCCGGCGATCCAATAGGCGGCCAGATGCGCGCGTTGTTTCGGAATCGCCAGATGCTCGAATATCGCCTTGCGCAGCGGCGCGATGCGGCTTTTCTCGGTGGCCAGCCAGATGCGCGCGGCGGTCGTGCCCTGCCGGGTCAGCTGCGCCGCCAGCTCGGCCTCGCCGCGCGGCGCGCGGATCATCCGGATGCCGTCATGGCGGGGCAGGGGATAGTCCTCGGCATCGCCGAACAGCCAGCAGTCGCCGCAGGTCTCGGGCGGCTGCGCCTCGATGATCCGCGCCAGCGCCGGATAGGCGGTTTCATCCCCGCCGATCAGCAGCCGCGGCGCCAACGGCACGCCGCCGCCGCCCGGCCCAGTCAGTCCCACCCGGATGCCGGGCGCGGCATTCCGCGCCCAGTCGCAGACCCGGCCGCCGTCATGGATGAAGATATCGGTCTCCAGCCAGCCGGCCGCCGCGTCAATGGCCCGGACGGTATAGGCGGGGCGGTGCAGCGCCTTGTCGCCCCGCGGCCAGACGGTCTGGCCATTCGCGCCCGTCATCGGCCATTCGGGCTGCGGATCGCCGGGCGGCGGCAGGATCAGCCGAAAATGGATCATGTCGCGGGCAAGCCGGTCCAGATTGTCGCCGCGCAGGCGCAGCCGCAGGAAATACCGCCCGGCAGGGCTCAGGCTTTCGACCCGGGCAAAGCTGAAATTGGGCGGCAGCTCGCCCATCCGGGGCAGGCCCGACCAGCGCAGCAGCGGTGCCAGATCGGGGTCGATCCCGATCAGGTGGCAGGTCATCGCCTCTTGCAGGGTGAACAGCCAGTCGCGGTCATGGGCGCGAACGTAAAGGACGCTGCCCTCGGGCCCCACGCGCGCGCCGAATTCGCCGCCATCGACCTGGCACCAGGTCGAGTGGCCATGCCCCGAGCGCAGCATCAGCCCGTGTTCCTCGGCCTCGCTGCGCAGCAGGGCGTCGATGCGCTCAAAGGGCAGGCCGGGCAGCGCAGCCTCGGATTGTAGCGGCGGGGCGGGGTCGTGTCTCATGAAATGCTGGCTTTCTGGCAGGGCGGGGATCGGGGCGGCCCGGCGAAGGCTGGTCCCTCGCCGGGCCGGAGCATATCAGGCGAAATCGAAATAGCCATCCAGATTGGCCAGCAGGATAAAGCTGCCGCTTCCCAGATCGACCAAGGCGCCGGCATCGCTGGCGGAAACCCGTCCGGCGAGATCGGCGATGCCGCTGTCGTTGAGGCCGCTCAGCAGGATGATTGCGGCGTTTTCGGGATCAAAGCCGTCGATCACGTCATTGCCGTCATTCCCGGCATAGAAGAAGGCGTTCGAGCCGCCGACGGACAGGATGTCGTCACCTTCGCCATGATGGTCAAGATTCCTGACTGTTTCAATCCAAATACATGGTTGGCCGATCCCGGGGCAGGCCGTTTCAGCCTTTGCTGTAATGCCTTGGATCGGGCGGCGTCTAACCGGCATGAACCCGAAAACGGCAGCCAATGATATCTGACATGACCCTGACAAGGAGATCCGGCCGCAGGGCCGTCGCTCTGTTCCGCGAGGAGTTCGGCTCCCGCCGCCAAGATTGCCATGCGGGCAGGGCGGCTATACCCTGGGTGGTATGGCCGCAGGAAATACTCCAACCCGTCCGCGTTCACATGCCTGCTACTCGAACCCGCCAAGGTGGTCTCGCCGATGCGTGCGCGCGGTGGCTGGCCCCCCAAAACACACAGGTCACGACATGAACGATCAACACAAGCAGAACCTCCCGGACAACCTGCCCGAGGGCACGATCTGGACCTGTCCGATGCATCCCGAAATCAGGCAGCCCGAGCCGGGCTCCTGCCCGAAATGCGGCATGCATCTGGTGCCCGAGGGCGACAAAGACGCAGCCCGGGGCCATGCCGGGCATGGCCATGGGCACGGGCACGGCCGGCATGCCGGCGGCGACGCCGGGGACGGCAAAAAGGACGGCAAGTACGATACCGTCCCCGCCGGCTGGTCGGGCACCGTCTATACCTGTCCGATGCATGCGCAGGTGCGCCAGACCGAGCCGGGCTCCTGCCCGATCTGCGGCATGGGGCTGGAACTGGAATCGGCGGCGATGGCCGAGGATGGCCCGAACCCGGAACTGGTCGATTTCACCCGCCGCTTCTGGGTCGGCACGGTCCTGACCATTCCGCTGCTGATCCTGACCATGGGGCCGTATCTGGGCTTTCCGCAGGTGCGCGGGATCTTTGGCGAACGCGCGACGCTGTGGATCGAGCTGGTGCTGGGCACGCCGGTGGTGCTGTGGTGCGGCTGGCCGTTCCTGGTGCGGGGCTGGAATTCCTTCCGCACGATGAACCTCAACATGTTCTCGCTGATCGGCATGGGCGTCATCGCGGCCTGGATCTTCAGCATCGTGGCGGTGCTGGCGCCGGGCATATTCCCCGACGGCTTCCGCAACGCCGAGGGCCATGTCGGCGTCTATTTCGAGGCGGCGGCGGTGATCGTCACGCTGGTGCTGCTGGGTCAGGTGATGGAGCTGCGCGCCCGCGAGGGGACCGGCAAGGCGATCCGGGCGCTTCTGGACATGGCGGCCAAGACGGCGCGGGTGATCCGCGACGATGGCCGCGAGGAAGAGGTGCCGCTGGACGAGGTTCAGGTCGGCGACCGGCTGCGGGTGCGGCCGGGCGACAAGGTGCCGGTCGATGGCGTGGTGCTGGATGGCCGCTCCTCGGTCGATGAAAGCATGATCACCGGCGAGCCGGTCCCGGTCGAGAAGGTCGCGGGCGAGCCGGTCACCGGCGCCACCATCAACGGCACCGGCTCGCTGGTGATCGAGGCGCGCCGCGTCGGCGCCGACACGATGCTGAGCCAGATCGTCGAGATGGTGGCCAATGCGCAGCGCTCGCGCGCGCCGATCCAGAAATATGCCGACAAGGTCTCGGGCTATTTCGTGCCGGTGGTGATCGTGATCGCGGTGCTGGCCTTCATCGCCTGGGCGGTCTGGGGTCCGGCGCCGGCGCTCTCCTATGCGCTGGTCGCCGCGGTGGCGGTGCTGATCATCGCCTGTCCCTGTGCGCTTGGTCTGGCCACGCCGATGTCGATCATGACGGCGACCGGGCGCGGCGCGCAGGCCGGCGTGCTGATCAAGAACGCCGAGGCGCTGGAGCGGTTCGAAAAGATCGACACGCTGATCGTCGACAAGACCGGCACGCTCACCGAGGGCAAGCCGCGGCTGGTCGGCGTATTCCCGCAGCCCGGCCATGACGAGACCGAGGTGCTGCGCCTGGCGGCGGTGCTGGAAAAGGGCTCGGAACACCCACTGGCCGAGGCGATCGTCGCCGGCGCCGAGGCGCGCGACATCAGGCTGGGCGAGGCCGGCGAGTTCGAGGCCGTCACCGGCAAGGGCGTCAAGGGCATGGTGGACGGCCGGCCGGTCGCGCTTGGCAATCTGGCGATGATCCGCGATCTAGGGCTTGAGGCGGGCGATCTGACCGACAAGGCCAATGCGCGGCGCGATCAGGGCGAGACGGTGATGTTCGTGGTGCTGGAAAACGCCGTGGCCGGGTTGGTCTCGGTCGCCGATCCGGTGAAAGAGACGACGCCGGCGGCGCTGAAGGAACTGCACGAGCTGGGCTTCCGCATCATCATGGCCACCGGCGACAACGAACGCACCGCAAAGGCCATCGCCAGCCGGCTCGGCATCGACGAGATCCGCGCCGACGTCCTGCCCGAGGACAAGGCCCGGATCATCCGCGAGCTGCAGGAAAAGGGCGCCAAGGTGGCGATGGCGGGCGACGGGGTGAACGACGCGCCGGCGCTGGCGCAGGCCGATGTCGGCATCGCCATGGGCACCGGCGCCGATGTCGCGATCGAAAGCGCCGGCATCACGCTGGTCAAGGGCAATCTGGACGGCATCGTCCGCGCCCGCCGGCTGGCCAGCGCGACGATGCGCAACATCCGCCAGAACCTGTTCTTCGCGCTGATCTACAACGCGGCGGGCGTGCCGGTCGCGGCGGGGGTGCTGTACCCGTTCTTCGGCATCCTGATCAGTCCGATGTTCGCCGCCTTTGCGATGAGCGCCTCGTCCATCTCGGTGGTGATGAACTCGTTGCGGCTGCGCGGCGCGCGCATATGACCGGCCGTCCGGTCTTCGGCTGGCTGACGCCGGACGAAGGGGTGCGGGCGCTGCGCGGCCTGCTGCCCACTGCCGTGGCCGTCGCCGCCCGGCTGGCGGCGTCCGGTTGCGGCGGCGGGGCTGCCGGGCGGGGCCGGTCGCTTGCGCCTACGCGCCCTTCCAGAATGGCTTTGTCTGCAGAAACGCCCCCATGTCCCCGACAAGGCTTTGCCGCGCGGCGATCGCCGCGTGGCGATACCAGCCGGTGATCTGCCCGGCGGCATAGGCCCAGACCGGCGGCGGCGCGCCCCCGGTCTCGCCGGCCAGTCCGCGCAGCAGCGTGTCGGCGACGGCGACGTCGTTCTGATGGCCAAGCGCGTCCTGCAGCCCGGCCAGATGGGTCTGATAGGGCTTGACCTGTTTCGGCGGGAACAGACCCTCGAAAAAGCCCACCGCGTAGCGCAGTTTCTTTACCGCCAGGCGCAGCTCGTGCAGCTCGGTATCGGACAGGCTGGCGATATCCCGACCCCGCTTGCGCACCTGCCGGTCGCGCTTCTTCAGCAGCGCCGCGCAATGCTGGCCGATCGGCTCGTCAAGATGCGCCGGCGGCTCATCGGTCGCGCCCGCGCGTCGCGCCGGGCTGCTCAGCCAGGCGTCGAGGCGCAGCAGGAACCCGGTATAGCGCCCGTCCGCCACCGCGTCGCGCGCGCGCTGGCGGCCGCGTCGCCGGGCCTGTTCGACGGCCTCGGCCAGTTCCGTGAAGCCCTGATCCGCGTCGTAGCGCTGCGCCACGGGGGTCAGGAACTCTTCGGAAAACACATCCCATTCGCGCGCCTCGGTCAGTTCGCCGGTCAGCCATTTCGCCTCGTCGGTGATCCAGGCATAGTGCTCGGCGGCAATCGACGGCCGGAAAATCCGCATCGCCGCCCGCAGCCGGCGAAGGGCGACGCGCATCTGGTGCACGCCCTCGACCTCGTCGGTGGTCAGGACCGAGACCTCGTTGGCGCGCAGATGATCCCGGCAATGCCCGATGATCTGGACCAATGCCTGCTCGACCGTGTCATCCGCCGCCAGATCGAGCCCGCCATTCTTGCGAAACCGGGCTTCGTCCGGGCCAAGCAGCGCGTAGCCGCGCGCGGCCATGGACATGCTGGCCAGCCGGAAGGGAACCGTCTGGTAAATCTCTTGCGCCAGATCGAAAAGCGGCTCCGGCGCGCCGCTCTCAAGCGTCAGCCTGAATTCCACGACCGGCGCCGAAGCCTCGCCGGCCAGAAGCTGGCCACGGTCAAGCTCCAGCCGCGCCGTGCCGCCGCCATCGAAGGTCAGCATCCGGGAACTGCGCTGAATATCGGTCTGAAAGACGGGTTGCAGACGCTCGGCGCCGATGTCCTGCAGCAGCCGGTGCAGCTTCTTGCTGTCGATGGCCGCAAGGTCGATATCCTGACCCGGGACCGGCCCTTCCCATTCCATCCAGTCCGGCAACGTGCCGGGCAGCATGCCGGTCTGCGTCACGCTTTGCAGATAGCCGCGCCCCTGCCTTGTCACGCATAGCGACAGGCCCTGCTGTTGCAGGTCGCGCTCCGGGGTGTCGAAATAGACCGTCGTCAGCTGCGACGACCGGGCACGCCCCTCGGTTATCCGCCTGAGCGCGGGAAGCTGCTTCATCCGGTCGAACGATCCGGGCTGAATGGTCGCCCTGATTTCTGGCTTGTGGCTTTTTGGCATCGCGGTCTCCGGGCCGTGGCGCGTTCCCCCTGCTATGGCCGGTTGTGGCCGTGCCGGCAAGCCCCGGCTGGGGTGCCGTGCAGGATCGGTGCGCGGCGTAATCCGCTTTTGCCCGGCCGGTTTGCGAGAGGGCCGCCCGGGCCCGGGCAGATCACAGAAATGTCCATTGCTGATCGCGCCTTGTCTCCGGTAACCTTTGCGGGACATCCGGACCCGCTTTCCTGCTGCAGGGCAATGAAAATTGCCTGCCGGCCGGGAACTGCCCGCAAGCGGCGCCCACAGAACCCATTGAGGAAGACCATGCTGACAAGACGGCATTTCATCGCGACCACCGCCACGCTTTTTTCGGGCCCGATCGCCGGGCCGGCCTTCGCGGCTTCCTGGCCGACCGAGGCGCAGAAGAATGAATGGGATGCGCAGGTGACGCCGTTCAACTATGACGCGGCGACCTCGAACCCCTGGGGGCTGCATCCGCGTTTCCTGCCCCAGAGGGTGATCGCCAACGACTATCTGAAGCCGGGCGATATCCATGTCGATGCCGTTGCGCGCTATCTCTATCATATCGAGGAAGGCTCGACCGCGATGCGCTATGGCGTGGCCATCGGCCGGGACGATCTGTACGAGCCGGGCACCTATACGGTCCGGCGCAAGGTGAAATGGCCGCACTGGACGCCGACCCAGAACATGATCCAGCGCGAACCCGAGATCTATGCGCAATTCGCGAATGGCATGGAACCCGGGCCCAGCAACGCGCTTGGGTCGCGCGCGCTGTATCTGTATGTCGGCGACCGCGATACCTATCTGCGCATCCACGGCACGCCGTTTCCGACCTCGATCGGTTCGCGGGCAAGTTCCGGCTGCGTCAGGATGGTCATGCCCCATATCAACGAGCTTTACGAGCGCGTCGATCTGGAGGTGACCGCGCATCTCTATCCGGCCGAGAACATGCTGGGCGCGACAAGCTGATCGCGGAATTTTCATCGCCGTGCGGTTGCCCCCGCAGGTGCGCGCGGCGCCTGGCCCGGGGGCATGCCCGGCCGCAGTCATTGGGAAACATGGAATGAACAACCGACTTATCCTGACCGGGGCGCTGCCTCTTCTTCTGGGGGCCTGCGCGGCTGCCGGCGACAAGGCCGGCACGACCGGACCCGAGCCCGTGCCCGAGGCCGTTCTGGCCCTTGCCGCGCCCGGTCAGGCTGTCCATACGGCATGGATGGACCCTGCGGACCGGTGCTACTGGTATCTTCGCCCCAGTGCGATCGAGACGGCCCCTGTGCCGCTGCCGCTGCGCACGGCCCAAGGGCGCCAGATCTGTGCCGTATCCGCCTCGGCTGCCAGCTGACATCGCGCGTCCGGCGGTCTGCGTTCCGCCGGACATGGGGCCGGGCTCAGAGCCGGATCGACCAGGCGCGGCTTTCATTCCTGCGGTCGCGGTCGATATAGCCGGGCACCCTGATGCGCAGCCGGTTCCCCATGCGCCGGAAGCTGACAGTTCCCATGAGGACGTCGGTGCCGCCCCAGCAATGCCCGAAAAACGCGACCATCTCGCCCGCCGGCCTTTCGCGGTATTCGGTGATCCTGCGATTGCCGCAGACCTGGGCCAGGCCTTTCTGCACGTCCTCCGAACGGTAGGCCAGGGGATTGTAGACGCCGGTCAGGTTTTCCTGTGCAAGCTCGGCATAGAACACGGTCGGGTCCGCGCTTGTCATCGGGCCGCGCGCCGTGTCCAGCGAACAGGCGCCAAGTGCAAACCCGGCGGCGATCAGCACCCCCAGCGGCGCGGTGAAACGGTGTCGCCCGGTCGTATTCCTGGCTATCGAGAACATGATGAAGCACCTTTCTGTACTGAAACCCGAGGGTCGCAAAGGCCATTGCCGACGTGACCGCCCCTGACGGAATCGATGTGCCGGGCCGGGTCTGCGATGATCCGCAAATAAGGACGGCCACGCCCGAGATTATCACGCTCGCATCCGATTTGGCGAAACATGTGTTGCAGGTGCGCCCGGGCGGCAAAACCGGCCGAAAAGGCTTGACGACTCTGCCGGCAGTGCTTATTCCCGCGAAAACGGATTTCCGGGCGCTGCCTCGCGGCGCCCTTTCATATTGCGGGCAGTGGCCCGTGCTGGATCGAATCGAAGGAACAAGATCATGTCGCGCATTTGCGAACTGACCGGCAAGGGCCCGATGAGCGGCAACAACGTCTCTCATGCCAACAACAAGACCCGTCGCCGTTTTCTGCCGAACCTGAACGAAGTCTCGCTGATTTCCGAAAAGCTGGGCCGCAGCTACCAGCTGCGCATCTCGGCCGCCGCGCTGCGCTCGGTCGATCATCGGGGCGGCCTCGACGCTTTCCTCGCCAAGGCGAAGGATGCCGAGCTTTCGGATCGCGCGCTGAAGATCAAGCGCGATCTGGCGAAAGCCTGATCCGATCCGGGCGGGCCGGTCGATTCGGGGCCCGTCAAAGGATGCATTGCGCCCTGCCGGAAATGGCGGGGCTTTTGCGTGTGAGCATGCGGCGACTGCCTGTCGTGGGCCGCGATGGCCCGGATCGGCTGCCCCCGCCAGAGACATGATGACAACGCTTCTGCCCGCGCTGATCGTCTGCATGCTGCCCCTGACCGCCATGGCGCAGGAGGGCGTGCGGATCACAGACGGTCATGCGCGTGGCGCCAACCCGAAATCCGGCGCGGCCTATATGGTCATCCGCAACGATGGCGACCGGGCCTGTACGCTGTCGGGCGTGGAAACGGATGCGGCGGCAAGGGCCGAGCTGCACACCAGCCGCGAGGAGAACGGGCTGATGCGCATGGTCAGGACGGGACCGGTCCCGATCCCGCCGGGCGCCAGCCATGAACTGGCGCCCGGCCGGGACCATGTCATGCTGATGGGGCTGAAAACCCCGCTCAGGGACGGGGCGGAACTGGCGCTGACCCTTGATCTGGGCGCCTGCGGCAGGCTGGATGTCACGGTTCCGGTGGTGAATACGCGCCTGCCGGCGCGGGGCGACTAGCCGCTCAGCGCACCGCTTCGGTCCGTGCGATCAGCTCCTCGACCCTGGGACCTAGGCTCTCGACGATCAGCGCGACCCCTTCGGCCGAGGCATGCAGCCCGTCATCCTGCAGCATCGTCTTGTAACCTTCGCCCGGCAGATCGAACAGCGGCTGATACAGGTTTTCCATCAGCAGCGCGTCGTGACGGCGGGCGAGGCGCGGCCAGATTTCAAGCCATTCCCGGCGCTGGCTCGCGTCATGATCGGGCGAGGCGATGCCGACCAGCAACAGCGGTTTGCCGTCCCGCCCGGCCTGGTCGAGGATCGAGTCCAGATTGTCCTCGACCAGGGCCGGGCTGAAGCCCAGCAGCAGGTCGTTGCCGCCCAGTTCCACGATGACGGCGTCGGGCCGGTGGCGGGCGATGGAATAGCCGATCCGGACCCGTCCGCCGGCCGTGGTATCGCCCGACAGCCCGCCATTCAGCACCGTCACGTCATGGCCCCGCGCCTGCAGCCAGTTGCGCAATTGCGGCACCAGCCCGTCCCTTCGCGGCAGCCCGTAGCCTTCGGTCAGGCTGTCGCCAAAGGCGAGGATGCGGATGGTGTCGGCGGCAACCGGGGTCGCCGCCAGCAGGATGCTCAGAACAAGGACAAGCAGCTTCATCCGGCCCGTTTCAGTCGCAGCGCGTTGGTGACCACGAAGACCGAGGACAGCGCCATTGCCCCGGCCCCCAGCATCGGGGACAATTGCGGCCCGCCGAACGGCACCAGCGCCCCCATGGCGACCGGTATCAGGGCGGTGTTATAGCCGAACGCCCAGAACAGGTTCTGCCGGATATTTCGCATGACTGCGCGCGACAGTCGAATCGCCCGTGGCACGCCCTGCGGATCTCCGCCGACCAGCACCACCTCGGCCGATTCGATGGCGACATCGGTGCCGGTGCCGATGGCGATGCCGGTTTCCGCCGCGGCCAGCGCGGGGGCGTCGTTGATGCCGTCACCCACGAAAACCGTGCCCCCGCCCATCTCGCGGATCGCGGCCAGCTTGCCCTCGGGCAGCACGCCGGCGGTCACCCGGTCGATGCCCAGCTGGCGCCCGACCGCATCCGCCGTGGCCTGCACATCGCCCGAGATCATTGCGGTCCGCAGATCGAGCCCATGCAGCTCCGCGATCGCCCGGCTCGCCTCGGGGCGGATCGGGTCGGCCAGCGCCAGCGCGGCCACATGGCGGCCGTCCAGCGCCATATGAACCGGGGTCGCAGCGTCGCCGGCCTGACCCTTGGCGCGGGCCTCAAGCCAGCGGCCCAGCAGGATCAGCGTGACGATGACCGCCGCAGCCTCGTAATAGACATGCAGGGAATCGGCGGGCAGCAGGCCGGGCGCGAAGGTGGCCACGGTGGAATAAAGCCATGCCGCCCCGGCGCCCAGGGCGACCAGGCTGTTCATCTCGGGCGCGCGGCGCAGCAGGGCGGGGATCCCGGCGCGAAAGAAGACGCGCCCCACGCAAGAGGCGCAGCTCATTCCGGTGACGGCCAGATCTGCTGTCTGTGCCGCCGTGATATTTTGATGCTTCATGGCTTTATCCTGTCAGAATTGCGAAGAAAACGCGTCTCAGACAGGAAAAGGCGGGGCTTGCGGGCGTCTGAGCGCCTGCTCGGCGCAGCGGTGCAGCGGCTGCGGATCGTCATGGCATGGCCGCCGGCGCGCGGCGTGCGTCGTCATGCAGCGATGATCTGGTTGCAGGGCGCATGCGGCAGGTCCTTTCAAGCTGCCAACTAGACACGGCACCGCCTCATTTCAAGCGCGTCACGGCGCTTTGAGTTGATCCCGACCGCGCAAGCGGCTAGGCAAAAGGGCAAGGATTGCAAGGATCAGGACGCAAGATGAACCGCAGACAGATGCTGATGGCCGCTTTGCCGCTGGTGGTTGCGCCGGCGCTGGCCATGGCGCAGGAAAGCCAGCCGGCCGGGCAACGCCGCGACCCCTATGCCCCGACCGAGGTGCCGATCCGCTCCGATTTCGAGGTGGGCAGCATCGTCGTCGTGTCCAAGGATTTCTTCCTCTATCACGTCGTCGCGCCGGGCCGCGCGATCCGCTACGGGGTCGCGGTCGGCAAGGATGAGCTGGTCTGGCGCGGCCGCGCCACCATCGGGCGCAAGACCGAATGGCCCAGCTGGACCCCGACGCCCGCGATGATCAAGCGCAATCCCGGCCAATACGCCCGCTGGGCGAACGGCATGCCGGGCGGCCCGACCAACCCGCTGGGCGCGCGCGCGCTGTATCTTTACGACGCGCGGGGGAATGACACCGCGATCCGCATCCATGGTACGACCGAGCCGAATTCGATCGGCCGCGCGGTCTCGAACGGCTGCCTGCGCATGCGCAACGAGGCGGTGATGTCACTGTTCGAACAGGTCCCCGTCGGCACGCCGGTCTACGTCTATTAACCGGGCCCCGGTCGGTTGGAGATCCGCCTGACCTCGCTGTCGGACCCGGCGCTGTCCGGGTTCGACACGATCATCGACACGCGCTCGCCCGCGGAATTCGCCGAGGACCATCTGCCCGGCGCGATCAGCCTGCCGGTCCTGTCGGACGAGGAGCGCGCGCGGGTGGGCACGATCTACAAGCAGGTTTCGCCTTTCGATGCCCGCAAGCTGGGCGGCGCCCTGGTCGCGGCCAATGCCGCGCGCCATATCGCCGGCCCGCTGGCGGATTTCGGCGGCGCCTGGCGGCCGCTGGTCTATTGCTGGCGCGGCGGCCAGCGCTCGGGCGCATTCGCCACCATCCTGGCACAGATCGGCTGGCGCGTGGGCCGTGTTCAGGGCGGCTACAAGGCCTGGCGCGGGCTGGTCGTCGCGCGCCTGCAGGCCCCTGTCGCCGCGCCGGTCGTCGTGCTGGACGGCAATACCGGCAGCGCCAAGACCGAGATCCTGAACCGTCTGGCGGCGCGCGGCCATCAGGTTATCGACCTTGAAGGGCTGGCCAATCACCGCGGCAGCCTGTTCGGCGCCATGCCGGGCGGCCAGCCCAGTCAGAAAAGCTTCGAGCGGCGGCTGGCCATGGCGCTGGAATCGCTGGACCCCGGCCGCCCGCTGCTGGTCGAGGCGGAAAGCTCGCGCATCGGCGACCTGAACCTGCCGCGCGGCATCTGGCAGGCGATCATCGCCGCGCCGCGCCTGCGTCTGGCGGTCCCGGTCGAGGCCCGCGCCGCCTATACCGCGCGCAGCTATGCCGATGCGGCGGCCGATCCGGCGGCGGTGGCGCGCATCGTGAACCGCCTGCGCCCGGTCCATCCGGCCGAGCGGATCGAATCCTGGCTGCGCATGGTGGATGCGCGCGACTGGACCGGCCTGTCGCTGGGGCTCATGCGCGACCATTACGATCCGCGCTACGAGCGGCATCGCGCCCGGCACGATGACGGGCGCGGCCCGGTCGTCGCGCTGGACGACCTGAGCGATCCCGAGACGGCCGCCGGCGCGGTCGAGGATGCGCTGGCCCGGCTTTGAAGCGTTTCGGGTTAAACCTGCATCATTGGTGCTCAGCGGTGAGCGTCTGCCGCTGGCGCGACAGGCTGGCTGAGCGGAAATAAATCTTAACCCGAAACGCTCTAGCCGCGCAGAAAGCGCCGCAGCACGCGCTCAAGCTGGGCGGCGCCCAAAGGTGCCATGGCCTTGGTATGGGCGTGGCTGATCGCCTCGTCCGAGAGGCCGGCCCCCATATTGGTGATGACCGAGATGGCGGCGCAGCGCAGGCCCAGGAAACGGCCCAGGATGATTTCCGGCACGGTGGACATGCCGACTGCGTCGGCGCCCAGCACGCGGGCGGCGCGGATTTCGGCCGGGGTTTCGAAACTGGGACCCGAGAACCAGCAATAGACGCCTTCGGGCAGGGCGATGCCCTCGGCGCCGGCGGCGGCTGTCAGCGCGGCGCGCAGATCCCGGTCATGGGCATCGGTCATCGGCACGAAACGCGCCTCGTCCGGTTCGCCGATCAGCGGGTTGGTGCCGGCGAAGGCGATGTGATCGGACAGCAGCATCAGCGAGCCGGGCGGCATCTCGGGGCGCAGCGAGCCGGCGGCATTGGTCAGGATCAGCCGTTCGCAGCCCAGCTCGCGCAGCACCTCCAGCGGCAGGCGCATGGCATCGGCGCGACCCGATTCGTAATAATGCGCCCGGCCGCCGAAAATCGCGACGCGGCGGCCCTCGAGACTGCCCAGGACCAGTTTCGGGACATGGCCCGAGACGCCGGCATGGGGAAAGCCCGGCAGATCGGAATAGGGGATCGCGACCCCTTCGACCGCCTCGGAAAGCCCACCCAGTCCCGAGCCCAGGATCAGCCCGTATTCCGGGGCCCGATCCCCGGCGCGCTCGCGGATCAGGCGGGCAAGCTCAGCGCTCCTTGACATAGGGCTCTCCTCCGGCGCGGGGCGGGATGGCGCGGCCGACAAAGCCGGCCAGGATGATGACGGTCAGGATATAGGGCATCGCCTGCATGAAGATCGAGGACACGGTAATCACGCCCAGGTCCAGGTCGGGATAGCGGTTCGCCACCGCCTCGAGCAGGCCGAACAGAAAGGTGGCGAACAGGGCCGGCCATGGCCGCCATTTCGCGAAGATCAGCGCCGCCAGGGCGATATAGCCGCGCCCGGCGGTCATGTCCTGTACAAAGCCGGCCGCGATGCTGGTGCTGAGATAGGCCCCGGCAAGGCCGCAAAGCACGCCACAGATCAGGACCGCCGCATAGCGTATCCGCGTGACCGAGATCCCGGCCGTGTCGACCGAGGCCGGGTTTTCCCCCACCGCCCGCAGCCGCAGCCCGAAGCGTGTGCGAAACAGCAGCCACCAGGTCAGCGGCACCAGCGCGAATGCCAGATAGACCAGCAGGCTGTGCCCCGAGATCAGCCCGGCATAGATCGGCCCGATCACCGGCACCTCGCGCAGGGTGTCGGCCAGCGGCAGGGTGATCTCGCCAAAGCGGGCCGGGCCGGACAGGGACGGCGTCCGGCCGCCCAGCTGGAAAATCCGCTGTCCCAGCAGCATGGTCAGCCCGGCTGCCAGGAAATTGATCGCGACGCCCGAGATCAGCTGATTGCCGCGGAACGTGATCGCGGCCAGCCCGTGGATCAGCGACAGGGCCAGCGAGCCGGCGATCCCCGCGACCAGCCCCAGCCAGGCGCTGCCGGTCAGGAATGCCACCGAGGCGGCGGCAAAGGCGGCCATCAGCATCTTGCCCTCGAGCCCGATGTCGAAAACCCCGGCGCGTTCTGAATAAAGCCCGGCCAGACAGGCCAGCAGCAGGGGCGTCATCAGCCTGACGGCGGAATCGAGGATGGTGATCAGGGTGGTGAAATCCATGCCTATCCCCTGTTTCGGCTCAGCGCGGCAAAGGCCCGCTCAAGCGGCATCCGCACCATGTTGTCCAGCGCGCCGGTCAGCAGGATCACCAGCGCCTGGATGACCACGATCAATTCGCGCGGGATCGATGTCCACAGCGCAAGCTGCCCGCCGCCCTGATACAGAAACCCGAACAGCAGCGCGGCAAGGATCACGCCCAAGGGATGGTTGCGCCCCATCAGCGCCACGGCGATGCCGATGAAGCCGGCCCCCTCGGGCGCGTTCAGGATCAGCCTCTCGCCGCCCCCCATGACATTGTTGATCGCCATCAGCCCCGCCAGCGCGCCCGAGATCAGCATGGTGGCGACGATGATCCGGCTGGGGCTGATCCCGGCATAAAGTGCTGCCGGTTCGGATCTGCCGAAGGCACGGATCTCATAGCCGATGCGGCTGCGCCAGATCAGCAGCCAGACCGCGAAACAGGCCGCGAGCGCTATCAGGAAGGTGATGTTGGCGGGCGTGTTCTTGCCCCAGGTGATGCCAAAGGCCAGCGCCAGATCCGAAAGCCTGGGCAGATGCGTCGCCGCCGGAAAGCTGGCCGAGGCCGGGTCCATGCTGCCCACCGGGCGCATCACATTGACCAGCAGATAGTTGAGGATCGCGGCGGCGATGAAATTGAACATGATCGTGGTGATGACGATATGGCTGCCGCGCCGCGCCTGCAGCCATGCCGGGATCAGCGCCCATAGCGCGCCGAACAGCGCCGCGCCCGCCATCGCGGCCGGCAGCGCCAGCGTCCAGTGCGGCCAGGGCAGCGCCAGGATCACCAGGGTCACGCCCAGGCCCCCCATCGCGGCCTGCCCCTCGCCGCCGATATTGAACAGCCCGGCATGATAGGCGATTGCCACGGCAAGCCCGGTAAAGATGAAATTCGTGGTGTAATAGAGCGTGTAGCCCCAGCCATAGCTGGACCCCAGAGAGCCGGTGACCATCACCTTCAGCGCCTCGGCCGGGCTTTCGCCGATCGCCAGGATGACCAGCGCCGAGAGGCCAAAGGCCAGCAGCAGCGAGATCAGCGGCGTCAGGATCAGATCCGCCCATTTCGGCATTCGCTCCATGGCCCCTCCTTCCTGCGGGCATTTCCCCGATGCCCGGATATTGCCGTCGCGGGCGCCGCGCGGATCAAGCCCCGGCCCCCGGCGCATGTCCCGGATGCGCTGCGGCCGGCGGCATCGCCCCTTGCGGATCGGTTGAGGCGGGATCGACGCCCGCCATCAGGCTGCCTAGATCGCCGCTCGTGGTCTGGTCGGGCCGGCGCTCGCCCATGATGCGGCCGTCGAACATCACCGCGATCCGGTCCGAAAGCGCCATGATCTCGTCCAGCTCGACGCTGACCAGCAGCACCGCCTTGCCGGCGTCACGCAGCGCGACGATGCGCTTGTGGATGAATTCGATCGCGCCGATATCGACGCCGCGCGTCGGCTGGCCGATCAGCAGCAGATCGGGGTTGCGCTCGACCTCGCGGGCGACGACGATCTTTTGCTGGTTGCCGCCGGAAAAGCTTTTCGCGGGCAGTTCGGGATCGGGCGGACGCACGTCGAAATGTTCGATCTTGGCGGCGGCGTCGGCGCGCATCGCGGCATTGTCCAGAAACCAGCCACGGCGGAATTCCGGCGCGTCGTGATAGCCGAAGGCGGCATTCTCCCAGGCGGTGAAATCCATGATCAGCCCCTCGGCCTGCCGGTCCTCGGGGACATGGCCGATCCCGGCGCGGCGCCGCGCCCGGCCATCCGAGCCGGTCAGCGGCAGGGCCTGCCCGTTCAGGACCAGCTCGCCCGACAGCCGCGCGCCCGGTTCGGGATAGCCGCCCAGGATTTCCAGCAGCTGCGTCTGGCCGTTGCCGGCCACGCCCGCGATGCCCAGGATCTCGCCCGCGCGGATCTCCAGGTCGATGCCGCGCAGGCGCTCGACGCCGGTGGCATCGGTCATGCGCAGCCCGCGGACCCCCAGCACCGGCGCGCCTGGGCGTGCCGGGGCCTTGTCCACCCGCAGCAGCACCTTGCGGCCGACCATCAGTTCGGCCAGCTCGGCCGTGCTGGTTTCGGCGGTGGCGCGGCTGGCCACCATCCGGCTCCGCCGCATGACCGAGACGTTATCCGTGATCTCCATGATCTCGCGCAGCTTGTGGGTGATCAGGATGATCGTCTTTCCCTCGTCGCGCAGGCCGCGCAGGATGCGGAACAGGTGATCCGCCTCGGCCGGGGTCAGCACGCCGGTCGGTTCGTCCAGGATCAGGATGTCGGCCTGACGATACAGCGCCTTGAGGATCTCGACCCGCTGCTGATGTCCGACCGAGAGATCCTCGATCAGCGTATCCGGATCGACGAGCAGTTCGTATTCCGCCGCCAGCCGCTGCAGCTCGCGCCGCGCCCGCGCAAGCGAAGGGCGCAGCCGCGCGCCGTCCTCGGCCCCGAGGATGACGTTTTCCAGCACGGTGAAGTTCCGCACCAGCTTGAAATGCTGAAACACCATGCCGATCCCGGCGCGGATCGCGGACTGGCTGTCCGGGATGGTGACCGGCTGGCCGCCGATCAGGATCTGGCCGGCATCGGGACGATAGAAGCCGTAAAGGATCGACATCAGCGTCGATTTTCCGGCGCCGTTTTCGCCGATGATACCGTGGATCGTGCCGCGCGGCACCGTCAGGTCGATGCCGCGATTGGCCTGAACCGTGCCGAAGGCCTTGGAAATCCCGCGCAATTCGATCGCGGGGGCGGGATCTTCCTGCTGGGCGGCGCCCGACATTATTCCACCGGGCAGGTGTCGTCGGTGCTGTAGTCATGGACCTGGATCGCGCCGCTGACGATCGCCTGGGTGGCGGCCTCGACGGCGGCGGTCATCTCCTCGGTGATCAGATCCCTGTTGTTTTCGTCCATGGCCAGCGAAACGCCGCCCGAGGCAAGATCCATCAGCTTCATGCCCGGCTCGACCTCGACGCCGGCCTTGAACGCCAGATAGACGGATTCGTCGACCGCCTTGACCACCGAGGTCAGGACCTGGCCCGGATGCAGGTGGTTCTGGTTGCTGTCCACGCCGATCGACAGGATGCCCTCCTTGGCCGCCGTGTCCAGCACGCCGATGCCGGTGGCGCCCGCCGCCGCATAGACCACATCGGCGCCTTTCGAGATCTGCGCCCTGACCAGTTCGCCCCCCTTCACGGGGTCGTTCCAGGCCGCCGCGGTGGTGCCGGTATAGTTGATCAGCACCTCGGCCTCGGGATCGGTGGCCTTGACGCCCTGCGCATAGCCGCATTCGAACTTGTGGATCAGCGGCACGTCCATGCCGCCGATGAATCCGACCGTGCCGGATTTCGACGCCCTGGCCGCCAGCACACCGGCCAGATACGAGCCCTCCTGCTCGGCGAAGGTCACCGACTGGACATTGGGCTGGTCGACGGTTGTGTCGATGATCACGAATTTCGTCTGCGGGTAGTCGGGCGCGATCTTGTTCAGCACCTCGCCAAAGGCGAAGCCGGTCATCACGATGGGGTTGGCGCTGATCTGCGCCAGCTGCCGCAGGGCGTCCTCGCGCTGTGCCTCGGAGCGGATGTCCAGTTCCTTGTAGCTGCCCCCGGTTTCGGCCTTCCAGCGTTCGGCGCCACGATAGGCGGATTCGTTGAAGGATTTGTCGAACTTGCCGCCGATGTCGAAGATCAGCGCCGGGTCCGCCAGCACCGAAACGGGCAGCAGGCTCAGCAAGGTGCCGGTCAGCAGGGGTTTCATCAAGGACATGTCTCACCTCGGATGGATGAACGGCCGATTTGGCCCGATGGTGGCTGAATTAGGGCGCATGGCGCCGGACCCGTCAACAGGTTTGCCGTGGCCCAAGCGCCCTGCGCATGATCACCGCATCCACGCCCGGGGCGTAGTAATCGCGCCTTGTGCCCGATTTTTCCCAGTTATTTCCGCTGTATAGGGCCAGGGCCGGGGCGTTGTCCGAGGCGACTTCCAGAAATGCCTCATCCGCGCCGCGGCTTTGTGACGTCAGGGTAAATTCGTCCAGCAGGGCCAGGGCCAGCCCCTGGCGGCGGGCTTCCGGGGCGACGGCCAGGGTCAGCAGTTCGGCCTCATCGGCGATGACGCGGCCGATGAGAAAGGCGCGCGGGCGCAGGATCAGGAAGTTCAGCGGCTGGGACAGCAATGCGGTGAATTCGGCCGCCGACCAGGGCCGGGGATGGGCGGGAAAGCAGCGCGCATGCAGCGCGGCCAGCGCCTCGGGTGTCATGGCAGCATGACCGGCCCCCGGTCGCGGGCGGGGGCGGCATCCGCGGGGCGCAGATAGATCGGCGTCGGCCGGGGCAGATCGCGCCTGTCGCGGCGGCTCAGGGCGATGCTGGCGATGCCCTGCGCCAAGGGCATCAGCGGCAGGGCCGGCGGCGGGCCGGGCGGTAGTGCGTCGCAGTTGTCCTGACGCGGCAGGCTGTCGGCGCCGGGGCCGAAATCCTGCCAGATCACCTGCTCATGGCGCGCCGGCAGGACCACCCGGCAGGGCCTTGGCAGGCCGCAGGCCGCCGCCTCGGTCACGCTGACGCCAATGGCGGGGATGCCCAGCGACAGGGCAAGGCCGCGCGCCGCCGCGACCGCGATACGCACGCCGGTAAAGTTTCCCGGGCCCGTGCCGCAGCCGATCACCGCCAGCGCGGGCCAGTCCAGCCCGGCCTCGGCCAGCAATTCCTGCAACATCGGAAACAGCCGCTCGGCCTGTCCGCGCGCCATGTCCTCGTGTTTCAGGGCCAGCAACCGGTCGCCGCGCAGTAAAGCGGCCGCGCAATGCGCGGCCGATGTGTCTAAGCCCAGCGAGATCGCGTCAGGCAACGGGCCGGACCTCGGTCACTTCGGGGATGTAATGGCGCAGCAGGTTCTCGATGCCCATCTTCAGGGTCAGCGTGGACGAGGGGCAGCCGGCGCAGGCGCCCTGCATGTGCAGATAGACCACGCCGCGATCAAAGCCGTGAAAGGTGATGTCGCCGCCGTCCTGCGCCACCGCCGGGCGCACGCGCGTATCCAGCAATTCCTTGATCTGGCTGACAATCTCCGCGTCGGGCCCGTCCTGGTCGTTATGGCCGCTATTCGTGTCGCCCGTTTCGATCGCCGGCGCGCCGGATTGGTAATGCTCCATGATCGCGCCCAGGACCGAGGGTTTCAGATGGTCCCAGACCGCCTCTTCGGCCTTGGTGACGGTCACGAAATCCGAGCCGAGGAAAACGCCGGTCACGCCCTGCACGGCAAAGATCCGGCGGGCAAGCGGGCTGCCGGCGGCGGTCGCGGCTTCGGGGAAATCGGCGGTGCCAGTGCCCAGCACGGTCTGGCCGGGCAGGAATTTCAGCGTGGCCGGATTCGGGGTGGTCTCGGTCTGGATGAACATGACGGGGCTCCTTTGACCGCGATATGGGGATTGCAGGGGGTGCAAGTCAAGCTAGACGGGTGCGCCATTGCGCGCGGCAAGGCTGGCGAACAGAAAGAAATTGATCGCCACATGGGCCAGGGCGGCCGCGCCGGCCGTGCCCGAAGAGAGACGCGCCGCCATCATCGCCGGGGCCATGACGGCGGCGCCCAGAAACAGGCCCGCCACCCCGCCGGGCGCCTCGATCCCGGCCATCCCGGCGGCCGGGGCGATATGCCATGCCACGAAAAGCGCCATCGCGGGCAGGGCCGCGCGCCAGCCGCCCGGACCCGGCCGGGGCACCAGGGCGCCCCGCCAGAAGGCCTCTTCCAGAGTGCCGTTGATCGCGGCGGCCAGCGCCACGACGGCCAGCACCGACAGCGACAGCGAGGACAGGTCGCGCGAACCCGCGACGGCCGCGCCGATGACCAGCGCGGCCAGTGCCAGCAGCGCCGGGCGCGAGGGGGGCCGCAGGCGCAGCGACCAGCCGCCATTGCGCCACAACGCCGCGGCCAGCAGCAGCCAGTAGATCGCGATCGCGGCAAGTAGCCCGATCAGCGGGCGCGTGCCGATCCGGGACAGGAGGTAAAACAGCACCGCCAGCGCCGGAATCGCTGCTGCCGCGATCATGCCCAGGCGGCGGTCCATCAGGTGACTTTTTCCAGCCGTTCGCGCGAGATGTCGCCGGGAACGATGGTGATCGGGCAGGGCAGGCTGGCCATTTCGCGCATCAATCGCGTCACCAGCGGTCCCGGCCCCACATTATCGGTCGAGGCCGCAAGGACCACGACGCCGATCTCGGGGTCGTGGTTGATCTGCGCCAGAAGTTCGGCCCCCGGCTCGCCCTCGCGCACGACCAGTTCGGGCTCGACCCCGGGGCGGTCGCGCATCCATTTGGCAAAGACCTCGAAATGGGCCTCGATCCGCTCATAGGCCTCGGCGCGCATGACATCCGCCACGCCAATGCCGTGCTGGATCGAATTGGCTGGAATCACGGCCAGAACCTGGACGGCGCCGCCGGTCTTGGCGGCGCGAAGCGCCGCGTAGCGAATGGCGTTCAGGCATTCGCGTGAATCGTCCAGGACAACCAGAAATTTCCGCATTATGAGGCACCAATAGGGTTGTTTTTGGGCAAAGACTGGCCGAAAGGACACGGTTGCGCAAGCCTGTGACGGATTGGGGGTTGCGCGTGTTTGATTTTTGGGAGTGCTGTGTTACGGCGTAAATATTGAATTAAATGCCACAGCGCGGGACAGAATTGTGACAATTCACCACGATTGGGACAGCGCTGATAACCGTGAGCTATCAAGGCTTTCGAGCGAAAGCGTGTCGTGGATCGCGGATGCGCCTCAGGCCGAACGCATCGGCATGACCATGGGCAAGCGGGCCTTTGACATCACCTTTGCCCTGCTGCTTCTGCTGCCGCTTTCGGTGGTGATCGTCATGGTGGCCGTGATCCTGCTGGCGACGCAGGGCAGACCGCTTTTCTATGTGGCGCCGCGCATGCGCGCCCCGGGCGAGCAGTTCAGCCTGCTGAAGTTCCGCACCATGCTGCGCGAAGAGCGCGACTCGGGCGCCACGGGCGCCCATAAGCACTGGCGCATCACCCCGGTGGGGCGGTTCCTGCGCCGCACCCGCATCGACGAATTGCCGCAGCTGTTCAACATCCTGCGCGGCGATATGAGCTTTGTCGGACCCCGCCCGCCGCTGCGCGAATATGTCGAACGCTTTCCCATGCTCTATGCGCAGGTGCTGAAGAACCGGCCCGGCGTCACCGGCCTTGCGACGATGATCTATCACGCGCATGAGGACCGGATCATGGCGAATTGCAAGACGGCCGCCGCGACCGAGGCGGCCTATTACCGCCGCTGCCTGCCGACCAAGCTGCGCCTCGACCTCATCTATCAGCGCCGCCGCAGCCTGCGTGTCGATCTGTGGATCATCTGCCATACGGTGATGACGGTGCTGATCCCGAACTGGCAGGGTCGCGGCCGCCGCCGCCTGCCAAGCCCGCGCATGCCTGTTCAGCCGGCCGTGTCGCGGGAACCCGCCGTCAGGCCCGAGCCTTTCGTGCCGCAGAATGCCGCGCGCGAGCCGGTCCCGGTCCGCATCGCCGCCGAATAGCGCCTAGCCCGCGAAGGGATCGCGCGGATAGCCCACCCCCGTCAGATACAGGCCCTGAGGCGGGCAGACCGGCCCGCAGGCGGCCCGGTCATGCGCCGCCAGCGCCCGGGCCACGCGTTCGGGCGGCCATGCGCCGGCGCCCACGCGCTCCAATGTCCCGACGATCGAGCGGACCTGATTGTGCAGGAACGACCGCGCCCGCAGGGTAAAGCGGTATTCGTGCCCGCCCGGGATCGCCCGTTCGGCGATGGTGATCTCGTCCAGCGTCTTGACCGGGCTGGCCGCCTGGCACATGGCCGAGCGGAACGTGGTGAAATCGTGCCGCCCGATCAGATGCGCGGCACCGCGCCGCATGGCCTCGATCGCCAGCGGATTGCGCACCTGCCAGACGCGGTACCGCGCATGGGTGACCGGCGCCCTGCGCGCGATCAGCCGGAACAGATAGCGCCGCTCAAGGGCCGAGAAACGGGCATGGAAACCCTCGTCCACCCGTGCCGCCGCCAGAATCGCGACCGGGTCGGGTTTCAGATGCCAGTTCAGCGCCTCGGCCAGGCGGAAAGGGTCCCAGTCGCGCGCCAGATCGGCATGGGCGACCTGTCCCGTGGCATGGACGCCGGCATCGGTGCGCCCGGCGGCGGCAATGCGCGCGCCCTCCCTGAAGCCGGGGTCCAGACGCGCCAGCGCGGCCTCGATGGCGCCCTGCACGCTGGGCTGATCGGCTTGCGCCTGCCAGCCGGCAAAGGGCGTGCCGTCATATTCGATCAACAGGGCGAAACGGGGCATCTCTAGCGCTGCTGCTTTTCGCCCTCGCGCGGGATCAGCAGGTCGTCCAGCGTCATCGAGGCGCCGGATTTGCCCAGCTCCGCCGTGGCCGCGGGTCGCACCCCTTCGCGCGCGAGCCGGTCGCGCAGCACCTCGATTTCGATATTCAGGTCGGCGCGACCGCCCTCGATAAGCTTGCGGCTGCGGGCGGCGAATTCGGTTTCCAGATCGCGCAGCAGGTTTTCGTAATCGGCGCGCGCGCGCGCGTCGCGGGTCTGGGTGTAGAGATCGGCGAACTTGACCGTCGCATCGCGCGCGCCCTGCAGGTAGACGCCCAGATAGCGGCGCAGCGCGGCGATATCGCCGGGATCCTGCTCGACGCGGGTGAACAGCTCGCGCGCGGTGGCGGCGAACATGGCGACATGGGCCTCGAGCCGGCGGTCGCCGGTGCGCAGGATGGCGTCCTGCATGGCCTGCAGGTGCTCCTCGCCCTCGGCGACGATGCGTTGGGCGCGATCCTGCTGGAACGTGTCGATGCCCTCCATCCCCTTGTCGCGCATCGGGTCGGCGCCAAAGGCCAGCCAATGCAGCACTGCGCCCGCGACGCCGATGATGCCGGCGCCGATCTCCGCCCCCGGCACATAGGCGCCGATCGCCAGGCCCAGGCCGGTCAGGATGCCGCCGAACAGCTTGCGCGGGATCGCCGGGCGGCGGGCGACGCGGCGCGCGTCATAGGCGGCCTCGGCCTGCAGCCCCTCGCGCGTCATCCACATGCCCGAGGCAATGGTGCCAAAGGCCGCAAGATGCGTGGCCAGCCCCATCGGATCCTGCCAGAAGGCACTGATCAGGAACGGGATCGCCATGATCGTGACCCAGCGGGTCCGCGATTCCAGCGGGTGCCGCGCCTCGCCGGGCCGCGCACGCGGGGCGGGGCCTGCGCCGGACCCCTCGGCCCGGCCCTGCGGCGAATGGCGGCCACCGAAACGCTTTGCCATGCCGCCCCCCTCAGCCCGCGCCCAGGAATGCGGCATAGAGCGTGAGGCCCATCAACAGAAAGAAGGACAATCGCTTCGTCGCTCGTGGGGACATGGGTTTCCTTTCAGCCGTCCGGTTCAGGATATAGGACGCGCCCGCCGGCGAGGAAAGGGCCGGCGGTTCCGCGCCCCGGAAATGCCATCTTGTCCCGCCTCATGGCCGGGGATAAGGCAGGCCCATGAGCATTGCATATTATGGCCCCCATCTGCGCGCCACGCTGGCGCTTGGCCTGCCGCTGGTCGGCAGCCATCTGGCGCGCATGGCCATCGGCGTGACCGATACCGTCATGCTGGGCTGGTACGGGGTCGAGGAACTGGCGGCGCTGGTCATCGCCACCTCGCTCTTTCAGATCCTGTTCTTCCTGGGCATGGGCTTCGGCATCGGCGTGATGGGCCTGATCGCCGCCGCCATTGCCCGCGGCGACGAGGTGATCGTGCGCCGCTCGACCCGGATGGCGCTGTGGCTGTCGGGGATCTTCGCCTTGCTGGTCATGCCGCTCATGTGGTTTTCCGAGCCGCTGCTGCTGGCCATCGGACAGGAGCCCGCGGTGGCGGCGCTGGCGCAGGATTACCTGCGCCTCGCGGGCTGGAGCCTCGTGGCGGTGCTGGGCGGGCTGACGCTGAACAGCTATCTGGCGGCGATGGAGCGCACGCAGGTCGTGCTGTGGGTGACCCTGGCCGGGCTGCCGGTCAACGCCGCGCTGAACTGGATGCTGATCTTTGGCAATCTGGGCGCGCCCGAACTGGGCGTCCGCGGCGCGGCGATCGCATCGCTTACGGTCCAGACCCTGCAATTGCTGCTGCTGATCGGATATTCGGCCTGGCTGCCGATGGCGCGCAAATACGACCTGTTCCAGCGCTTCTGGCGTCCGGACTGGGCGGAACTGCGCGCCGTCTTCCGGCTGGGCATGCCCATCGGCCTGACCCTGGTGGCCGAGGGCGGGCTGTTCGCCGCCTCGAACGTGATGATGGGCTGGATCGGCACCCGGGAACTGGCGGCGCACGGGATCGCGCTGCAGATCACCTCGCTTGCCTTCATGCTGCATCTGGGCATCGCGAATGCGGCAACGATCCGCGTCGGCCAGGCCAAGGGTCGCGGCGACGCGGTCTGGATGCGCGATGCCGCGATCACCGTCACCGCGATTTCGCTGCTGATCGCGGTCTTCGCGATCCTGACCTTCATCCTGTTCCCGCACTTCCTCGTCGGGCTTTATCTGGATGCCAGCGACCCGGAAACCCCGGTGCTGATCGGCATCGGCGCCGGGCTGATGTTCTATGCGGCGCTGTTTCAGCTGACCGATGCGATGCAGGTGGTGGGTCTGGGCCTGCTGCGCGGCGCGCATGACACGCGCATGCCCATGGTCATTGCGGTGATCAGCTACTGGCTGATCGGCATGCCGGTCGCCTACGGTCTGGCCTTCGTGGCCGGGATCGGGCCGGCGGGTCTGTGGCTGGGTCTGGTCGCCGGGCTGACGCTGGCCGCGATCCTGCTGATGCAACGCTTCTGGACCGGGCTGGCGCGCGGGGACTGGACCCGCGACACGCGGCCGGTCTAGGCTGGCCACGCCAGAGGTCAGGAGGCATTCATGCGCCCGGTTTTCGTCCAGTTCCGTTGCATCCCCGGCAAGACCTACGAGGTCGCCGACGCGATCTACGATCGCGAAATCGTCAGCGAGCTTTATTCCACCTCGGGCGATTACGACCTGATCGCCAAGATCTACATCCCCGAGGATCGGGATGTCGGCCATTACCTCTCGGAAAACCTGTTCGACATCCCCGGCATCAGCCGGACGCTCACCACCATGACCTTCAAGGCCTTCTAGGATACGCGCGATGACCCGCCTTCGCTTCGCTCCGATCGCGGCCGCACTGCCCGCGACCGTTCCCTTCGTCGGTCCCGAGGCGCTGGAAAGGCAAAGCGGCGCCCCCTTCCGTGGCCGGCTCGGCGCCAATGAGAACGGCTTCGGCCCCTCGCCCCGCGCGGTCGAGGCCATGGCACAGGCGGCGGCCGAGGCCTGGAAATACGGCGATTCCGACAGCCACGAGCTGCGCGGCGCGCTGAGCGCCCTTCATCGCATCCGCCCCGAAAACATCATGCCTGGCGAAGGGATCGACGGCCTGCTGGGGCTCCTGGTGCGGCTGACGGTGGCGCCGGGCGAAACCGTGGTAACCTCGGACGGGGCCTATCCGACCTTCAACTATCACGTCGCGGGCTTTGGCGGCCGCCTGCACAAGGTGCCCTATCGCGACGATGCCGAGGACCCGACCGCCCTGATCGCCGCCGCGCATGACCGGCAGGCCCGGCTGGTCTATCTGGCCAATCCGGACAACCCGATGGGCAGCTGGCATTCGGGACGGCGCATCGCGGCCATGCTGGACGAATTGCCCGGAACCAGCCTGCTGGTCCTGGATGAGGCCTATGCCGAATTCGCCCCCGATGACGCCATCCCGGAAATCGCCGCCGAGGATCCGCGCGTGATCCGCCTGCGCACCTTTTCCAAGGCTTACGGCCTGGCGGGGGCGCGTGTCGGATATGCCATCGGCCCGGCCGCGCTGATCGCGGGGTTCGATCGCATCCGCAACCATTTCGGCATCAGCCGGATCTCGCAGGCCGGGGCACTGGCCGCGCTGCAGGACCGGGACTGGCTGGAACAGATTCGCAACCAGGTCGCCGCAGCGCGCATCCGCATTGCCGCGATCGCCACGGAAAACGGCCTTGCCGCCTTGCCCTCGGCCGCGAATTTCGTCGCCATCGATTGCGGCCGGGACGGCGCTTTCGCCCGTGCCCTGCTGGATGCGCTGGCGCGGGACGGCATCTTCGTGCGCATGCCAGGCGTGGCCCCGATGGATCGCTGCATCCGCGTCTCATGCGGCCCGCAAGCCGAACTCGACGCCTTCGCCGAGGCGCTGCCAAAGGCGCTGCAAAGCCTCGGCTGACCGCGCCCCGGTCCTTCTTCTTCATCCAAATATCCATGCGGCAGTGCCGCCGGGCGCAGGTCACGCCAGGGGCAGCACCGTCGTCGCCTTCAGCTCCTCCATCGACAGCAGCGCGGTGACGTTATGGATCTTCACCTCGGAGATCAGCGCCTGATAGAAGCGGTCATAGGCGCGGGCATTGGCGACCCGCACCTTCAGGATATAGTCGATATCGCCGGCCAGCCGATGCGCCTCCAGAACTTCGGGGCGGGCGCGCACGGCGGCCAGAAACCGCCGCGCCCAGTCGGGGTCGTGCTCGCTGGTGCGGATCAGGACAAAGAAACAGGCATCCAGCCCCAGTGCATCGGGGTCCAGCAGCGCCACCTGCGCGCGGATCACCCCGGCCTCGCGCAGCTTGCGAATCCGGTTCCAGACAGGCGTCTTCGAGGCCCCGACTCGCGCCGCGATATCGTCCAGCGACAGGGTCGCGTCGCCCTGCAGCAGGGACAGGATTTTCCGGTCTGTCTCGTCCAGCCGGATCGGAGTTTGTCGGTCAGCGCTCATTTGAAAATATGATCCTGTTCGCGGGGCATTCCCTTGGGACATGTTTCTTATTTTTTTGCCCCACTCGTCAATATGGGGGATTTTTTCCTATATTCGGCGCAAGCAAATCGAAAGGCAAAGGCCATGTCCAAGGGCTTCACCCCATCTCCGGCGACCCCCGGCGTCATTACCGCGAACGATCTGCGCATGGGGCATTGCGTCTGGATGCGCGATGACAGCTGGACCGCCGATCCGAGCCAGGCCGAGCTTTACGAGGATCAGGCCATCGCCGAACTGGCGCTGCTCAACGCCATTTCGCAGGCTGGCACCGTGGTGGGGCCCTATCTGGTCGAGGCCCGTCGCGGCGCCGATGGCCGCCCCGAGCCGACGCATTTCCGCGAGGAATTCCGCCGCACCGGCCCGACCAACTATACCGACGATCAGCAAGCCGAATTCGAGGCCAGCCATGTTTGACGCGCGTCCCCAGCACAATGACCAGCACCGCGAATATCTGCACCACCGCGTGGCGCAGTTCCGCCAGCAGGTGCAGCGCCGTCTGGACGGCAGCCTGACCGAGGAGGAGTTCCGTCCCCTGCGGCTCAAGAACGGCGTCTATCTGCAGCTGCATGCCTATATGCTGCGCGTGGCGATCCCTTACGGCACGCTGAACCCCGATCAGATGCGCATGCTGGCCCATGTCGCCGATACCTGGGATCGCGGCTACGGCCATTTCACCACCCGCACCAATATCCAGTATCACTGGCCGAAACTGGTCGATATTCCCGACGCGCTCGAGGCGCTGGCCTCGGTCGGCATCCACAGCATCCAGACCTCGGGCAATACGATCCGCAATATCAATGCCGACGCCTTTGCCGGTGCTGCCGCCGACGAGATCGAGGATCCGCGCCCCTGGGCCGAGCTGCTGCGCCGCTGGTCCACCGATCACGCGGAATTCCAGTTCCTGCCGCGCAAGTTCAAGATCTCGGTCTCGGCCGGGAAACAGGACCGCTCGGCCGTTTCGGCCTATGACATCGGGCTGCGCATCGTCGAACAGGATGGCGAGCGCGGCTTCCAGGTCTGGATCGGCGGCGGGCTGGGCCGCACGCCGATCCTGGGCCAGGTGGTGCGCGAATTCCTGCCCCAGGCCGATCTGCTGCCCTATATCGAGGCGATCCTGTCCACCTATAACCTGACCGGCCGCCGCGACAACAAGTGGAAGGCGCGGATCAAGATCACGGTGATGGAACGCGGCCTGGACGCCATGCGCGCCGATATCGAGGAAGAGTTTGTCCGCCGCCGGGCCGAGTTCTCGGGCTTCGACCAGGAAATTCTGGCCGGGCTGCGCGCGGAATTCGCCGCGCCCGAGTTCCGCGACGCCCCGACCGAGGCCTATGAGGCCGCGCGCGCCGCGAATCCGGGTTTCCGGTCCTGGACCGATACCAACCTGCACGAGCACCGCATTCCGGGCTATGCCAGCGCGACCGTCACGCTCAAGGCGCCGGGGGTCACGCCGGGCGACGCGACCTCGGCGCAGATGCGCCTGATCGCCGATCTGGCCGAGCGTTTCGGCCATGGCGATATCCGCATCAATCACGACCAGAACATCGTGCTGCCGCATCTGCGCAAGGCCGATCTGCCCGAAATTTATGCCGCCCTGCGCGAGGCGGGGCTGGCCACCGCCAATGCCGGCAAGATCTCGGACATCATCTCCTGCCCGGGGATGGATTACTGCACGCTGGCCACCGCGCGCTCGATCCCGATCGCCAAGGATATCGCCGCGCATTTCCGCGCCCGCGGCCTTGAGGACGATATCGGCGAGATGAAGATCCGCATCTCGGGCTGCATCAATGCCTGCGGCCATCACCACCTGGGCCATATCGGCATCCTGGGCCTGGACCGCGCAGGCGTCGAGAATTACCAGATCACGCTTGGCGGCGACGGCTACGAGATCCCGACGCTGGGCCAGCGCGCCGGCGCCGGCTTCCCGGCCGATGAGGTGGTGCCCGCCATCGACCGGGTGATGGACGCCTATCTGGAACTGCGCGAAGGCCCCGATGAACGGTTCATCGACACCTATCGCCGTCTGGGGGTGGCGCCGTTCAAGGCGGCGCTGTATCCGGCCAATGCTTGATCAGACGCTGGATGCCCGCGCCGCAAGGCTGAACGCGCGTTATCGCCACCATGCCGCGACCGAGGTGCTGCGCCGCGCGCTGCGGGACCCCGATCTGGGCCAGACCGCGCTCGTATCCTCGTTCGGGGCGGAATCGGTGGTGCTCCTGCATATGGTCAGCGTCGTGGCGCCGGGCACGCCGGTGCTGTTCATCGACACGCAGATGCTGTTTCCCGAAACGCTGGCCTATCAGCTTGAGGTCACGGAAAAGCTGCGCCTGACCGATGTCCGGGTGATCCGCGCGACGGAACGCGAGGTGGCGCTGAACGATCCCGACGGCACGCTGCATCAGGTCAATCCCGATGCCTGCTGCGATTTCCGCAAGACGCAGCCGCTGGAACGCGCCCTGTCGGAATTCGATGCCTGGATCACCGGCCGCAAGCGCTTTCAGGGCGGGCAGCGGACCGATCTGGAATTCTTTGAATCCGAGCCTCCGCACCGGCTGCGCATCAACCCGCTGGCGCATTGGCGCGCCGGCGACGTGCAGGAATACATGGCCGAGAACAACCTGCCACGCCATCCGCTGGTCGCCAAGGGCTATCCCTCGATCGGCTGCGCGCCCTGCACTTCGCCGGTGAAACCGGGCGAGGATCCGCGCGCCGGGCGCTGGCGTGGCAGCCAGAAGACCGAATGCGGCATCCATTTCATCGGCGGCAGGATGGTCCGCACAGGAGCGAATGCATGAGCGAATATTTCCTTGTCCGCGATGACGGATTCCACCCCGATGACGGCGCCGAGCCGGTGGTGCTGACCGCCGATACCGACCTGAAATCGCTTGAGGAGCATCTGGATCACGAGCTGCTGGCCATCGAGTTCCCGGCGATGACCGACGGGCGCGGCTTTTCCATCGCCCGCCGCCTGCGACAGCTGGGCTACAAGGGCCGGCTGCGCGCCGTGGGCGGGCTGATCGCGGATCAATACGCCATGGCCCGCCGCGTCGGCTTCGACGAGGTGCGCATCCCCGCCGCCCTGGCCGAACGCCAGCCCGAGGAGCAATGGCTGTTCCGCGCCGACTGGCAGGACTGGGACCATCGGTCGCGCCTGACCGGCTGAGCCGGGCTTTCGCTTGCCCTCACATTGACATAGACAACACGGGACCCTGACATGACACTGGATCTTTCCGTGGCCGACGTTGCTGCAAAACCCGCCAAGACCCTGCCCGACGCCCAGACCGTGACCTCGGTCAGGCACTGGACGGACATGCTTTTCTCGTTTCGCGTGACGCGGCCCGCTTCCCTGCGCTTTCGCTCGGGCGAATTCGTGATGATCGGTCTGCCGGGTGATAACGGCAAGCCGGTCCTGCGCGCCTATTCCATCGCCTCGCCCAACTGGGACGATGAGCTGGAATTCTATTCGATCAAGGTGCCGGACGGGCCGCTGACCTCGAAGCTGCAGAACATCCAGCCGGGCGATCAGATCATCCTGCGGCCCAAGCCCGTGGGCACGCTGGTCCTTGACGCGCTGCTGCCGGGCAAGCGGATGTGGTTTCTGGCCACCGGCACCGGGCTTGCGCCCTTTGCGTCGCTGATGCGCGACCCCGAAACCTATGAGCGTTACGGGCAGGTCATCATGATGCATACCTGCCGCACCGCCGAGGAACTGGCCTATGGCCGCGAACTGGTCGAAAACCTGAGGCACGATCCCCTGCTGTCCGAGCTTTACGGCGAAAGCTTTGCCGAGCGGCTGCTGTACTACCCGACGACCACGCGCGAGGATGGGCCGCTGATGGGGCGGATCACCGACAACCTGACTTCGGGCAAGGTATTCGCCGATCTGGGCCTGCCGGCGATGGATGCGGCGAATGACCGCGCAATGATCTGCGGCAGCCTGGCCTTCAACACCGATGTGAAAGCGGTGCTGGAAGGGTTCGGCCTGCGCGAGGGCGCGAACAGCGATCCCAAGGAATTCGTTGTCGAAAAGGCCTTTGTCGGCGACGGCATCTGATCGACTGCAGCGGGGGGTTCGCAGCCCCCCGGCCGCCACGGCATATCCGGGCATGCGCAAAGGGTGGCGTTGACAGTTCGCTGAGGGTTGCCCATTTTCCCGGGCCGAATCATCGCGAAGGAATTTTCATGCCAGTCGTCGTTGTCGAATCCCCGGCCAAGGCCAAGACGATCAACAAATATCTGGGCGACGACTATACGGTTCTGGCTTCGTTCGGGCATGTGCGCGACCTGCCGCCCAAGGATGGCAGCGTCGATCCCGAGAATGATTTCGCCATGAAATGGGAAATCGCTTCGGATTCGAAAAAGCATGTCAAGGCGATCCGGGACGCGCTGGCAACCGACCCGAACCTGATCCTGGCCACCGACCCCGACCGCGAGGGCGAGGCGATCTCCTGGCACCTTCTGGAGGCCCTGGCGCCGGCCCTGAAAAAGGGGGCCGAGGTCAGCCGCGTCACCTTCAACGCGATCACCAAGAATGCTGTCAGCGAGGCGATGGCGAGGCCGCGCCAGATCGACCAGCCGCTGGTCGATGCCTATCTGGCGCGCCGGGCGCTGGATTATCTGGTCGGCTTCAATCTGTCGCCGGTGCTGTGGCGCAAGCTGCCCGGCGCGAAATCCGCCGGGCGGGTGCAGTCCGTCGCGCTGCGCATCATTGTCGATCGCGAGATGGAGATCGAGGCTTTCAAGGCCCGCGAATACTGGTCGGTCCATGCCCGCCTTGCGACCCCGCGCGGCGATGAATTCGACGCGACCATGACCGTTTTCGGCGGCAAGAAGCTGGAACGTTTCGACATCGCCACCGAGAAAGAGGCGATGCTGGCCGTCTCGGCCATTGCCGCGCGCGATCTGACGGTCGCGAGCGTCACCGCCAAGCCCGCCAGCCGCAATCCCTGGCCGCCCTTCATGACCTCGACCCTGCAGCAGGAGGCCAGCCGCAAGCTGGGCCTTGGCGCGCGGGCCTGCATGTCGGCGGCGCAGCGGCTCTATGAGGCCGGTCACATCACCTATATGCGGACCGATGGCATCGACATGGCGCCCGAGGCGGTGATGGCGGCGCGTGATGCGATCGAGGCGCGCTTTGGCGAGGAATACCTGCCGAAATCGCCGCGCATGTACAAGAACAAGGCCAAGAACGCGCAGGAAGCGCATGAATGCATCCGGCCCACCGACATGATGCGTTCGCCCGACAAGCTGCCGGTCTCGGAAAAGGATCAGCGCGCGCTTTACGACCTGATCTGGAAGCGCACCATTGCCAGCCAGATGGAATCCGCGCGGATGGAGCGCACCACGGTCGAGATCGCCTCCGCCGACGGGCAGGTGGGCCTGCGCGCCAACGGGCAAGTGATGCTGTTCGACGGCTTCCTCAAGGTCTACGATCAGGGCCGCGACGACGAGGAGGACGAGGACAGCCGCCGTCTGCCGCAGATCGCCGAGGGCGAGGCCGCGGCCAAGCGCTCGATCAGCCCCGAGCAGCATTTCACCCAGCCGCCGCCGCGCTATACCGAGGCCACGCTGGTCAAGCGCATGGAAGAGCTGGGCATCGGCCGCCCCTCGACCTATGCCAGCATCGTCACCACGATTCAGGATCGCGATTACGTCCGCAAGGAACAGAACCGCCTGATCCCCGAGGACAAGGGCCGGCTGGTCACGATCTTTCTGCGCGAATATTTCCCGCGCTATGTGAGCTACGATTTTACCGCCAATCTCGAGGGCGAGCTGGACGATATCAGCTCGGGCGAGCGGGCCTATCGCGAGGTGCTGCGGCGCTTCTGGCGCGATTTCACCGCCGCGCTGGAGGGCACCAGCGAGCTGCGCATTACCGAGGTGCTGGAGGCCATCGACGATGCACTTGCGCCGCATCTTTATCCGCCGCGCGCCGACGGGACGGACCCGCGTGAATGCCCGCTATGCGGCAAGGGCCGGCTGCATCTGAAGACCGCGCGTTCGGGCGGCGCCTTCATCGGCTGCGGAAACTATCCCGAATGCCGCTTTACCCGGCCCCTGGGCAGCCCCGATGCCGAGGTCGTGGGCGACACGGTTCTGGGCACCGACAATGGCGATGAGATCAGCCTGAAGAACGGCCGTTTCGGTCCCTATGTCCAGCGCGGCGAGGCGACCGAAGAGGTGCCGAAGCCGCCCCGCGCCTCGATCCCCAAGGGCTGGGACGTGGCTTCGGTCGATCTGGAACGGGCGCTGGCGCTGCTGGCCCTGCCGCGCGAGATCGGCCCGCATCCCGAGGATGGCGTCGCGGTCGAGGCCGGGATCGGCCGCTATGGCCCCTATGTCAAGCACGGTTCGAAATATGCCAATCTGCCCGATGTCGATGAGGTCTTCACCATCGGCATGAACCGCGCGGTCGAGGTGCTGGCCTCGAAACCGACGCGGGGGCGGGCGGCGGCGGCCGCGCCGCTGGCGGAACTGGGCGAGCATCCCGAGGGCGGGCCGGTGCAGGTGATGAACGGGCGCTACGGCCCCTATGTCAAATGGGCCAAGGTCAACGCCACCCTGCCGCGCGATCTGGAACCCGGCGATGTCACCATGGAGAAAGCGCTGGAACTGATCGCCGCCAAGGCCGCGAAATCGGGCAAGAAGCCGGCGGCGAAAACGGCGGCGAAAAAGCCAGCGGCCAAGAAGGCCGCCGCCAGGAAACCGGCCGCGAAAAAGCCCGCGAAGAAAGCCGCGCCAAAGGCCGCCGAGGGGTGACCGGCGCGCTTATTCGCGTTTGACGGGAAAAATCGTGGTGCTAGCCTGACCTCACGGAAACGGGAGGGAAGGCCATGATCAGGACGACATTGCGGGCCGGTGCTGCGGCACTGGCCATATTTCCGCTGCTGACCGCCGCGGCATCCGCGCAGGAGGCCGGCGCGATTTTCGATTCGCTGGACCGTATCCATCCGGTCTGGGCGCAAAGCGGCATGGTCTCGGCGCAGGAGCATCTGGCCGCCGCCATCGGGCGGGACATCATGGAACAGGGCGGCAATGCGGTCGATGCCGGCGTCGCGGTGGCCTTCGCGCTGGCCGTGACCCTGCCGCGCGCGGGCAATATCGGCGGCGGCGGCTTCATGCTGATCCATGACGCCGAAACCGGCCAGACCCACGCCATCGATTATCGCGAAATGGCGCCCTCGGGCGCGTCGCGGGACATGTTCCTGGGCGAGGACGGAGAGCCGGACAGCGACAAGTCGCTTTACAGCGGTGCGTCCTCGGGCGTGCCGGGGACGGTCGCGGGCATGCGCCTGGCGCTGGAAAAATACGGCACCATGGAATGGGCCGATGTGATCGCCCCCGCGATCCGCCTGGCCGAGGAGGGCATGATCGTCACCCCCGATCTGGCCGACAGTCTGGAAGCCGCGCGCGAGCAGATGTCGAAATACCCCGCCAGCATGGCGATTTTCTTCAAGCCGGACGGATCGGGCTATCGCCCCGGCGAAACGCTGGTGCAGGCCGATCTGGCGAAGACGCTGAAAAAGATCGCGGCCGAGGGGCCGGACGGGTTTTACAAGGGCGAGGTGGCGCAGGCGATTGCCAGCGCGGTGCAGGCCGATGGCGGGCTTATCACGCCCGAGGACATGGCCGCCTACAAGGTCGTCGAACGCGATCCCGTGCGCGGCAGCTATCGCGGCTATGAGGTGGTCTCGATGCCGCCGCCCTCGTCCGGCGGGGTGCATCTGATCCAGATCCTGAACGCGCTTGAGGGCTATCCCATCGGCGCGCTTGGCCAGAACTCGTCCGAGACGATCCACCTGATGGCCGAGGCGATGAAGCTGGCCTATGCGGACCGTTCCGAATATCTGGGCGATCCCGATTTCGTCGATGTGCCGGTGGCCGAACTGACCAGCAAGGATTACGCGGCGGCCATGCGCGCGCAGATCAGCGCCGATTTCGCCCGTCCCGCCGCGCAGATCAGGCCGGCCGATCTGACGCCCTACGAATCCGACCAGACCACGCATTTCTCGGTCGTGGACAAGGACGGCAATGCGGTCTCGAACACCTATACGATCAATTTCAGCTATGGCTCGGGGTTGGTGGCCGAGGGTACCGGCATCCTGATGAACAATGAGATGGACGATTTCTCGGCCAAGCCGGGCACGCCCAACGGGTTTGGCCTGATCGGCGGCGATGCCAATGCGATTCAGGCGGGCAAGCGGCCGCTGTCCTCGATGACGCCGACCATGGTGCTGAAGGACGGGCAGGTCTGGCTGGTCACCGGCTCGCCCGGGGGCGCGCGGATCATCACCACGGTCCTGCAGGTGGTGATGAACATGATCGATCATGGCATGAACGTGGCCGAGGCCTCGACCGCGCCGCGCGTCCATCACCAGTGGCTGCCCGATGAACTGCGCGTGGAGGAGGGGATCAGTATGGACACCACCCGGCTCTTGCAGGCCAAGGGGCACAATATCGCGCTGAAGGATGCGATGGGCTCGACCCAGTCGATCATGCGCGATCCGGCGACCGGCGCGCTTTACGGCGCATCCGACCCGCGCCGGCCCGATGCGGCGACGCTTGGCTATTGAGCCAGATATTCACGCAGCGCGACGGCATTGTTGTGCTGCGTGTCTTTTGCCGCATATAGCAGCGTGACCGGCCCCCTGGCGATCAGGTCGCGCAATTCCCGCACCGGGCCTAGATTGGCGTCCAGTTCAGCGGCATAGCGGCGGCGGAATTCGTCCCATTTCGCGGGATCGTGGCCGAACCAGTGGCGCAACTCATCCGAGGGGGCGATGTCCTTGAGCCAGGGCGTATCCTCGCCCAGTTCCGCATGGCTGACGCCGCGCGGCCAGAGCCGGTCGACCAGCACCCTCTGGCCTTCGCCGGCCGGCGCGGGATCATAGATCCGCCGCAATTCGATGATGTTCATCCTGATTCTCCCAGATCCTCCCCGCCCGGCGCGGGGGTGGGACGCGCCAATCGCCGGGGCCTGCGTTGACTTGGTTTCTGAAACTGGCCACAACAGCCCTGTCCAACATTGGAGGAAAGCATGAAAAAGGTCTATGAGAGCGCGGATGCCGCGCTGGACGGGCTTCTCAGGGATGGCATGCTGATCGCGGCGGGGGGCTTTGGCCTGTGCGGGATCCCCGAACTGCTGATCGATGGCATCCTGCGGGCCGGCACCAGGGATCTGACGGTCGCCAGCAACAATTGCGGTGTCGATGGCTTCGGCCTGGGCAAGCTGCTGGACAGTCGCCAGATCAAGAAGATGATTTCCTCCTATGTCGGCGAGAATGCGGAATTCATGCGCCAGTACCTGTCGGGAGAGCTTGAACTGGAGTTCAACCCCCAGGGCACCCTGGCCGAGCGGATGCGGGCCGGCGGTTCGGGCATCCCCGGTTTCTACACCAAGACCGGCGTCGGCACCGTGATCGCCGAGGGCAAGGAGCATCACGATTTCGACGGCGAGACCTATATCCTCGAACGCGGGATCGTGGCGGATCTGTCCATCGTCAAGGCCTGGAAGGCCGACGATACGGGCAACCTGATTTTCCGCAAGACGGCGCGCAATTTCAACCCGCCGGCCGCGATGTGCGGCCGCGTCTGCATCGCCGAGGTCGAGGAAATCGTGCCGCGCGGCAGCATCGATCCCGACCTGATTCATCTGCCCGGCATCTATGTGCACCGGATCATCCAGGGCGAGCACGAAAAGCGCATCGAACAGCGCACCACCCGCAAGCGTGAGGAGGCCTGATCCATGGCATGGGACCGCAATCAAATGGCCGAGCGCGCCGCGCAGGAGCTGGAAGACGGCATGTATGTGAACCTTGGCATCGGGATTCCGACGCTGGTGGCGAACTATGTCGGCGACAAGGACATCACGCTGCAATCCGAAAACGGCATGCTGGGAATGGGGCCGTTCCCCTATGAGGGCGAAGAGGACCCGGATCTGATCAATGCCGGCAAGCAGACGATCACCGAACTGGCCCGGACCAGCTATTTCGACAGCGCCACCAGCTTTGGCATGATCCGCGGCGGCAAGATCGCGGCGGCGATCCTGGGCGCGATGGAGGTGGCCGAGAACGGCGATCTCGCGAACTGGATGATCCCCGGCAAGCTGGTCAAGGGCATGGGCGGCGCCATGGATCTGGTCGCTGGCGTCGGCCGCGTGATCGTCGTCATGGACCACACCAACAAGCATGGCGAATCGAAGGTGCTGAAGGAATGCACCCTGCCGCTGACCGGCAAGGGCGTGGTGGACCGCATCATCACCAATCTGGGCGTTCTCGATGTGGTCGATGGCGGGCTGCGGATCGTCGAGACCGCCGATGGCGTCACCGAGGCAGAGCTGCGCGCCGCGACCGAGGCGACCATCATCGGCTAGGCGCCGGTTGCGAGGGCCGAGGGGGCTGTCTGCCCCCTCTTGCGGCTTTCGCCGCAATTCACCCCCGAGGATATTTGCCATGAAAGAGAATGAGACCTCGCTGGGGGTGGCGCGGATCACCGAACTGTTCACACGCGACGGCCGCTATCTGTGCGCCCGTTGGGGCCGGCCGGTCGCGCCGGTCATATTCGGCCTTTCCGATGAGAGCCTGGCGATCTTTCGCGAGGCGACCCGCGCCGTCTATCATCATGCCGGCCATCCTCTGGCCGAGACCGATCCCGAGATGGGCGCGAACATGATGACTTTTTTCCTGCGGGGGTGGGACGAGCTGGCGGGGGTGCCCGATCTTGACCGGCTGACCGGGCGGCCGGATCTGCCGGCCAGGCTGCGGGCGCAGGGGGCCGATCAGTACCGGCTGTTTCGATTCGATCCCGATGGCGCGATCCGCGTCTGCATCAGCTTTGTCAACATGGGCGGCAGGCTGGCCGATGCCCATCCCGGGCAGTTGGCCGAGACCATTGCCGTCCGCTCGACGCTGACTTTCGCGTGCGATGTCGTTCCCGGCCCGCAGCTGGCCGTGCTGATCCGCGCGGCTTACGACCCCGTGCTGCCGAAAGTTGCGCAGGATCCTTCGCACGCTCTGCGGCTGGCGGCGCGGCTGGCGAATTAGGCCTTTCGGCGGCTGTCCTCGCCCAATATCCTTTGGCCGAGCCGCCCCGGGCGACGGGGATACCCCTTGCGAGAATTCGGACCCGAGCCGCCATGCACCGTTTCCCGATCCGTGTCTATTACGAGGATACCGACCTTGCCGGGATCGTCTATTACGCGAATTATCTGAAATTCATCGAGCGCGCGCGTTCGGAATGGCTGCGCGAGCTTGGCGTGGATCAGGTCGCCATGAAAGCAGCGGGGCTTTTCTTTGCCGTCCGGCGCGTTGAGGCGGATTACCTTTCCCCGGCGCGGTTCGACGATCAGCTGGAGGTCGAAACCCTGCTGCATGCGCTGAGCCCGGCGCGGGTCGTGCTGGATCAGCATGTTGCGCGCGCCGGCAAGGCGCTGTTTTCGGCGCGGGTCACGGTGGTCTGCATTTCCGGCACCGGGCGGCCGGCGCGGATTCCCGCGGATGCGGCGCAGGTGCTGCGGGCGCAGGGCCTCGCCCGGAATTGACGCAGAATTGACGTGCGCGGGGCTTTGTCCGCCGCCGCGGTTCTGCTAGTTGCGCTGGCAGAAGCCGCCCAGCAGGCGGCCCAAAGGACAGGCAATACTCCATGGAACAACTTGCTGCAGCCGGGCAGCCGGTCGATTTTTCGCTGATCGCGCTTTTCGCGCGCGCCTCGCTGACGGTGCAGATCGTCATGGTGATCCTGATTCTGGGCTCGTTCTGGGCCTGGGCGATCATCATCCGGAAATTCATCACCTTTGCCGCCGCGCGGCGCGATGCCGACCGTTTCGACCGGGCCTTCTGGTCGGGGCAGCCGCTCGACGATCTTTACGACCGCATGGGCGACAATCCCTCGGGCCCGTCCGAGCGTATCTTTGCCGCCGGCATGACCGAATGGCGGCGCAGCCATCGCGATGACGGCAACCTGATCGCCGGGGCCACCGCGCGGATCGACCGGGCGATGAACGTGGCGATCAGCCGCGAGAATGACCGGTTGACCAGCGGCCTGCCGTTTCTGGCCACGGTCGGCTCGACCGCGCCCTTTATCGGGCTGTTCGGCACCGTCTGGGGCATCAAGACCGCCTTCGAGGAGATCGCAATTTCGCAGAATACCTCGCTTGCCGTGGTCGCGCCGGGCATTGCCGAGGCGCTGGTGGCCACAGCGCTTGGCCTGCTGGCCGCGATTCCGGCGGTGATCTTTTACAACAAGCTCAGTTCCGATTCCGACCGGCTGGTGGGCAATCAGGAAGCCTTCGCGGATGAGTTCTCGACCATCCTGTCGCGTCAGCTGGATGACGAATAGATGGCGGCCGGGGTGGTGAAACGCAGCCGCAAGGGCAGGGGACGGGCGCGGACCCAGCCGATGGCGGAAATCAACGTCACGCCCTTTGTGGACGTGATGCTGGTGCTGTTGATCATCTTCATGGTCGCGGCGCCGCTTTTGACCGTGGGCGTGCCGCTGGAACTGCCCAAGACCGCCGCGCAGGCGGTCCCGGCCGAGCCGGAGGAGCCGCTGAGCGTCTCGGTCACGCCGGAAGGGCCGATCATGGTGATGACCACCGAGGTCCCTGAGGAGGAACTGGTCACCCGCCTGCGCGCCGTGGCCGAGGAACGCCAGAGCGACAAGATCTATCTGCGCGCCGACGGCGCGATTCCCTATGCCCGGATCATGGAGGTGATGGGGGCGCTGAACGCGGCGGGCTTCAACAATATCGTCCTGGTGACCGAGGCCGGCGGGCCGCGGATGGACGCCGGCACGGACGGCTAGGATCATGGATCGGGCGGATCGCATCGGTTTCTGGGTCTCGGGCGTTGCCCATGCCGGCCTGCTGGGCGCGGCGCTTGCCGGCGGCGCGCTGTTCCGGCCGCAGCCGCTGGAGGCCGTCCGCATGTCCGAGGTCGCGACCATGTCCGAGGCCGAGTTCCAGTCGCTTGCCGCCGCTGCGGCCGGGCGCGGGCCGGTTTCGGACCTTGCCGCCGTGACCCCGGCACAGCCCCGCCCGCCCGCCGACGAGAATCGCCTTGGTGCGCCCGAATCGGCCAGCCCGCCCGATCCCGACCAGCGGGCGGCGGAACTCCCGGTTCCCTCGGCCCGGCCCGAGGCGCGGCCCGACCTGTCGGATATCCAGACGCCGCGCGCGCCGGTGACGGTGGCGACCGATGCGCCGCAGCCGGCGCAGCCGGCCGAGGCGGTCGAGCTGGCTTCGTTGCCGCAGCAGACCGACCGCCCCGATCCCGCGCGAAATCCCGCGCAGCAGCCGCAATCGCCCGAGCCGGTGCCGCAGCGTTCCGCGCTGGCGCCGCAGGACTCCGCGCGTCCGCGTGGCCGTCCCGAAGGGCTGGCCGAGGCCGTGCAGGCCCGCCGTCAGGCTGCCGAGGCGGCGCGTCAGCGCGAGGCCGCCCTTGCGCGTGAGGCCGCCGAGGCCGCAGATGAGCGTGCCGCCGCCGAGCGCGCGCAGGAACAGGCCGCGCGCCGCGCCGCCGAGGAACGCGCCCGGGACGAGCGCCGCGAAGCCGAACGGCGCGAAGCCGCGGCCGAGACCGCCCGCAAGGCCGAGGCCGCCGAGCAACGCGCCCGCCGTCAGGCCTCGGCCGAAGCCGCTGCGGCCAAGGAGGCCGCCGCCGCCGAGAAACGGGCCGAGGCTGAGCGTCGTCAGGCCGCCGAACGCAAGGCTGCCGAACAGGCTGCCGCCGAGAAGGCAGCGGCCGAAAAAGCAGAAGCCGAGACCCGCGCCCGCCGCGAGGCCGAGAAGAAAGCCGCTGCGGAAAAGGCCGCCGCCGAAGCCGCAGCCGCCGCCAGGGCCAGGGAAGAGGCCGAGCGCCGCGCCGCCGCCGAAGAGGCCAAGCGCGCCGCGCTGGCAGAGGCGATGCAGGATCAGGGCTCGGGCGGCTCGGGCGGGGGCGGCGCCGCCGCGAATGGCCCGCCGCTGAGCCAGGGCGAAAAGGACGGCTTCCGCATCGCGGTCGAAAGCTGCTGGAATCGCGGCTCGCTCTCGACCGAGGCCAGCCGTACCACCGTCTCGGTCCGGTTCGCGATGTCGCCGGATGGCAGGGTGGAAAAGGGCTCGTTGCGGATGATCGGCGCGCAGGGCGGTTCCGAGGCGGCGGCGAAACAGGCCTATGAGGCGGCGCGCCGCGCGATCCTGATGTGCGAAAAGGGCGGCTACAGCTTGCCGCCGGAAAAATACAACCGCTGGAAGGATGTCATCATCGACTTCAACGCCAGTGGCGGCGCCCGGGTTCAGTAGTGCCGCCCATGGTATCCCTCCGCGCAGCCATCTATCCTGCAACCCTGACCTTAAAAGGGCGAAACATGTTGCGTAACTTTCTTCTGACCTCTGCCATGGCGCTGGCCGGGCTGGGCATGGCGGCACCTGCCACGGCGCAGGACGGCCCCCTGCGGATCGAGATCACCGACGGGGTGATCGAGCCGATGCCCTTTGCCATCGCGACCTTCCATGACGAAGGCGGCGCGGGCGATTATCTGCGCCAGGTCCAGGCGCTGATCGCCGCCGATCTGACCGGCACCGGCCTGTTTCGCGAAATCCCGGCCAATGCCCATATCGCGCGGCGCGACAGCTTCGAGGCGCCGGTATCCTACGAGGACTGGAAGGCGATCAATGCCCAGGCGCTGATCACCGGCGCGGTCCGGGTTCAGGGCGGCCGGGTGATCGTCAAGTTCCGCCTGTTCGACGTCTTTGCCGGCCAGCCGCTTGGCGACGGCATGCAGTTCGAGGCCGGCACCGGCAACTGGCGGCGCGCGGCGCACAAGGCCGCCGATCAGGTCTATGCCCGGCTGACCGGCGAGGGGCCCTATTTCGACAGCCGCGTGGCCTTCGTGCAGGAAAGCGGCCCCAAGGATGCGCGCCGCAAGCGCATCGGCGTGATGGATTACGACGGCGCCAATACGAAATGGCTGACCGATGACAGCGCGCTGGTGCTGGCGCCGCGCTTTTCGCCGGATGGCTCGCGGCTGCTTTACACCTCATATGCCTCGGGCTTTCCCAAGGCGATGCTGATGGATGTCAACACGCTGGCGGTGCGCTCGCTGGGGCAGCAGCCGGGGATGAGCTTTTCGCCGCGTTTCTCGCCCGACGGGCGCTGGATCGTCTATTCGCTGGAACAGGGCGGCAATACCGATATCTACCAGATGGACGCCGCGACCGGCGCGCAGCGGGCGCTGACCAATGCGCCCTCGATCGAGACCTCGCCCAGCTACAGCCCGGACGGCCGCCAGATCGTCTTTGAATCCGACCGCTCGGGCACGCCGCAGCTCTATATCATGGCCGCGAGCGGCGGCGAACCCCGGCGCATCAGCTTTGGCGAGGGGCGCTATGGCACGCCGGTCTGGTCGCCGCGCGGCGACCTGATCGCCTTTACCCGCCAGGTCAGCGGCAAGTTCCATATCGGCGTCATGCGCATCGATGGGTCCGAGGAAAAAATGCTGACGCAATCGTTCCTTGACGAGGGCCCGACTTGGGCCCCCAATGGGCGCGTGGTGATGTTCACCCGCGTGACTCCGGGCGGCGATGGCCAGCCGCGCCTGCATTCGGTGGATATCACGGGGCGCAACATGCGCCCGGTACAGATCAGCGGCGCGGCCTCGGACCCCGACTGGGGTCCGCTGCTGCCCTAGAATTGCGAGACGGGACAGAATATGAATACCATGGTTAAGATCGCGGCGGTCACCGCCATTCTGGGGCTGGCGGCATGCGCGCGCCCGGCGCAGGACATGATGGTGCAGGACCCCTATTCGGGCGGTGCCGGGGCCGGCGGCGTGGGCGCCAGCGCCCTGCCCGGCACGGCCGAATATTTCAAGGCGAATGTCGGCGATACGGTGCTGTTTGCCGTCGATCAGTCCACCCTGTCGCCCGAGGCGCGCGCCACGCTGAGCGGCCAGGCCGGCTGGCTGAGCCAGAATCAGGGCTTTTCCGCCGTGATCGAAGGTCATGCCGACGAACAGGGCACGCGCGAATACAATATCGCACTGGGCGCGCGCCGCGCCAGTTCGGTCCAGGAATACCTGATCTCGCAGGGTATACCGCCGGGCCGGCTGCGCACGGTCAGCTACGGCAAGGAGCGCCCGCTGGCGGTCTGCTCGACCGAAGAGTGCTATTCCCAGAACCGCCGCGCGGTGACGGTGGTTGCCCCCGGAGCGGGCATGTGATGGCAGCTTCGCGTCTCAGATCGCTGTTGCTGGCGGCCGGGCTGGCGCTGGCCGGGCTGCCGGCTCTGGCGCAGGACGCGCAGACGCTGGCGGATATCCGGGCCGAGCTGAGCCGGCTTTCCGCCGACCTGCAGGGGCTGCGCGCGCAGATGGTGGCCTCGGGTCCGGCGGGCTTCGCGGCGGCGGGCGGCGACAGTGCCATCGACCGGATGAACGCGATCGAGGCGCGGCTGGCGCAGCTGACCGGCCAGACCGAGCGGCTGCAGAACCAGATCGACCGTGTCGTGCGCGACGGAACCACCCGCATCGGCGATATCGAGTTTCGCCTCTGCGAGATGGAGGAAGGCTGCGATCTGGGCAGCCTGACCACGCCGACACTGGGCGATCAGGGCGCGGGCTCGTCCGCCCCCATGCCGATGTCCGACCAGCAGGGCGCGCTTGGTGCGGCCCCCACCCCTTCGGCCGGGGTTGCCGCGACGGCGGCGGAACAGGCCGATTTCGACCGGGCCCGGGAGGTGCTCGGTCAGGGTGACTTTCACCGTGCTGCGGAGCTCTTCGCGGCCGTCGCCCAAACCCATGCTGGCGGCCCGCTGACCGCGCAGTCGCTGTTTCTGCGCGGCCAGGCGCTGGATGCCGCCGGCGATCTGGAAGGCGCCGGGATCGCCTGGCTGGAAAGCTTCGCGGCCAATCCCGATGGCGCGCAGGCTGCCGATGCCCTGCTGGGACTGTCGCGGGCCATGCAGGCCAGGGGCGGCCCGCAGGAGGGCTGCTATTATCTGCAGGAAATCACCACCCGCTTTCCGGAATCGGCTCAGGCCGGCGAAGCGGCAAGGCGCATGGTCGGGGCCGATTGCATGGCCCTGATCGAGGGCGCGGATGAAGGCCTGGACCCCGAGGCGGCGGCGGATCTGCTGAATGACGGCTGAGCCCGGGCCGGTCGCGGCCGTGGTTCATGCCGCGCTGGACCGTCTGGCGGGCGACTTTCCCGGCCTTGGCATCGCCCTGTCGGGCGGCGGCGATTCCACCGCGCTGATGCATCTGGCCCATGATTGGGCGCGGCGCTCGGGCCTGACGCTGAAGGCGGTGACGGTCGATCACGGCTTGCGCCCCGACTCGGCGGACGAGGCGCGGCAGGCGGGCATGGCAGCGGCCGCGCTTGGCATTTCGCATGACACCCTGGTCTGGAGCCGCGAGGGCGGCGGCAACCTGATGGCGGCGGCGCGCGAGGCGCGGCTGCGGCTGATCTCGGACTGGGCGCGGCGCCATGGGCTCGACGCGGTGCTGCTGGGCCATACCCTCGACGATCAGGCCGAAACCCTGCTGATGCGGCTGGGCCGGGGCGCGGGGATCGACGGGCTGTCGGGCATGGTGCCCCTGCGCCGCAGCCATGGCCTGTGCTGGCTGCGGCCGATGCTGGCGGTATCGCGCGCCGATCTGCGCGACTGGCTGCGCGCGCGCGGCGTGACCTGGGTCGAGGACCCGTCGAACCAGAACCGGGATTTCGACCGCATCCGTACCCGCAAGGCGCTGGCGGCGCTTGATCTGCCTGCGCGGCAACTGGCGCAATCGGCCGAGAATCTGGCCATGGCGCGCGATGCGTTGCAGCATTTCGCGGCGCAGGCGGCGCAGGGCGCGCGGGTGCGGGCCGGCGCGCTGGATTTGCCCTGGGACGCGTTCCGTGACGCGCCGGCCGAGATCCGGCGGCGGCTTCTTGTCGCAGGGCTGCGATTCGTCACCGGCGCCGATTATCCCGCCCGGCGCGAACAGGTGCTGCATGCGTTAGACGCCTTGCCCGGCGGCGCGCGGCTGACGCTTGACGGCGTGATCGCCGAGACCGGCGGCGGTTTCCTGCGCATGATCCGCGAACCCGCCGCCGCCGCGCGCAGCCCCGAGGCGCGGCCCGACGCCGCGGGAAACGCCGTCTGGGACCGTCGCTGGCGCCTGCGCGGCCTGCGGCCCGGCTGGGTCGTGCGGGCCCTGGGTTATGACCTGCTGCCCGGGCTGGGCTGGCGCGGCGCCGGGCTGGGCCGGGACGAGCTTGCCGCCGGTCCCGGCATCTGGGCGGGCACCGAGCTGGTCGCCGCGCCGCTGATCCCGGCGGGCGACGGTCCCTGCGCGCAGCCCTTGCGCGGTCTTTGTGATTTTCGCGCCATGCTCTATACACATTGAACCTGACGCCGGAATCCCTATTTTCAGAGCAAAGCCTTTTACCCGCGGAGGATACGCCTTTGGGCAATGCGCGCAACATCGCCTTCTGGGTGGTTCTGTTCCTGATGATCCTGGCGCTGTTCAACCTGTTCAGCGACGGATCGGCACAGATGAACAGCCGCCAGATCAGCTATTCGGATTTCATCCAGCGGGTGGAACAGGATCAGGTCAGCGCCGTCGTCATCGACGGCGAGCAGATCGCCATCACCGCCAAGGACGGCAAGCAGTTCACCACCGTCCGCCCGCAGGGCGAGGAAATCGCCGATATGCTGATCCAGAAGGAGGTCGAGGTAAAGGTCGAGCGCCAGCAGCAATCGGGCTTCATGTCGCTCTTGGGCGTCTGGCTGCCCTTCATCCTGCTGATCGGGGTCTGGATCTTCTTCATGAACCGCATGCAGGGCGGCGGCAAGGGCGGCGCCATGGGCTTTGGCAAATCGCGCGCGAAGCTGCTGACGGAAAAGCACGGCCGGGTGACCTTCGATGACGTGGCCGGCATCGACGAGGCCAAGGAAGAGCTTGAGGAGATCGTCGAATTCCTGCGCAACCCGCAGAAATTCAGCCGCTTGGGCGGCAAGATCCCCAAAGGCGCGCTGCTGGTCGGCCCGCCCGGCACCGGCAAGACGCTGCTCGCCCGCGCCATCGCCGGCGAGGCGGGCGTGCCCTTCTTTACCATTTCGGGTTCGGATTTCGTCGAGATGTTCGTCGGCGTCGGCGCCAGCCGGGTGCGCGACATGTTCGAACAGGCCAAGAAATCCGCCCCCTGCATCGTCTTCATCGACGAGATCGACGCGGTGGGGCGCGCCCGCGGCGTCGGCATCGGCGGCGGCAATGATGAACGCGAACAGACCCTGAACCAGTTGCTGGTGGAAATGGACGGCTTTGACGCCAACGAAGGCGTCATCATCATCGCCGCCACCAACCGCAAGGACGTTCTGGACCCGGCGCTGCTGCGCCCCGGCCGTTTCGACCGGCAGATCTATGTCCCGAACCCCGACATCAAGGGGCGCGAAAAGATCCTCGCCGTGCACAGCCGCAAGGTGCCGGTCGGCCCCGATGTGGATCTGCGCATCATCGCCCGCGGCACGCCCGGTTTCTCGGGCGCGGATCTGATGAACCTGGTCAACGAGGCGGCGCTGATGGCTGCCCGGATCGGTCGCCGTTTCGTTGCCATGGAGGATTTCGAGAACGCCAAGGACAAGGTCATGCTTGGCGTGGAACGCCGCTCCATGGTGCTGACGCCCGAGCAAAAGGAAAAGACCGCCTATCACGAGGCCGGTCACGCCATTGTCGGGCTGAGCCTGCCGAAATGCGATCCGGTCTACAAGGCGACGATCATCCCGCGCGGCGGCGCGCTTGGCATGGTGGTCAGCCTGCCGGAAATGGATCGGCTGAACTATCACAAGGACGAGGCCAAGCAGAAACTGGCCATGACCATGGCCGGCAAGGCCGCCGAGATCATCAAATACGGGGCCGAGGGCGTGTCGAACGGCCCCGCCGGCGATATCCAGCAGGCCAGCCAATTGGCCCGTGCCATGGTGATGCGTTGGGGCATGTCCGACAAGGTCGGCAATATCGACTATGCCGAGGCGCATGAGGGCTATTCCGGCAATACCGGCGGCTTCTCGGTCTCGGCCGCGACCAAGGAACTGATCGAGAAGGAAGTCCACGACCTGATCGAGGAGGGATATCAGGAGGCCTATCGCATCCTGATCGAGAAAGAGGAAGAGTTCGAGCGTCTCGCCAAGGGCCTGCTGGAATACGAGACCCTGACCGGCGAGGATATCGGCAAGATCATCCGTGGCGAACCGCTGGGTGGCGACGACGACATGCCGGGCTCGGCCATTCCTTCGGTAAGCTCGGTCCCGCGCGCGGGCGCGGTCAAGCCCGCCAACGACCCGGCGCCGCAGCCGCAGGGGTGATCGGGACAGGAAGGCCCCGGCCGGCGCTTGCAGCCGGGGCCTTGTTTCGCAAAGTCACCTATTTCCGCGCGGCGCCATCCCGGCTAGGTCAATGCCATGACCCCTGATGAACCGATTGTTGCCGTCGATTCCGCAATGCATGGATTGCGCGCGCGGATCGATGCGCTGGATGCGCGGCTGATCGCGCTTCTGGCGGAACGCTCGGCCCTGATCGACGAGGCCGCGCGGATCAAGGCGCGCGAGGGCCTGCCCGCGCGGATCGACAGCCGCGTCGAAGAGGTCGCCGCGAATGCCCGGCGACTGGCCCGGGCGCAGGGTTTCGACGCCGATCTGGCCGAAAGCCTGTGGCGGCTGATGATGGAGCATTTCATCGCCCAGGAGGATCGCCTGCTTGCGGCGGGGCGTAAACCCTAGACCGGGATCATCGTTCCCTGCAGCATGGCGACATGCTTGCGGCTCGCGCCGGTGACGGCCCAGACATCGGCGGCGACCACCAGAATGCGGCGGCCGGGGCGGATGACGCGGCCCTCGGCGATCAGGGATTCGCCCAGGGCCGGGGACATCAGGTTGATCTTCATCTCGACCGTCATCACCTCGGCCGTCTCGGGCATCAGGCTGAGCGCGGCGTAGCCGGCGGCGGAATCGCCGATGCTGAAGGTCAGGCCGGCATGGCCCGCGCCATGCTGCTGCAGCGCGCCCGGCAGGATCGGGGCCGAGATCGTGACCTGCCCCGGCGCGACCGCCGTCAGCGTCGCGCCCAGCGTCCGCATCATGCTCTGGCGGTCAAAGCTGGCCCGGATGCGGGCTTCCATGTCATTCATCGAACAGGCTCTCCTGCGGGCGCGGCGCCTCAAGTCCCAGATGCCGCCAGCCCAGACGCGCCAGCATGCGGCCGCGCGGGGTGCGGGCGACAAGGCCCTGCTGCATCAGATAGGGCTCGATCACTTCCTCGATCGCGTCGCGGCTTTCCGAGAGCGCGGCCGACAGGGTCTCGACGCCCACCGGACCGCCGCCGTAATGCTCGGCCATCAGCGTCAGATAGCGACGGTCGGCGCCGTCCAGCCCGATATGGTCCACGCCCAGCCGGGTCAGGGAACTGTCCGCGATCTCGCGCGTGAGCCGGCCGTCGCCCTCGACCAGCGCAAAGTCGATCACGCGCCGCAACAGGCGGCCGGCGATGCGCGGCGTGCCACGGGCGCGGCGGGCGATCTCGCGCGTGCCCTCGGGCTCGGAGGGGATGCCCATCAGGCGGGCGCCGCGCGTCACGATCAGGTCCAGTTCCTCGACGGTATAGAATTGCAGCCGGGTCGGGATGCCGAAGCGGTCGCGCAGGGGCGTGGTCAGCAGGCCAAGCCGGGTGGTCGCGCCGACCAGGGTAAAGGGTTGCAGCTCGATCCGGACGGTGCGGGCGGCGGGGCCTTCGCCGATCACCAGATCCAGTTCGAAATCCTCCATCGCCGGGTACAGGATTTCCTCGACCGCCGGGTTCATGCGGTGGATCTCGTCGATGAACAGCACGTCGCGGGCTTCCAGATTGGTCAGGATCGCGGCCAGATCGCCGGCCCGGGCCAGAACCGGGCCCGAGGTCATCTTGAAATTCACCCCCAGTTCGCGCGCCATGATCTGCGCCAGCGTGGTCTTGCCCAGACCGGGCGGGCCGTGGAACAGCGTGTGATCCATGGCCTTGCCGCGCATCCGCGCGCTTTCGATAAAGACCCGCAGATTGGCCCGCGCCTCGGCCTGGCCCACGAAATCGGCCAGCAGTTGCGGGCGCAGGGCGCGGTCCTCGGCCTCGCCCTCCAGGGGCTCGGGGCGCAGCATCGGATCGGGCCGGGTCATGCGCCGCCCCACGGCCCGGCGGCGCGGGGCGCGGCGGGGCGCCCGGCACCCATGGCCTGCAGGCGGGCGATCCGTTCCTCGGTCGGGGGATGGGTCGCGAACAGCCGGTCCATGCGCATGGCGTGCAGCGGGTTGATGATGAACATGGACGCCGAGGCGGGGTTGCGCTCGGCCGGGATGTTCACGCTGCGGCCGGCGGCGCGGGCGATCTTGGCCAGCGCCGAGGCCAGCGCCATCGGCCGGCCGCAGATCTCGGCGCCGATGCGGTCGGCCTCGTATTCGCGGGCGCGCGAAATGGCCATCTGCACCAGACCGGCCGCCATGGGCGCGAAGATCATCGCCAGCAGGCCGGCCAGCCCGCCGCCGCGATTGTCGTCGCGGCCGCCGAACAGGGACGAGAACATCAGCATGTTGCCCAGCATGGCGATGGCGCCGGCCATGGTCGCGGTGACGGTCATGATCAGCGTGTCGCGGCTTTTGATATGCGCCAGTTCATGGGCGATCACGCCGGCCAGCTCGTCGCGGTTCAGCACCTGCAGGATGCCCTGGGTCACCGCGACTGCGGCGTTTTCCGGGTTGCGGCCGGTGGCAAAGGCATTGGGCTGTTCGGTGGCCAGCACATAGACCCTGGGCATGGGCAGGTTGGCGCGCTGTGCCAGCGCGGCGACCATGTCGACCAGTTCCGGGGCCTGGTTGCGGCTGACCTCGACCGCGCCCTGCTGGCGCAGCACCGCCTTGTCGCTGTTCCACCAGGCCCAGATATTGCCCGCCCCGGCAATGACCAGCGCGATCACCGCGCCGCCCTGTCCGCCCAGCAGCCAGCCCATGCCCAGCGCGGTCATGGCGGCCATCAGGATGAAGGTGCGGATATTGCCGGTCATCTTTCTACTCCTTGGGGGCAAGCAGCCGCAGGGCCGCGCGGATCAACGCCGCCGTGGGGGCGTCGGGTTCCGCTGCCGCGGCCTCGGCCACGGCACGGGCGGCCTCGGAGGGGGCATAGCCCAGATTGCCAAGCGCCGAGAGCGCGTCGGCCGTGGCCTGCGCGCCGGAACCGGCCGCCTGCGCGGCCTTGGGCGCGGCGGCCGGGGCCGGGGCGTCGCCCGGAGCGTCATCGGGCAGCGGGCCGGGATCGACGGTCAGCGTGCCGCCAAGCGCCATGACGGCGGGGGCCTTGTCCTTGAGCTCCATGGCGATGCGCTGCGCCAGTTTCGGCCCGACGCCGGGCGCCTTGCGCAAGGCGGACCAGTCGCCCAGAGCCAGCGCGCGGGCCAGCCCCTCGGGTCCCAGCGAGCCCAGGATCGCCAGCGCCACCCTGGCCCCGACCCCCTGGACCGAGATCAGCAGCCGGTGCCATTCCTTTTCCAGAAGCGTCGGAAAACCGAACAGTTGCAGCAGATCCTCGCGCACCAGAAGTTCGGTATAAAGCGCCACGGCCTGACCGGCGGCGGGCAGGGCGGCGGCGGTGCGTTCGCTGACATGGACGATATAGCCCACGCCGCGCACGTCGATCAGCACGTGATCCTGCGCGCGATGCAGGATGGTGCCGGCGATGCGCCCGATCATGCGGTCGCCTTGACGCGCAGCGCGCGCCCTTGCAGGTGATGGGCGTGGCAGATGGCGACGGCCAGCGCGTCCGCCGCGTCGGGGCCGGCGAAATCGACCCCGGGCAGCATGACGCGGACCATATGCTGGATCTGCTCCTTGGCGGCATGGCCGACGCCGACCACGGTCTTTTTCACCGCGTTCGGGGCATATTCGCCGATCTCCAGCCCCGCCTCGGCCGGCGCCAGCAGGGCGATGCCCCGCGCCTGACCCAGTTTCAGCGTGCCCACGGCATCCTTGTTGACGAATGTCTGCTCGACGGCGGCGGCATCCGGGCGGTGTTCGGCGATGATCGCGCAAAGCCCGCGATAAAGCGCCGCGAGGCGCGGCCCCAGTTCGCCCGTCTCGGAATGGACGATGCCATTGGCGATGTGGCGCATGCGCGACCCCTCTGCCGCGATGATGCCCCAGCCCATATTGCGCAGGCCCGGGTCGATGCCGATGATCTTCATGCCTCTTGTCCTTTTTTGAAAGGGTTAGCACGAAAGGCGAACATCGACCAGTGGCTTTGTCATCGGCTTGACATTGCCCGCGGGCATCGCGGACACAGGGAAGGACCGGGGAAGAGGACACATGTCGCCAGCGCTAATCGCCCTCCTGCCATTCATCGGGGCCCTTTTGCCGGGCCTGCTGATCCGTTCCGGCCGCGATGTCGCGGCGATATCCTGCGGCACCGCGACCTTCATCGCGCTTTTGGGGCTGTGCCTGCATATCCCCGCGATCATGGCGGGCGAGGTGATCACCGCGCGCTTCGAGTGGCTGCCCTCGCTGGGGATGAACGCGAATTTCCGCATCGACGGGCTGGGGCTGCTGTTCGGCATCCTGATCCTGGGAATCGGGCTGCTGATCATCACCTATGCGCGCTATTACCTGTCGCGCAACGATCCGGTGGGCCTGTTCTATACCTATCTGATGCTGTTCCAGGGCGCGATGATCGGCATCGTGCTGTCGGACAATATCCTGCTTTTGCTGGTGTTCTGGGAACTGACATCGCTGTCCTCGTTCCTGCTGATCGGCTATTGGCGGCATCTGCCCGAAGGGCGGCAGGGCGCGCGCATCGCGCTGACCGTCACCGCGCTTGGCGGGCTTGCGATGATCGCCGGGATGCTGATCCTGGGCAATATCGCCGGCAGCTACGACATCAGCGATATCCTGCAGGCGCGCGAGGCGATCCAGGCCAGCCCGCTTTATGTGCCGGCGCTGGTCCTGATCCTGCTGGGCGCCTTTACCAAATCGGCGCAGTTCCCGTTCCATTTCTGGCTGCCCCATGCCATGGCCGCGCCGACGCCGGTTTCCGCCTATCTGCATTCGGCGACCATGGTGAAGGCGGGGCTGTTCCTGCTGGCGCGGCTGTGGCCGGTGCTGTCGGGCACGCCGGAATGGTTCTATCTGGTCGCCACGACCGGGCTTCTGACCATGGTCAGCGCCGCCTGGATCGCGATTTTCCGCGATGACCTGAAATCGCTGCTGGCCTTTTCCACGGTCTCGCATCTGGGGCTGATCACCATGCTGCTGGGTTTCGGCACCCAAGGGGCGGCGGTGGCGGCGATGTTCCACATCGTCAATCATGCGACCTTCAAGGCGGCGCTGTTCATGACCGCCGGCATCATCGACCACGAGGCCGGCACGCGCTCGATCAGCCGGCTGGGCGGATTGCGCAGGCTGATGCCGATCACCTTCACCATCGGCACGCTGGCCGCGCTCTCGATGGCGGGGGTGCCGCCGCTGAACGGATTCCTGACCAAGGAGATGATGCTGCAGGAGACGACCGAGGCCGTCTGGTTCGGCAATGGCACGGTGCTCTATGTCTTCGGTACGCTGGGGGCGCTGTTCTCGGTCTGCTATTCGCTGCGTTTCGTGACCCAGGTGTTTCTGGGCCCCGAGCGGGACGACTATCCCGCGCATCCGCATGATCCGGGCTTTGGCTTGCTGGTCGGGCCGGCGCTGCTGGTCGTGCTGGTGGTTCTGATCGGGATGTTTCCCAACACCTCGGCCGCCTGGCTGGTCGCGGCCTCGTCCAGCGCGGTGACGGGGGTCGCGCAGGATCCGCATTTCGCGCTGTGGCACGGCGTCAATCTGGCGCTGAAGCTGTCCCTGACCGCGATTCTGGGCGGTCTGCTGCTGCTGGCGCTGAACCCCGGCATGCTGGCGATGCGCGACGCGGTCTGGCGGCCCGATGGCAAGCGGGCCTTCGACGCCATCACGCGGGGCGCGACCGGCGTCGCGCGCGGGTTCACCGAGCGGTTCACCAACGGCTCCATGTCGCGCGCCCTGGGGGCGCTGTCGATGACCATCGTGGCCACCGGGCTCTGGGCGTTCTCGACCGGGCGCTATCAGGGCGCCAGCCGGCCGATGCTGGAGGTGGGGGTGGTGCCGCTGACCGGCTGGATCCTGCTGATGGTGGCGACCGCCTGCATGGTCGCCTTTCACCGGCTGCGCATCCTGGCGCTGGTGCTGGTCAGCATCATCGGCCTGATCGTGTCGGGCACCTTCATCTACCTGTCGGCGCCCGATCTGGCGCTGACCCAGATCTCGGTCGAGGTGGTCACCGTCGTGCTGCTGCTGCTGGCGCTGAACTTCCTGCCCAAATATACGATACTGGACAGCGCCGATCGCAAGCGCGGGCTCGACGCCTTTGTCGCGACGGTCACCGGCCTGGGCTTCGGGGCGCTGTCCTATTGCATCATGCGCAGCGATTTCGCCTTTCCCCCGATTTCCGGCTACATGCTGGAGAACAGCTACAAGCTGGGCGGCGGCAGCAATGTCGTCAACGTCATCCTGGTGGATTTCCGCGGCTATGACACCTTTGGCGAGATCACCGTGCTGGGCATCGCCGCGCTGACCATCTTTGCGCTGACCGAGACGCTGCTGGCCGGCGCCAGCGGCCGGCGGCTGCGCAACTGGGTCCATGACAGCCTGCGCGCCGGGGATCGCCATCCGATGCTGCTGGTGGTGGTCACGCGGCTGATCCTGCCGATTTCGCTGGTGGTCGGGCTGTTCATCTTTCTGCGCGGGCATAATTCGCCGGGCGGCGGTTTCGTCGCCGGGCTGGTGGTCTCGATCGCGCTGGTCTCGCAATACATGGCCTCGGGCTTTTCCTGGGCGCAGGAGCGGCAGAGCATCAACTATCACGCCTTTATCGGCGCCGGCGTCATCGCGGCGGGGATCACCGGCATCGGCGCCTGGTTCGCCGGCCTGCCGTTCCTGACCTCGACCTATGGCTATGTGAAGCTGCCGGGGATCGAGGAGTTCGAGCTGGCCTCGGCCATGGGCTTCGATCTGGGCGTGTTCCTGTGCGTGGTCGGTGCCGTCATGCTGGGGCTGAACTCGCTGACCCGGATCGCGCGGCAGACCGGCGCGACGGTGAATCTGGAGCCGATGGACGTCGATCCCAGCAAGGAGGCAGAGCACCGCTGATGGAATTCCTGTTATCAAGCGCGATCGGGGTGCTGACCGCGGCGGGTGTCTATCTGGTCCTGCGGCTGCGGACCTTTGCCGTGGTCCTGGGCACGACCATGCTCAGTTATGCGATCAACGTGTTTCTGTTCTCGACCGGGCGGCTGGTGGTGGACGCGCCGCCGGTGCTGCGATACGGGGCCGAGACCTATACCGACCCGCTGCCGCAGGCGCTGGTGCTGACCGCCATCGTGATCTCGTTCGGGATGACGGCGGTGGTGGTGTTGATGGCGCTTGGCGCCTTTCTGGAAGGCGGGGACGACCGCGTGGACATGCCGCGCGCCGACCGCCTGCCCGATCACCGGGCGGGGGATGACGGCGCATGAACCACCTGCTTATCGCTCCGGTCGTGCTGCCCGCGGTCATCGGCCCGCTGATCATCATGTGGATGCGCAACGATCTGCTGCTGCAGCGCGTCTTCTCGATTGTCGGCACGGCGCTGCTGGCGGTGGTGGGCATCTATCTGAACTGGATTGCCGCCTCGGGCGAGGTGTTCGTCTACCGGCTGGGCAACTGGGCCGCGCCCTTCGGCATCGTGCTGGTGCTGGACCGGCTGGCGGCGATGATGGTGCTGCTGACGGCGGTGCTGGCGCTGGCCGTGCAGCTTTATGCCGTGGGCTCGGGCTGGGACCGCAAGGGCTGGCATTTCCATGCGCTGTGGCAGTTCCAGCTGATGGGCATCTGCGGCGCCTTTCTGACCGGCGACGCCTTCAACCTGTTCGTGTTCTTCGAGGTGCTGCTGATCGCCAGCTACGGGCTGATGATCCATGGCGGCGGCGAGATGCGGCTGCGCGCGGGCGTGCAGTACATCGCCTATAACCTGGCCGGATCGACCCTGTTCCTGGCCGGGCTGGGGGTGCTCTACTCGGTCACCGGGACGCTGAACATGGCCGACATGGCGATGCGCGTGGCGCAGATGCCGGCCGAGGATACCGCGCTGCTGCGCGCCGGCGCGGTGCTGACCATGCTGGTCTTTGCCATCAAGGCGGCGCTGGTGCCGCTCCATTTCTGGCTGCCCTCGACCTATGCCAATGCGCCGGGGCCGGTGGCGGCGCTGTTCGCGATCATGACCAAGGTCGGCGTCTATGCCATCATCCGCTTCTACACGCTGATCTTTCCGCAGGACGCGGTGACCGAAACGCTGCTGGGCGACCTGCTGCTGCCGGCGGCATTGCTCACCCTGGCGCTCGGGCAGGTCGGCATTCTGGGGACCCGGCATCTGGGCCGGCTGGCCTCCTATGCCGCCATCGGCTCGATCGGGACGCTGGTCATCGCGGTGGCGCAATATACGCCGCAGGCAACCTCGGCGGCGATCTATTACCTGATCCACTCGACGCTGGCGACCGGGGCGCTGTTTCTGGTCGTCGATCTGATCGGCGCGCGTCGCGGCGATCTGTGGCTGCGGCTGGACCGGGTCATGCCCGGTAACGGCATGATCGCGGCGCTGTATTTCATCACCGCCATCGCGCTGGTCGGGATGCCGCCGTTTTCGGGCTTTGTCGGCAAGCTGCTGGTGCTGCAGGCGACCGCGGATGTGTCCTGGTCGGTCACCATCTGGTCGGTGATCCTGATCACCTCGCTGATCGCGATCTACGGCCTGTCGCGGGCGGGCAGCCTGGTGTTCTGGAAATGCTACGAGGTCGAGGGCCCGGACCGGCCCGAAGCCCCCAAGGACCCGGCGGCCCCCTCCGGCCCGATCCCGCCCCGGCTTGAGCCCGACGAGCAGATCCAGGATCTGGGCGACGCCCCGGCCAACTGGCTGGCGCTGACGGCGACCGGCCTGCTTCTGGCCGGGATCGTCGCGATGACCGTTCTCGCCGGTCCCGCCGTGCGCATGGCCGAGGCCACCGCGCAGCAGCTGCACGACCCGGCCGTCTATATCGGCAGCGTCCTGCAAGGGCAGGAGGGCACGAAATGATGCGCCGGCTGTTTCCCCATCCCTGGCTGTCGGTGGTGCTGGTCCTGACCTGGATGCTGCTGGTCAATCGCTGGGCGGTCGGCTCGTTGCTGTTCGCGCTGATCATCGGGATCGTGGTGCCGCTGATGACCGCGCCCTATTGGCCCAATGCCACCGGATATTCGCGCCCGGGCAGGATACCGGCCTATCTGGCCATCGTCATATGGGATATCGTCAAGGCGAATTTCTCGGTCGCGCGGATCGTGCTTTTCACCCCGCGCAGCGCCTTGCGGCCGGCCTGGATCACCGTACCGCTGGAGCTGCGCCGCCCCGAGGCGATCACCGCGCTCGCCGGCACCATCACCCTGACCCCGGGCACCGTCAGTTGCGACCTGTCCGAGGACGCCCATGCCCTGCTGGTCCATTGCCTGCACGCGCCCGACCCGGATGCAGTTCTTGACGAGATCAAGACCCGCTACGAAGCCCGGCTGAAGGAGATTTTCGAATGATCGGATATGCCCTTTACTTTGCCTTTGCCTGCTTTGGGCTGGCCCTGCTGTTCTGCCTGTTCCGCGTCGTCTTCGCGCCCGGTCTGGCGGATCGCGTGCTGGCGCTGGACACGATGACGATCAACATGATCGCGCTGCTGACGCTGTTCGGCATCGACCGCGGCACGACGATCTATTTCGAGGCCTCGCTGCTTTTCGCCATGGTCGGCTTCATCTCGACCGTGGCCTTCGCGAAATTCGTCCTGCGCGGCGACATCATCGAATAGGGGGAAGGCATGATCTGGGAAATCATCATCTCGGTCTTGCTGGTCACGGGCGGTTTCTTCGGCCTGGTCGGATCCTACGGGCTGGTCAAGCTGCCCGATCCGATGACCCGGTTGCACGCGCCGACCAAGGCCGCGACGCTGGGCGTGGGCGCGACCCTGACCGCGTCGCTGATCTGGTTCCCGACCCAGGGCGGGCAGAGCACCTGGCACGAGCTGCTGATCCTGCTGTTTCTGTTCATGACCGCGCCGATCACCGGCGCCTTCATCGCCAAGGCGCATCTGCATCTGGGCTGGGATGCCGATGAACTGCCGCGCCCCGAGCCGGACCTGCATTGGGCGACCTTTGCCGGCCCCGAGAATGAAAGCGTTCTGGATCGCAAGACGCCCGACGAATGATCCGCGCGGCCGGACGCGCCGGCTCCGCCCGGATCATCAGGCGGCTCAGATCAGCCCGGCATGGGCCATTGCCGCGTCGATCGCGGCCTTGACCCCATCGGACAGCCCGACCAGCGGCAGGCGCACCCGGTCGCTGCACAGGCCCAGCCGCGACATGGCGTATTTCGCCCCGGTCACGCCCGGCTCGAGAAAGATCGCGACATGCAGCGGCATCAGCAGGTCCTGGAACTCCAGCGCGCGCGCATAGTCCCCGGCCAGCGTCGCGGTCTGGAAATCGGCGCAAAGCCCGGGCGCGACATTCGCCGTGACCGAGATGCAGCCGACGCCGCCATGCGCGTTGAAGCCGAGCGCGGTCGCGTCCTCGCCCGAAAGCTGGATGAAATCGGTGCCGCAGCTGATCCGCTGCTGGCTGACCCGCTCCAGCCGGCCGGTGGCGTCCTTGACGCCGATGATGCGCGGCAGTTTCGCCAGCTCGCCCATGGTCTCGGGCGACATGTCGATGACCGAGCGGCCGGGAATGTTGTAGATGATGATCGGCAGGTTGCTGGCATCGTGCAGCGCCGTGTAATGCGCGATCAGCCCGGCCTGCGTCGGCTTGTTGTAATAGGGCGTCACGACCAGCGCGGCATCGGCGCCGGCGGCCTGCGCGTGCTGGACCAGCCCGATCCCTTCGCGGGTCGAGTTCGAGCCGGCGCCGGCGATCACCGGGATCCGGCCGGCGGCGACGCGGATCACCTCTTCGACCACCAGGCGGTGCTCGTCATGGCTCAGCGTCGGGCTTTCGCCGGTGGTGCCGACGGGAACCAGCCCGTGGCTGCCCTGGGCGATATGCCATTCGACAAGCTTTTCCAGCGCGGGGAGATCCAGCTCCCCGTCGGGGGTGAAGGGGGTGACCAGCGCGGGCAGCGAGCCTTTGAACATGACAGTATCCTGAAATTTGCTTCCCAAGCCCTTACATCCGCCGTTCGGGATTGCCAAGCTTGTGAGTTGCGGACGACGACAGAGTCTCGCAGAAATGAGGCCATGATGTATCCCTTGCGCGACATGATCATTGCGACCCTGCTGGCCGTCGGCCTGGGGCTTGGCCCCGGCTGGGCGCGCGCCGAGGAGGCGGGGGTTCTGGCCCGCGCGCTGGCGGCGGCCACGGCCCGGGACTGGGACAAGGCGACGGCCGAGGCCGCGCGGTCGGGCCCCATCGCGCGCGACCTGATCGCCTGGCAGCGGCTGCGCGCCGGGCAGGGCAGCTGGCCGGAATACCGGGATTTCGCCGCCCGCAATGGCGACTGGCCGGGGATGGAGCTGTTCTACAAGCGCGGCGACGCGGTCCTGCGCGCCGATCTGCCGCCCGATGAGGTCACGCAATGGTTCGGTGCCCGCCGCCCCGACACGCTGAACGGGGCGATGGCGCTGATCAGGGCGCTGGATGCCGGCGACAGCGATGCCGCCTCGGCAGAGATCGCGCGGTTCTGGACCGAAACCCCGCTGAACAAGGCCGAGGCGGATATCTTTCTGGCGAGCCATGGCGCGCGGGTGGCCGGATTGCACGACGCCCGCGTGATGCGCCTGCTGGATCTGGGCGAATGGCGGGCCGCGCAGGTCGCGCTGCCCCATGCCTCGGCGCCGGCCCGCGCGCTTGCCGAGGTGCGTCTGGCGCTGCAATCGGCGCAGCCGGGGGTGGATGCGCGGATTCTGGCGCTGCCCGAGGATCAGCGCGACGATGCCGGGCTGGCGCTGGACCGCTTTCGCTGGCGGATCTGGGCCAAGATGCCGGAACTGGCGCGCGACCTGATGCTTGAGCGCTCGACCAGCGCGGCGGCGCTGCGCGACCCGACCGCCTGGGCCGGCAAGCGCGCCGATTATGCGCGCCTCGCGCTGCGTCAGGGCGACTGGGCGATGGCCGAAAACCTGGCCACCGGGCATTTCCTTGAACCGGGGACCGAGGCGTTTTCGGACCTGGAATGGCTGGCCGGCTATGCCGCGTTGCGCGGCGGCGCGCCCGACCGGGCGCTTGGGCATTTCCAGAAGCTGCAAGCCGCCGTCATCAGCCCGATATCGCTGGCCCGCGCGCATTACTGGCAGGGCCGCGCGCATGAGGCGGCGGCGGATGAGGCCGCAGCCCGGGCGGCCTATCTTGCGGCGGCCGCCTATCAATCGGCATGGTACGGGCAGCTTGCCTCGGAAAAGCTGGGTCTGCCATTGCAACCCGAACTGGCCATTGCCGGGCGGGCCGAGGCCACGCTGCCCGACTGGCGCGGCAGCGCGCTGCGCGAGAACCGGCTCTGGCAGGCCGGTATCTGGCTGATCGCGGCGGGCGATCCGGCGCAGGGCCAGCGCTTTCTGCTGCATCTGGCCGAGACGGCAGCGTCCGAGGATATCGCCCGAATGTCGCGGATGATGCTGGAAATGGGCATGCCCTGGCACGCGCTGCGCCTGGCCAAGGCCGCCGCCGGCAAGGGCGTGGTCTATCCGGCCGCCTATTTCCCGCTGACCGGGCTTGAAAACAGCGAGCTGGGCCTGCCGCCGGAGCTGATCATGGCGATCGCCCGGCGCGAAAGCGAATTCAACCACACGGTTTCCTCGCATGCCGGCGCCCTGGGGCTGATGCAGGTGATGCCCGAGACCGGGCGGGCCATGGCGCGGCGCATCGGCGAGCCCTTCGACCGGGGGCGGATGACCCGCGACGCGGCCTATAACGCGCGGCTGGGCGGGGCCTATCTGCAAGGGCTGCGCGAGCGTTTCGGCCCCTCGATCGCGCTGGTCGCGGCAGGCTATAACGCGGGGCCCGGGCGCTCGGCCCGCTGGCTGGGGGAATTCGGCGATCTGCGCGACGGGGCCGATCCGGTCGACTGGGTCGAATCGATCCCCTTCGACGAGACGCGCAACTATGTCATGCGGGTGGCCGAATCGCTGCCCATCTACCGGGCCCGCATCCAGGGCGGCCCGGCGCCGCTGGTGCCGACATGGGATCTGACCGGCGGCGGCGCCATGCCCGCGCCCGAGGTCCAGCCGATCCGGCTGGTCGCATCCCGCCGGCCGGCGCTCGGGCCGCGCGCGCGCGCGCATTTCGCCGCGGGTGGCGTCCTTGCCGAGGTGCTTGGCGCCGGTGCGCCGCCCGGGACCGGCGCAATCAGCCCGTCTCAGCCCGTTCGCGCTGACGGGAACGCCACCAGGTGAACATGCCGGCGCCGACCACGATGGCGCCGCCGATGGCGACATTCGGGGCCAGCGTCTCGCCGAAGAGCGTCACGCCGAAGATGCTGACCCAGACCAGCTGGGTATAGGAAAAGGGCTGCAGCGCCGAGGCCTCGGCCAGCTCATAGGCCTTGATCAGCATGAAATGCGCGACCGCGGCGCAAAGGCACAGCAGCAGAAGCCAGGGGATGTCGCGCGGGGCGATCGGCTCCCAGTACCAGATGCCGACGAGCGTGATGGCGATGGCGCCTGCGATGCCGGTCCAGAAAAAGCTGACCATGGCCGGATCGTCGCGCGCGACCAGCCGGGTCAGCAGACCGTAGACGGCGAACATCACCGCGCCCCCCAGCGGGAGGGAGGCATTTGCGCTCAGCGCGCCGCTGCCGGGGTTGAGCACGATCAGGATGCCCAGAAACCCCGCCGCGACCGCCGCCCAGCGGCGCCAGCCGACCTTTTCGCCCAGCACCGGCCCCGACAGGGCCGAGATCAGCAGCGGGTAGCAGGCGAATATCGCATGGGTGTTGATCAGGCCCAGCCGCACGAAAGCCTCGACCGTGACAAGGACCTCGGCCGCCAGAAGCACGCCGCGAAAGGCCTGTGTCCATGGCCGTTTCGTGCGCATCGCGCGGCTCAGCCCGCCCGGCGCGCGGGCGCAAAGCAGCACCACGAAGACGGCAAAGAACCAGTAGCGCAGCATGATCACGAAGATCGGGGAATAGGCCGCGCCCAGATAGCGCGAGATGCCGTCCTGCGCCGCAAAGATAAAGGCCGAAGCGCAGATCATCACGATCGCCATGCCCTGCCGGTCGATGCGGGGCCTGGCCTGGGGCGGCGGCACGGCAGGCGGTTGTGCCGCCGGGGCCATCAGCGGCCCCGTCTGAGGATTCTCGGGCATCGCGCGGGTTCCGGTCTGGTATACCAGCTTTGGCCATGCGCCGGACAGGCGCAAAGGTCAAGCCCGGGTCAGTCGCGTTGTCGGATAACTCCCGCGAATTCGTCGAAAAGCTGCGTATTTCCGGCCAGGATCGTCCCCGATTCGATCGGGTTTTCCTCGGGCCGGATCGATTCGACGAAACCGCCGGCTTCCTTTACCAGCAGGATGCCCGCCGCCACGTCCCAGACATTCAGGCCGCGTTCCCAGTACCCGTCAAAGCGGCCGCAGGCGACATAGGCCAGATCCAGCGATGCCGCGCCCCAGCGGCGCACGCCCGCCGTCAGCGGCATCAGCCGGCCAAGGTCGCGGATCGTGGCCGGCAGGGTGCCGCGCCCGCCAAACGGCACGCCGGTGGCGAAGATCGATTCGATCATCTGCCGGCGGCCCGAGACGCGGATGCGGCGGTCGTTCAGGAATGCGCCATCGCCGCGCTCGGCGGTGAACATCTCGTCCTTGGCGGCGTCGAAGACCACGGCGGCGACGATCTCGCCCTTGTGCTCCAGCGCGATGCTGACCGCCCAATGCGGCAGCCCGTGCAGAAAATTCGTGGTGCCGTCCAGCGGATCGACGAGCCAGCGCCGCGTCGGGTCCTCGCCGGCCTCCTCGCCGGTTTCCTCGCCGACCCAGCCGTAATTCGGACGCGCGCCGCGCAGTTCCTCCTTGATGATGCGCTCGGCCTCGCGGTCGGCGCGGCTGACGAAATCGCCCGGACCCTTGGCGCTGACCTGAAGGTTCTCGACCTCGCGGAAATCCTTGACGAGGCTGCGGCCCGCCTTGCGCGCGGCCTTGATCATGATGTTGAGATTGGCGCTGGCCATGGCTTTCCCTTTGTCGGAATGGCCGCCCTATTAGGCGAAGGCGGGCGGAAAGCCAAGCCGGAGCGGGATTTATCGGGATTCATCGCGAGGTGGTGACCGCGACGGCGGCGGCGCCGTGGTGATCTGGATGAAAGCCCTCGGGCATAGCAGCGGCTGAAGCCGGGCTGCTGAACGCTCCTGACCGGGCCGGACCTTGACGGCGCAAGCGCCGCCGGCGGGCATGGGCGTGCGCAGGAGATCCCCATGCTCGTTCAGGCGCTTGAGAATGTTGCCGGGCGTCCCTGCGACATGGGTGAGACAAAAAAGGCCGCCCCTTTCGGGACGGCCTTCTCTGTCCGATGCGGATCGGCGGATGATTACATCATGCCGCCCATGCCGCCCATGCCGCCCATGTCGGGCATGCCGCCGGCCGCTTTCGGCTCGGGCTTCTCGGCGACCATGGCCTCGGTGGTGATCAGCAGACCGGCGACCGAGGAGGCATCCTCGAGCGCGGTGCGGACCACCTTGGCCGGGTCGATGACGCCGAACTTGAACATGTCGCCATATTCTTCGGTCTGGGCGTTGAAGCCAAAGGTCTTGTCCGAGGATTCGCGGACCTTGCCGGCGACAACCGCGCCGTCAACGCCGGCATTCTCGGCGATCTGGCGCATCGGCGCTTCCAGCGCGCGGCGCACGATGGCGATGCCGGCATCCTGATCGGAGTTCTCGCCCGTCAGGCCGTTCAGCGCCTTGCCGCCCTGGACCAGCGCGACACCGCCGCCGACCACGACACCTTCCTGCACCGCGGCGCGGGTCGCGTTCAGCGCGTCATCGACGCGGTCCTTGCGCTCTTTCACCTCGACCTCGGTCATGCCGCCGACGCGGATGACGGCGACGCCGCCGGCGAGCTTCGCCACGCGCTCCTGCAGCTTTTCCTTGTCGTAATCCGAGGTGGTTTCCTCGATCTGCTGGCGGATCTGGCTGACGCGGGCCTCGATCTCGGACTTTTCACCGGCGCCGTCGACGATGGTGGTGTTGTCCTTGTTGATCGAGATCTTCTTGGCGGTGCCCAGCATGTCGATGGTGACGTTTTCCAGCTTCATGCCCAGGTCTTCGCTGATCACCTGACCGCCGGTCAGGATGGCGATGTCCTGCAGCATGGCCTTGCGGCGATCGCCGAAGCCCGGAGCTTTCACGGCCGCGATCTTCAGACCGCCGCGCAGCTTGTTGACGACCAGCGTGGCCAGGGCCTCGCCTTCGACATCCTCGGCGACGATCAGCAGCGGTTTCTGCGACTGGATCACCGATTCCAGCAGCGGAACCATCGGCTGCAGCGACGAGAGCTTTTTCTCGTGCAGCAGGATATAGGCGTCTTCCAGTTCGGCGACCATCTTGTCGGGGTTGGTCACGAAATAGGGCGACAGGTAGCCGCGGTCGAACTGCATGCCCTCGACCACTTCGACTTCGGTGTCGAGGCCCTTGTTCTCTTCGACGGTGATCACGCCTTCGTTGCCCACGCGCTGCATGGCGTCGGCGATGAAGCGGCCGATCTGGGCTTCGCCATTGGCCGAGATGGTGCCGACCTGGGCGACTTCGTCGCTGTCATTGACCGGGCGCGAGGCGGCCTTGATCGCCTCGACCACTTTCGAGGTGGCCAGGTCGATGCCGCGCTTCAGATCCATCGGGTTCAGACCGGCGGCGACCGATTTCAGGCCTTCCTTGATGATCGCCTGGGCCAGAACGGTGGCGGTGGTGGTGCCGTCGCCGGCCTCGTCATTGGTGCGCGAGGCAACTTCGCGGACCATCTGGGCGCCCATGTTCTCGAACTTGTCGGACAGTTCGATTTCCTTGGCGACCGTGACACCGTCCTTGGTGATGCGCGGCGCACCGAAGGATTTGTCGATCACGACGTTGCGGCCTTTCGGACCCAGCGTGACCTTGACGGCATCCGCCAGCACGTTCACGCCCTTGAGCATGCGGTCGCGGGCGTCGGTGTTGAATTTGACTTCTTTCGCAGCCATTTACTTTTCTCCTCGGAGATTGGTTGTTCGGGAAATGACGATCAGGCGATGATGCCCAGGATGTCGCTTTCCTTCATGATCAGCAGCTCTTCGCCATCGACCGTGACTTCGGTGCCCGACCATTTTCCGAACAGGACGCGGTCGCCGGCCTTGACGGCGGGGGTGATCAGTTCGCCCGAATCCTTGCGCGCACCTTCGCCAACGGCGACGATTTCGCCCTCGGCCGGTTTTTCCTTGGCGCTGTCGGGGATGATCAGGCCGCCCTTGGTCTTTTCGTCGGATTCGACGCGGCGGACCAGGACACGGTCATGCAGCGGTTTGAAAGCCATTCTAGAACACTCCGGTGTTTCAGGTTGCAGTGTCTCGGTTGTTGGCACTCAGGGTTAGTGAGTGCCAATGACGCTCATCTAGGCCTCGCCGCGTGGCCTGTCAACGCCTTGCCACGGCTTTACCGCGATTTGTTCCCCATGCTAGGTTGCGCGCGCCGGGGTTTCGGAATTTTGGCAGGAATTTCAAAGGCGATTGCAGCGCCGCTGAGCCGCGGCAACAGGGATTGGGGATGGTCGGGGTGGAATTGGTGCCGGAATCGGACGGGAACGGTAAAAAACTGTCGATCTTGCTGCTGGCGGATGATTGCAACCCCGAATGGCCCTCGCTGCCGATCGTGGGCTACAAATATGCCATGGCGCTTGGCCGCGAGGCGCGGGTGGTGGTCGCGACCCATGTCCGCAACCGCGAGAATATCGAAAAGGCCGCGCCCTCGGGGGTCGAATTCGTGTTTCTGGACAATGAGCGCGTCGCCTCGCCGATTTACAAGATCGCGACCTGGCTGCGCGGCGGCTCCGAGGTTGCCTGGTCGACCAACATGATCATGCAATACTTGCCCTATCTCGCTTTCGAGCGAGAGGTGTGGAAGCATTTCCGCAAGGATCTGCGGGCGGGCGCCTTTGACCTGGTGCACAGGATCACGCCGATGACGCCGACGCTGCCCAGCTATATCGCCGGCAAGCTGCCGGTGCCCTTTGTCATCGGCCCGCTGAACGGCAACCTGCCCTGGCCGCGCGAATTCCGCGCCGAGCAGAAGCGCGAGCGCGAGCGCCTGCGCGTCCTGCGCAATTTCGCCCGGCACCTGCCCTTTGCGCGCAAGACCTTTTCCCGCGCGGCACTGGTGCTGGCGGGGTTCGAGCATACCATGCGCGAGCTGCGTCCGCTGGCCCCCGGTCGCGTGGTGAACTTTCCCGAGATCGGCTATGATCCGACGATATTTCACGCGCGGCGCGCGGCGCCGGCCTTTGGCGGGCAGGGGCCGCGCCGGTTCCTGTTCGCGGGCCGGCTGGTGCCCTACAAGCTGCCCGATGTCGCGGTGCTGGCCTTTGCCGGGGCGCCGGAGCTTGCCGGGCACAGCCTGCATATCGTCGGCGACGGCCCCGAGATGCCCCGCCTGCGCGAGATCGTCGCCAGCCACGGCCTGCAGGATGTCGTGCATTTCGAGGGCCGCCGCAGCCAGGACGAACTGGCCACGATGATGCGCGGCTTCGACGGCTTCGTCTTTCCCTCGATCCGCGAGCTGGGCGCGGGCGTGGTGATCGAGGCCATGGCCTGCGGCATGACCTGCTTTGTCGCCGATTACGGCGCGCCGGGCCATCTGGCGGGGCGTGGGCGCGGGGTGACCGTGCCGATCCGCGACCATGCCGGTTATGTCACCCAGTTCCGCCAGGCGCTGGCCGGCGCGGTGGCCGATCCGGCCGGTGCCGCCGAACGGGCCGTCGCCGGACAGGCCTATGCCGAGGGCCTCTATCCCTGGGCGCGCAAGGCGCATGAGACGATGGCCTATTACCGCGACCTGCTGGCCGGGCGGCCGGTGCGCGACCGGGGGGATTACGATTGAGCCCGCGCCACGCGGGCCGTTTGCAAGGATAAAGCGCAGATGAAACGCCATATTTTCAGACCGGCCCTGACCGCTTTTTTCCTGTCGCTGACATTCGCGCTGCCCCTGGCGGCGCAGGAATGCGCGGGCCGCAACCTGTTTCAGGACATGGCGCCGGGGCGTCTGGCGGAACTGCGCGCCGCCTCGGCCGCCGTGCCCTATGATGACGGGCTGTTCTGGCAGGCGGAAAAGGACGGGATGCGCGCCATCCTGATCGGCACCTATCATTTCGGCGACCCGCGCCACGCCATCACGATGGAGCGCTTTGCCCCCGAGATCGCGCGCGCCGGTTTCCTCATGGTCGAGGCCGGCCCCGAGGAAGAGGCCCGGCTGACCGAGGCCATGGCCAGCGACCCCTCGCTGATCGTGGACATGTCCGGGCCGACCCTGCCCGAGCGGCTGGACAAGGCCGAATGGCAGGCGCTCTCGGACCTGCTGGAACAGCGCGGCCTGCCGGCCATGGTCGCCAGCCGCTTGCGGCCCTGGTATGTCGCGGTCATGCTGGGCATCTCGCCCTGCATGATACGCATGACCCAGGAGCGGGGCGATTCGGGCGGGCTGGACGGCCTGCTGACCGAAAGCGCCCTGGCCGAGGGCGTGCCGATCCGGGCGCTGGAGCCCTGGAACACGCTCTTCACCCTGTTCGAGGGGATGACCCCGGAGGAGGAGGAGGACATGATCCGCGCCGCCATGCCGGCCGCGCGCTATGCCGATGATTACGCCGTCACCCTGGCCGATGCCTATTTCGCCGGCGAAAGCTGGATGATGTGGGAATTCGGCCGCTTCGACGCCTATGAGAAATCCGGCCTGCCGCGCGATCAGATCGACGCCCAGATGCAGATGGCGCAGGAAAAGCTGATGGATCAGCGCAACGCAAGCTGGATCGGCCCGATCGAGACCACGGCGGCCGAGGCGGCGGTGCGGGGCAAGGCCATCGTCGTCGGCTTTGGCGCGCTGCATCTGCCGGGCGAAAAGGGCGTGCTGCGGCGGCTGGAAAATTCGGGCTGGAGGATCAGCCCGATCATCGTGGAGGGGATCGGCAATGGCGGATGAGCTTTGGCGCGAAGAGCGCGAATTCTGGCTGGCTGGCGTGGCCGAGGCGGCGCGCAGGATCGACAGCGCCTGCGTGATGGCCTTTGCGCAGACCGGCATCCTGGATCGGGCGGGGGTGATCGCGGCGCTGCAATCGGCGCCGCGCTGGCAGGAGGTCACGATGACCGCGCGGGCCACGGTCGAGACCGACGAGGTCTGCCTGCTGGCCTATCACGCCACCGCGCGCCGGCCGGGCGCCGAGACCTATCGCGCGCTCTGCACCACGACCTGGATCCGGCGCGCCGGCGACTGGCGGATCCTGCAGCACCAGCAGACGCCGGTGTGAGCGCCCCCCAAATCTGCCGGCAATGCCTGCAAGCCATTGCGCCGCGCGCCGGGGTTCATAGACATTCCCCCCGGGCAGCCCTATAAGGCGCGCGAATTTTCCGACAAATCCGAAGGGGTTCCCCATGATCAAGGTATTCGGCCACAAGTCTCCCGACACCGATTCGACCGGCTCGCCCATCATCTGGGCCTGGTATCTTTCGGAAATGCGCAAGCAGCCCGCCGTCGCCGTGCTGCAGGGCGAACCCAATACCGAGGCCGCCTGGATGCTGGCGAAATGGGACCTGCCCATGCCCGGGATCATCGCCGATGTCGCGGCGGGCGAGCAATGCGTGATCGTGGACACCAACAACCCCGCCGAACTGCCCGATTCGATCAACGAGGCCGATGTGATCGAGATCATCGACCACCACATGCTGGCCGGCGGCATCAAGACCCGGACGCCGATCAATATCACCGTGCGGCCGCTGGCCTGCACCGCCACCATCATGCACGACCTGATCGGCGACGAGGATCTGGCCCGCGCGCCGCGCGGCATCAAGGGCGCGATGCTGACCTGCATCCTCTCGGACACGCTGGAATTCCGCAGCCCGACCACCACGCCGCATGACCGCTTCGTCGCCGAGAAGCTGGCCAGCGAACTGGGCGTCTCGATCCCCGATTACGCCGCCGAGATGTTCGCCGCCAAATCCGATGTCAGCGCCTTTGGCGAGGCGGAGCTGCTGCGCATGGACAGCAAGGAATATGAGCTGGGCGGCAAGCAGCTGCGGATCTCGGTTCTGGAAACCACCGCGCCGCAGGTGCTTCTGGACCGCAAGGACGCGCTGATCGCCGCCATGCCCGGCGTCGCCGCCGCCGATGGCGCCGATCAGGTGCTGCTCTTCGTCATCGACATCCTGAAAGAAGAGGCGACGCTGCTGGTGCCCAACGATTTCGTGCGCCAGATCGCCGAGAAAAGCTTTGGCGCCACGGTCGCGGGCGACTCGGTCGTGCTGCCCGGCGTGATGTCGCGCAAGAAGCAGATCATCCCGGCCCTGTCCGTTTGAGGAATGTCCCATGACGCAGATCATCCAATCGCTGGCCGAGATCGCGGCCGATTACGACGTGCTGTTCTGCGATCTGTGGGGCTGCCTGCATAACGGCGTCGAACCCTATCCGGCCGCCGTCTCGGCCTTGCAGAACTTTCGCCGGCAGGGCGGGCGCGTGGTGCTGATGACCAATGCGCCGCGTCCGGGAAAATACGTTCAGGAACAGCTCGACCGCATGTGTGTGCCGCGCGATTCCTATGACCTGATCGTCAGCTCGGGCGACGCGGCGCAGGATGCGATGTTCGCCGGCGCCGTGGGGCGCAAGGTCTGGGCCATTTTCCAGCCCAAGGACGAAGGGTTCTTTTCCGATATCCCGGCCGAATGGCAGGACGCCCCGATGATCGAGCGCGTGCCCCTGGACGAGGCCGAGGGGATCGTCTGCTGCGGCTTGTTCGACGACATGACCGAGGTTCCCGACGATTACCGCGCCCGGCTGACGATCGCGCGCGACCGCGGCCTGCCGCTGCTTTGCGCCAATCCGGACGTGGTCGTGGATCTGGGCGAAACGCGCCTCTATTGCGCCGGCGCGCTGGCCGAGCTTTATACCGATCTGGGCGGCCAGTCGCTGTATTTCGGCAAGCCGCACCCGCCGATCTACGAGATGGCCCGGCGCCGGCTGGGCCTGGGCAAGGACATGCGCTACCTTGCCATCGGCGACGGGATCGCCACCGATGTCCCGGGCGCCGTGGCCGAGGGGATCGACGCGCTCTTCGTGACCGGCGGGCTGGCATTCGACCAGTTCGGCCCGGATGTCGAAAACCCCGATCCCGCGATGCTGGACGAATGGCTGGCCACGCGTTCCGAAAATCCGCGCTACAGCATGGGCCGGCTGCGCTGAGAAGGGCGGCGGGCGGGCCGGTCTCGGCGCTTGCAACCCGCGCGGCTGTCGGCGATATGGACCATCTGAAATGGCGTCTATGCCGCGAACGTGACTGACCGGGCCGGGATCGGCCCACGGGGGGGCGATTGCGAATCCATCACGACTGGAGAGGCCTGCCGATCGAGGCCCGCGGGGCGAGCGTCGCCATGGGTAATTTCGACGGGGTGCATCTGGGTCATCGCTCGGTGATCGATACCGCGCGCGCGGCGGCCCAGGCGCCGCTGGGCGTGATCACGTTCGAGCCGCATCCGCGCGAGTTTCTGGCCCCGGACGCGCCGCCATTCCGCCTGATGAATGCCGAATCGCGCGCCAACCGGCTGGCGCGGCTGGGCGTGGATCACCTGTATGAACTGCCCTTTGACGCGGTGCTGTCGGGCTTTGCGCCGCAGGATTTCGCGCGCGAGGTGCTGGTCGAGGGCCTCGGGATCCGCCATGTCACGGTGGGGGCGGATTTCTGTTTCGGCCGCCAGCGTTCGGGCGATGCCGGCACCCTGACCGAACTGGGGCGGGAACTGGGATTCGGCGTCACCATCGCGCCGCTGATCGGCGACGGCGAGGTGCAATACAGCTCGACCGCCATTCGCAAGGCGCTGGCCGAGGGGCGCTGCCGCGACGCCGAGCGCATGCTGGGCCATTGGCACCGGATCGACGGCGAGGTGCTGCATGGCGACAAGCGCGGGCGGGACCTGGGCTTTCCGACCGCGAACATGGCCGTGGACAGGCTGCACCTGCCTGCCTTCGGCATCTATGCGGTATTGGTGGACGTGCTGACCGGACCCGAACGCGGCAGCTATCGCGGCGTGGCCAGCCTGGGCGTGCGGCCGATGTTCGGGGCCGGGCGTCCCAATCTGGAAGCCCATATCTTCGATTTTTCCGGCGATCTTTACGGTCAGCACCTGTCGGTCGCGCTGGTCGAATATCTGCGCCCCGAGGCGAAGTTCGACAGCCTGCAGGCGCTGACCGAACAGATGGGCCGCGACAGCGCCCGCGCGCGCGACATTCTTCAGGGCAATTGATGCGCGAGAAATTCTGGGAACTGCCACTGGACCGCCTTGATCCGCAGGAATGGGAGGCGCTTTGCGACGAATGCGGCAAATGCTGCCTGAACAAGCTGGAATACGAGGATACGGGCGAGCTGGCCTTTACCCGGGTCGCCTGCAAGCTTCTGGATTGCGAAAGCTGCCGGTGCTCCAGCTATCACAATCGCCATGATTTCGTCCCGGAATGCGTGGTTCTGACGCCGCGCAAGCTCAAGCAGATCGCATGGTGGCTGCCGGCGACCTGCGCCTATCGGTTGCGCAGCGAGGGCAAGCCGCTTTACGACTGGCATTACCTGATCTCCGGCGATCGCGAATCGGTCCATCGGGCGGGAATGTCGGTGCGTGGCTGGGTGGTCAGCGAAGCGCGCGTGCCCGAGGATGACTGGGAGGATTACATCATCGAGGACCTGTCATGAATTTCGCTTCGGACAATGCCGGCGGCGTCCATCCGCGGATTCTCGCGGCGCTCGGGGCGGCGAATGCGGGCCATGTTCCGGCCTATGGCGGCGACCGGATCACCCGCGCCGCGCAGGACCGCCTGCGCGAGACTTTCGATGCGCCCGATGCGGCGGTGCATTTCGTGGCCTCGGGCACCGCGGCCAATGCGCTGGCCCTGTCGCTTGCCGCGCCGGGCTGGGGCAAGATCTTCTGCCATGCCGACGCCCATATCCACACCAGCGAGAGCGGCGCCCCGGAATTCCTGACCGGCGGCGCCAAACTGGTCCCGATCCCCGGCGCCGGCGGCAGGATCGCACCCGAGGATCTGATCGCGGCGCTGGAAGCCAATGGCCGCGATTCCGTCCATGCCGGGCGGAACGTGGCGCTGTCGCTGACCAATGCCACCGAATGGGGCACGGTCTATGACCTGGATGAACTGGCCGCGCTGACCGCCATCGCCCGCGATCACGGGCTGATCTGCCATATGGACGGGGCGCGCTTTGCCAATGCGCTGGCCGCGCTGGATGTCGCGCCCGCCGACCTGACCCATGGCGCCGGCATCGACATCCTGTCCCTCGGCGCGACCAAGAACGGCTGCATGGGGGTCGAGGCGGTGATGATCTTCGATCCCGCGCTGGCCGAGGATTTCGAGTTCCGGCGCAAGCGCGCCGGGGCGCTTGTCTCCAAGCACCGGTATCTGTCGGCGCAGATGCTGGCCTGGCTCGAAGGCGACCTGTGGCTGCAGATGGCGGCGCATGCCAATGCCATGGCGCATGATCTGGCCCTGGGGCTGTCGCGCCTGCCGCATGTGCGCATCGACCAGCGCGTGCAGACGAACGCGGTTTTCGCGACCATCCCGCATGACTTGCATGTCCGGGCGCAGGCGGCGGGGATCGTCTATCATCCCTGGCCCCACAGCCAGCGGCTGGACGAGGGCGAGCCGGTCTCGATCCGCATGGTCTGCGGCTGGGATACCACGCCCGAGGATGTCGGCGCGACGCTGGAGGCGCTGGCCTGAGGGCTGCGGTATCCGTTCCTGCCGGTTCCGCCGATGTTACGCGTCTCCGGCCCGATGCGCAGGAAGAAGGGGCAGATCGTCCCGGAAGCCGGCACGAATTCACGCCGGGGATCACCGGGTTTCCACCTGAATCCGCGCCTGACGATGGTTGCGCGGATCGCTTAGGGAACGCGGCACCAAGCCCGAAAGCTGCCCGTTCCGGCCAGTTCGATCTGGTTCACGACACATCCGGCCTGTGCCCCGGATTGCACCGGCATGGAGTGCAACCTGAGAGAATAAAGGCTGTGCCAGGTGCATAATGGAGCGGGTGATGGGCAGCGTTTCAGAAAAATCGAACCCTGCGCACAAAGCTTTTCCACCTATTATCAATGCCTTGACTCGGACGTTCCTTCCAGTCGCGTCCCTATGTGTGCTTGGTGTGGTTCAGTTGTGTGCCCAGCATGGGGCAAGCTGTAGCGCGTGGCAAGAGGGGCAGAAATTTGCCGGAAAAATCCGAGGCCCCGAACTCGACAGTTGTCGCTCGACGCTCACCCCCCCGTGCCGAGGTCGGATGTCATGTGCAGGTAGGAAGCAAGCGGATGGGGGACCACTAAGCGGCTGACCGCGCTGTCAATCCCCTCTTTCCCTGCTGGGATGCGCCCGCCTTACCCGCCCTCACTGTCTCACAGGGCAAGGTCTATCGGGGCGTCTCGAAGCGCCCGGAATACTGTCCCACAAGAATGGTATTGACCTTTCGGGACAGATCGACCTATAATCTTTTAGACTTTGTGAGACAGTTTCAGCGTCACGGGACGCAGCAGGAGGGAACGGAACAATGCTGGTAGGATATGCACGGACATCGACACTGGACCAGAAGGCCGGGCTTGAGGGACAGGAGCGGGATTTGCTGGGCGCGGGCTGCGAGCGGCTTTTCATTGAACAGGTGTCCTCCGTGGACGTGGCTGCGCGTGAGGAACTTGCCGAGGCGCTGACCTTCATTCGAGCAGGTGACACGCTGGTCGTGACCAAGCTGGACCGTCTGGCGCGCTCTGTCGCCCATCTGCTGGAAGTCCTCGACACGCTGACCGGGAAGGGCGCGGCATTGCGCATCCTCAACATGGGCGTCGACACCAGCACCCCGACAGGGAAGCTCATGTTGACCGTTCTGGGTGGCGTTGCCGAGTTTGAGCGGGAAATCATGCTTGAACGCCAGCGGGAAGGGATCGCCAAGGCCAAGGCTGCGGGCAAATACAAGGGCCGCAGGGCGACGGCACGGGCGAAGGCGGGGGACATCGTGAAGCTGCACCGCGAGGGCGTCGGCGGGACCGAGATAGCCAAGCGGCTGGGGATCGGCAGGGCCAGCGTCTACCGGATACTGGACGAAGTGAAGAAGGAGGAGGACGCAGCGTGATCGTGCTTGAAGTGATCTTCTGGGGCATCAACGGGCTGATGGTCGTGGGGGCGCTGTTGTCAATCTGGGGGGCGCTGGGTCCGCACTGACGGCCTTCTGGTCGCGTCTGGAAGCACCTCGGCGGCTCTATCTGTTTCTGTTCAGGGGCTCCGTGGTCCCCGGCGGTGGACACTCTGCGGGCCTTTGTGAGCGCCCTGACGCGGCACCTTCACCTTCCTCGACAAGCACCCCATCCGCACAGTGACCCTTGACGGAACCCCGTGGTTCGTCGTGCGGGACGTGCTGAACGTGCTGGGCATCAAATATACCGGGAATGGACTCTCTAACATGGATCAGAACCATGTTTGCGACTTCAAAATCCCCGGCCAGCGCGGTCGCCCGAACAAGTTGGTCAACGAAGCGGGCCTCTATCGGCTCGTCCTCCGCAGCGACAAGAAGGAGGCCAAGGCGTTCCAAGATTGGGTGACTGGCACGGTCCTGCCCGCGATCCGCAAGGACGGCGCCTATGTCATGGGCGAGGAGCGGCTGGCAGCGGGGAATTGCCCCGCAGACCGTCCCGATAAAGGAACCATCCCACGAGCAGGGAAGCCCAGCGCCAAGCGTAGTTGACAGGAGGCAGTCCCGACAAGAGAACTAATTATTTCAGTGACTTGCGTGGATATCCTTTGTAGGATGCCGCCACTGCAACAAGAGGAAATGACATGACTACCAGCGAAGCCCCCAGCGCCAGCACGGAACAGCTTACAACACAGGCGGCAGTGGATGATCTGACAATGGCGATGGAGTTTCTGGGGACGACGATACGGCACGTGGTCGCCCCTGTCCCCGACATGGAGGAGGTCTACTGCCATCTGCGTTGGGCGCGGTCCTTGGTTCAGTCGGTAGAGCGCAGCCTTGACCTGCCGACCGGACACCTGCCCCCAGAGGACGCGACTGCATAGACTAGCCACCAAAGCGAAAGAGAGAGGCCCGCAGAAGCCCCGTGTGGCCTCTCCTCCGCCTGACATGGGAATAGCCTAGCGGGCCTGTCAGGCGTCGCTCTACGGGCCGCTGTGAGGCTCTACGGGGGGATGGAAGTGAGAGGGCGAAGACGGGGGATCGGCCCCTGCGCCGCAAAACTCGGATCAGAACCCCGTCCACAACCCAACCACACCATAGAAGCCCAGAGAAGCCCGCAGGGCGCCATGTCAGGGAATCCTGCACCTTCCAGCCGCAAACCATAGCTACCCGTGTGTGAGTCTCTACGCGGCTCTATCAGGGAGTGGGGAGTGGGGAGTAGGTAGGTGGGACACCTCAAGGACACTTTGCTGTCCCTTCCGAGGGGGCAGGAGGCAATTACCCCCCGGTCTTGGAGTGAGGCCCCCCTTTACACTTTACTTTACATGTAGAAGGGAGGTTCCATGTGCTGTGGTTGGACATGTCCCTGACGTGCCCCACTCCTCACCTCCTCCGACAGACACCCACCCAACAGGACCACGCAAAGCCCATCCTGTGGACATCGGATAGGTTCGCCCAGTCGCGCCCAGCGACGTTCATGCGGACCACAGGGGACAGTGTGCCGCTTGTACGGGATCACCCCCGACCGGCGCTCACTCCTCAATCCTCCACCTACCCCCGGCTCTGTGGTCTTCACTCCTCGGGGACGGGGAACGCAGCACCGACCACCATAACACGCAGCCAGTAGGACCACGCATATGCGCGTTTCTGTGGCCGATAGAGAAGCCTTCACTGGTCGCCCGTCTGGCCCTTCCTCCTCTGGGATGGGATACTCCACCTACCGCGCTTCCTTCACCTCATGCGCCCGCTGCATCGCTCTGGTGGTCGCGCGCAGCTTTGCCACCTCGCCGCCATAGACGCGATCACCCACACCGCCCAGCGTGTGGCCGAGTATCAGGTTCTGTTCCAGCGATGCCACCTCGGCCAAGACAAGCCAGTCCTTCATGTTGTGGCGCAGCGAATGGATGACGTGCTTTGTATCCAGCGTGACCCTGCGCAGATGCTTCATCAGGGACGCGGACGCCGCATCGCTGCCCCGTGGACGGCCATAGGACGGGAACAGGCTGTCACCCCCTTGGACCAGCTCAAGCGCCTCCGTCGCGGCCCTCAAGGCGTCCCCGACAAGCGGCACAACGCGCCGGGAAGTCTCTGTCTTCAAGCTGCGCACAGCGTTGGGTTCAATGCGGATGTGGGGAAACTCGCCCGTCAGCCTGACATCCTCGATCAGCAGCCCCGTAACCTCGGCAATCCGGCACCCCGTTCCCTCGATCAGACGCCAGATCAGGGCCAGTTCGGGCGCAGCCTTACCGAGAACCCTTTGGCGGGCTTCTGCGAGGACTTCGGGCGGCAGCGGGGTGCGCTTGTCGGATGCCTTCTGCCCCTGTCCCTTTGCCACCCGCGCGACGGGAAGACGGCGGAACGGGTTCTGCACCGTCGCATCAAGGCCGAACTCGACCAAGGCGAAGTTGACGACCGCGCTGATGATCGACAGTTCCCGCGATACAGTGGACGCGCTGACCTTCTCACCCACGCCCCTGCCCGTGGCCTTCACCCGGTCTAGCATGTGGTCGCGTGTCCTGCGGGCGTCCTCGCGCGTGATCGCGGACAGTTCGGGATTGCGCCCCATCGCTGCTATCGCTGCATCAATGACCCTGTTGGCCAGCCCCACCACGCGACTATCCGTGTCCGGGTTATCGGCCCGCAGGTGTTCCTTGAGATAGAGCTTACGCGCGTCGTCCAGCGTCGGCGGCGGGGGAAGGTGGCGCTCTGGCCCTAAGCGAAGCATGTTGATGGTATGGGTGTCCAGAGCAGTTGCCCCGATGGGGTCATCCGTTTCAGGGTCCACAGGGTAGCGGTTCACGATTATATCGGCGGCAGAAAGAAAATCCCACTCCCCGTATCCCTCGGCCAGCATTTCACCGCGCAGCCGGAGGGCTTCCTGATACGCCTCCAACTCCGTCATCCCGCTCCCCTGCACGGCATTGCCTCGGGCGATCCGCGCCCGCGCAGTCTCAATCTCACGCTCTACCTCGGCATGATACCGGGGATAGGCGGCAAGGGCCTCACGCCGGGAATCACCCAGTTTGCGCTTGAATTCGCGCTTGATGATGACCGTGCCGACCGCTTTGGGAACGCGGCGGCGATACTGAAAGCTGCCCGATTTGGTCTGTTCAATATGCTTCAAGACAAGTCCCATGTGTGCCCCGTGTGTGCCTTAGAGTGCACTGGAAGGGAATGCAAGTACCTGAAAGCATTGAAAATAAAGTCTGTGCTAGGTGCACAATGGAGCGGGTGATGGGAATCGAACCCACGTATTCAGCTTGGAAGGCTGCTGCTCTACCATTGAGCTACACCCGCATCGCACCCTCTATAGGCACTCGGACGGGCGCGCGCAAGCGCCGGCGGCTTGACGGAGGCCAAGCGGCAGGGCAAGCAAGGCGGCATGATCGATATCCGTCCCGTGGCAAACATTGTCGGCAAGCTGGTCGTCACGCTGGGGGCGGCGATGGCGCTGCCCATGGCGGTGGACCTGTGGGCGGGCGACCCGAACTGGCAGGTGTTTCTGGAGGCGGGCTTTCTGACCATGATGGCCGGCGCGCTGCTGGCGCTCGCCACGCGGCAGGCCGACAAGTCGCTGACCATCCAGCAGGCATTCCTGCTGACCGCCGCGCTCTGGCTGGTGCTGCCGCTTGCCGGCGCATTGCCCTTTCTGATGGGGCCGCCGCATGTCGGCTTCACCGATGCCTATTTCGAGGCCATGTCGGGCTTTACCACCACCGGCACCACGGCATTCCCTGAACTGGACAGCCTGCCGCGCGGCATCAACCTTTGGCGCGGCTTTCTGAACTGGGCCGGAGGGCTGGGGATCATCGTCGTCGCGATGATCTTTCTGCCGGTGATGAAGGTCGGCGGCATGCAGTTCTTCAAGTCCGAAGGCTTCGATACGCAGGGCAAGATCCTGCCCCGCGCCTTTGACATCGCGGGCGAGATGACCGGCATCTATTGCGCGCTGACCGCATGCTGCGCGCTGGCCTATCTGCTGCTGGGCATGCAGGGCTATGATGCGCTGGTCCTGTCGCTGTCGACATCCTCGACCGGCGGATTCGCGCAGTTCGACGCCAGTTTCGGGGCCTATATCGGACCGCTGGAATATGTCGCCTCGCTGTTCATGATCCTGGCCTCGATTCCGTTCATCCGCATGGTCCAGCTGGTCCGCGGCTCGGCCGGGCCGATGTGGCGCGACATCCAGATCCGGGCCTATCTGCGCTGGACCTTCTACGCGATCGCGGTGATCGTGCTTTACCGGCTGGTCTGGCTTGGGGCCGGCGACCCCGAGGCCGTGATCCGCGAGACGGTGTTCAACGTGGTCTCGACATTCTCCGGCACCGGCTATGCCTCGACCGATGTGACGCAATGGGGGCATCTGCCCTTTGCGATCCTGATCGTCGTCGGGCTGATCGGCGGCTGCACCGGCTCGACCTCGTGTTCGGTCAAGGTGTTCCGCTATCTGGTCCTGTTCCAGGCGGTCAAGGCGCAGTTGCGGCGCATGCAGTCGCCGCACCGCATCTTTCCGCTGAAATATGAGGGCCGCCCGCTGGAGCAGGGCGTGGTCGATTCGGTCATGGCCTTTTTCACCCTGTTCATCCTGAGCTTTGGCCTGCTGATCGTCGGGCTGGCGCTGACCGGGCTGCACCCGCGCACGGCACTGACCGGCGCCTGGACCGCGATTGCCAATATCGGACCTGTCTGGGGGCCGGAGATTGGCGCGAACGGCGCGATCAACGATTTTCCCGCCGCGGCGAAATGGCTGATGATCCTGGGGATGTATATCGGCCGGCTGGAGCTGCTTTCGGTCTTTGTCCTGTTGCTGCCGCGCTTCTGGCGGTCCTGACTCGGTCCCGGTCGAGCCGCCCCTGCCGCCGAAAAACCTAGTTCCCGGGCACGGCCGGTGCGATCGCCGGCGTCTCGGGCGCGGTTTCGCCGGCGCCGGGCGCGAAGCGGGCCAGGTTGTCCGAGATCTCGGCGGACAGGCGGTGCTGATTTTCGGCGTCCGCGATCGGCCAGATCAGCACGAAACCCTGAACGCGGCCATCGACCACACGGCCCTCGGCATGGCCGATATGGGTCTGGTTGCGCCCGTCCAGCACGACGCTGCCCTGCGCGACCTGCCGTTGCGGCTGTGGCACCCAGCCAAGCGCCGTGACCAGCCCGGCAAGATCCAGCATCTCCTGCTGGCCGCCGGGCTGCGAGAACAGGATCAGCGCCGCGCCCGAGCCATCTTTCGGCCCGTAGATCGACAGCGCGCGTTCCGAGCGGTCGAATTGCAGCCTGTCCATCGGCGCTGGCAGGGCCAGTCCGGTATGGGCGTCCTGCAATTGCGTCAGGCCGATCTCGTCGCGCCATGCCTCGCGGCGGCGGATCAGGTCCCGCATCGCCAAAGCCGCATCGGGCGAGGCGCGCTGGCGCAGGATTTCCTGGGCGATGGCGGCCTGCGTGGCGGGGCCGTCCTTGCCGTCGATGGCGCCGTCATAGCGCCCCGCCCATCGCAGCGCGCGCTGGACATCCTCCAGCGGTGGCATGGGTTGCGAGCCGGCGCCCTCGAGCGTGCCGGCCTGCGGGGTGTCGCCGGCGATGGCGCTCTCGCCGATCTCGGCGCCCGGCACGACAAAGGCGTCGCGCGGGATCGCCCTGGCATTCTTGAAGGCGGCCAGCCATGCCCCGGCGGCGGCCTCGTCATAGGGGCCAAGCGCGACGACCAGCCGGCCGTTGGGCAGGGTCCAGAGGCCCGCCTCGGGCAGAAGTTCGCGATACTCCGCCAGGGTTTCCTCGGCCTGCTGGCGGTCGGCGGTAGAGGAGATGCGGATGAAGAACCCTGCCGGGGCGGCGGGCTCGACCGGGGGCGGGGGCTCGTCCTCGGCCCCGGGCGTGGTCGCGGGGGTCGCGCCCATCCCGGTCACGGAACCCGCCCCGGTGGCATCCGATGGAAAGATCGAGGGCGAACCCGCCCCGCCATCCGGCACCGCGTCCTGCGTCGTTGGGCTGTCCTCCGCGGCCGGGTCATCGCCTGCCGGCCCGATCTGCATCAGCTCGCGGCCCGCGGCTGCGGACAGGAAGCTGTCGGCGGGAACCCTGTTCTGGCCTTTCAGCTCGGACAGGCGGGCCGTTGCCGCCTCGCGCGGCATCGGACCCAAGGCAATGCCGATCCAGCCATCGGCCAGCGGAAAGGTCACGACATCGGGGAATTGCGCGCGCCAGCCCTGCGCCGTCGCCTCGGCGGCCTCGCTGCCGCGTTTTGCCTCGATCCGGATCACCACTACCTCGGCCATGGCGGAATTGGCCGCGATCAGCGGCAAGGCCGCCCCGATGATGAATGCAAAACGCCGCATGCACGCCCCTCTCATTGACCCCGCGCCGGCCTCTGCCTAGAAGACGGCTGACATTTTCTGCCAGTTATGCCGAAGGATGCGCAGATGACCAGCCCCCAGGACGACCGGATGGCGAAACCGGTCTGCTTTCAGGACGTGATCCTGCGCCTTCAGACCTATTGGGCGGCGCAGGGCTGCGCGGTGCTGCAACCCTATGACATGGAGGTGGGGGCGGGCACGTTCCATCCCGCGACCACCTTGCGCAGCCTTGGCGCGCGGCCCTGGGCGGCGGCCTATGTCCAGCCCTCGCGCCGGCCGACCGACGGGCGCTATGGCGAGAATCCGAACCGGCTGCAGCATTACTATCAGTATCAGGTGATCATCAAACCCAGCCCGCCGAACCTGCAGGAGCTTTATCTGGGCAGCCTCAAGGCGATCGGTCTGGACCCGATGATCCACGATGTCCGTTTCGTCGAGGACGACTGGGAAAGCCCGACGCTGGGCGCATGGGGTCTGGGCTGGGAGGTCTGGTGCGACGGCATGGAGGTGAGCCAGTTCACCTATTTCCAGCAGGTCGGCGGCCATGACTGCAAGCCGGTCTCGGGCGAACTGACCTATGGGCTGGAGCGCCTCGCCATGTATGTGCTGGGCATCGAGCATGTCATGGACATGCCCTTCAACGCCCCGGACAGCCCGATTCCGCTGAGCTATGGCGACATCTTCCGCCAGAGCGAGCGGGAATATTCGCGCTGGAATTTCGATCAGGCCGATACCAAGATGCTCTTCGACCATTTCAGGGATGCCGAGGCCGAATGCACCCGTATCCTGACCGCCGCCGAGGCGGACGGGGCCGGTCGCCGCATCCCCATGGCGCACCCGGCCTATGACCAGTGCATCAAGGCCAGCCACCTGTTCAACCTGCTGGATGCGCGCGGCGTGATCAGCGTGACCGAGCGTCAGGCCTATATCGGCCGCGTACGCGCCCTGGCCAAGGCCTGCGCCGATCTGTTCGTCACCACCGACGCGGCGCGCGCCGATGAGGTCGCGGCGTGAACGGAAAATGGCCCGTCCTTGCCCTGCTCGCCGCCGCCGCGCTGGTCGGTGGCGGGATCTGGTATGCCCAGGAATACGCCTATTACGATGAAATCGACCCGGCTGCGGCCGATCTGACGATCATGGCGGGCGGGCAGGCGCAACCCCTGCCGGTGCGGGACGCCCGGATCATCGACGCCTCCAGCGCGCCGCATCGCTGGCGCGGCTGTTTCCGTCTGGACGGGCCGCTGCCGCCTGCGGCCGAAAGATTCCCCGCCGCTGCCCCGGCCTATGGCCCGAACTGGTTCGACTGTTTCGAGGCCGACCGGATCGGCCACGATCTGGAAACCGGCGCCGCCACGGCCTATCTGTCCCGGCCCGAGATCCGCCCCGACGTGGATCGCGTGATCGCCGTCTATCCCGATGGCCGCGCCTATGGCTGGCACCAATATAACGACAAGACCCCGGAACGCGGAGTGATGGACTGATGCCCGACCTGCTGATCGAACTTTTTTCCGAGGAAATCCCGGCGCGCATGCAGGCCCGCGCGCGTGAGGACCTGAAGAAACGCATCACCGATGGGCTGGTCGAGGCCGGGCTGACCTATGCTTCGGCCGGTGCGTTCAGCACGCCCCGCCGCCTGACGCTGACCGTGCAGGGCCTAAGCGCCGAAAGCCCCACCACGCACGAAGAGCGCAAGGGACCCCGCACCGACGCCCCCGAAAAGGCGCTTGAGGGTTTTCTGCGCGGGGCTGGCCTGACGAAAGACCAGCTTGAGGTCCGTGACGACAAGAAAGGCCAGGTCTGGTTCGCCACCATCACCCGCCCGGGCCGCCCGGCGGCCGATATCGTGGCCGGGGTGCTGGACGCCACCATCCGCAATTTCCCCTGGCCGAAATCCATGCGTTGGGGCGCGGGCAGCCTGCGTTGGGTCCGCCCGCTGCATTCGATCATCTGCCTGCTTTCCGACGAATCCGGCGCGCAGGTCGTGCCGCTGGAAATCGAGGGCATCCGTGCCGGCGACACCACGCGCGGGCATCGCTTCATGGCCCCCGACGCCTTTACCGTCACCGGATTCGACGATTACGCCGCCAAGCTGCGCCGCGCCCGCGTCATGCTGGACAGTGCCGAGCGCGAGGCCGCGATCCGGCAGGAGGCCGCGAACCTGGCCTTTGCCCGCGGCTGGGACATCGTCCCCGATGACGGGCTTTTGTCCGAGGTTGCGGGCCTTGTCGAATGGCCCGTCCCCCTGATGGGCGCGATCGAGGACCGCTTTCTGACCCTGCCGCCCGAGGTGCTGCAAACCTCGATGAAGGAGCATCAGAAATTCTTTTCGGCCCGGAACCCGAAAACCGGCCGGATCGAAGGTTTCGTCACCGTCGCCAATATCGAAACCCCCGATGACGGCGCGACGATCCTTGCGGGCAACCAGCGCGTGCTGGCCGCGCGCCTCTCCGACGCGGCCTTTTTCTTTGAAAACGACCTGCGCGAGGCGAAAGCGGGCATGAAGGCATGGGCCGAGGGCCTGAAATCCGTGACCTTCCATAACAAGCTGGGATCGCAGGCCGACCGCATCGCCCGCATTGCCGCGCTGGCGCGTGAAATCGCCCCGCTGGTCGACGCCGACCGCGATCAGGCCGAAGAGGCCGCGCGCCTTGCGAAACTGGACCTGCGCAGCGCCATGGTCGGCGAATTCCCCGAATTGCAGGGCATCATGGGCCGCTATTACGCGCTGGAGGCCGGCAAGGCGCCCGCCATCGCCGATGCCGCCCGCGACCATTATTCGCCGCTTGGACCCTCGGATGAGGTGCCGACCGCGCCGGTCTCCGTGGCCGTGGCGCTGGCCGACAAGATCGACACGCTGACGGGCTTCTGGGCGATTGATGAGAAGCCTACGGGGTCGAAGGACCCCTTTGCGCTGCGCCGCGCGGCGTTGGGGGTTATTCGGTTGGTTTTGGGGAATAACTGTAAATTGTCACTAGAAAAAATGATGATGAAACCCGTGGCTGCTCATGTTGTTGGGCAAGCTGTGAGGGAGAACGCAGCTCTAAAATATGCTCAGTTAATCCCCCATGCGGATGATTTGGGAGTGCGCGTAGCGGCGCTGAACTTAGAGGCCGAGGCGCTGAAAATAGCTATTGCGCAGATTGAGAGCGCACACGACGATGGCAATCTTTCAGACAGGTCGGTCAGCTTGGCTTCCGACCTCCTCACCTTCCTCCACGACCGCCTCAAGGTCCATCTCCGCGACCAAGGCATCCGCCACGACATCATCGACGCGGTGCTGGCCCAGCCCGGCAATGACGACCTCGTGCAGGTGGTGAACCGCGCCACTGCGCTGAACGACATGCTGCAGACCGAGGACGGCCGGAACCTGACCCAGGGCCTCAAGCGCGCCGGCAATATCCTTGCCCAGGCCGAGGAAAAGGACGGCGTCGAATACAGCTTCGGCGCCGATGAAAAATTCGCCGAAACCGATCAGGAACGCGCCCTCTTCAAGGCCCTCGACACCGCCGAACCCGCGATCAGAAAGGCCATGGCACAGGAGGATTTCCCCGCCGCCATGCAGGCCATCGCAGCACTCCGCACCCCCATTGATGCGTTTTTCGAGGCGGTTCAGGTCAATACCGACAACCAGATCCTGCGCCGCAACCGGCTCAACCTGCTCTCGCGCATTCGCGAAGCCGGCCGCCAGATCGCCGATTTCACCCGCATCGAGGGCTGATCTCTTCTTCTTCACGCAAATATCCGCGGGGGTCCGGGGGCGGCAGCCCCCGGCTTTTGCCGCCCCATCGCTTCGCACTTGCAGCAAAGCGCGGCCCGTGCCTAATGTGTCGGCATCATGAAAGCGCTGACCGATCCCGCCGCCATTATCGAAATCACCGCCTCTGCCGCGGTGCATACCTCGACCCATGGCTGGCGCGCGAAATGTCTGCAGCGGCTCATCCGCATGGACCTGCCGGTTCCCCCCAGCTTCGCCCTCTCGGCCGAGGCGGTGCGCGCCATCGCCGCCGGCCATATGCCCGACCGTGCCCGGCTTGCGGCGATCATCGAACGCGCCGACGGGCTTGTCAGCGTGCGGCCATCGGCGCGGGACCCGGCCTGGGGCGGGCCGCGCACGGTGCTGAACGTGGGCATCAACCGCGACCGCCACGCCCGCCTGGCGCAGACGCGCGGCAAAAGCGCGGCCGACGCGCTCTATCAGGGCTTCGTGCAATCCTATGCGGTTCATGTCGCGCGGCTCGATCCGGACATGTTCTCGGATGGCGATATCGGGCTCGACGCCACGCTGCGCGCCTATGAGGACGAAACCGACGAGGAATTTCCCCAGGACCCCACCCGGCAACTGGCCGAGGTGCTGCGCTCCATGGCCCGCGCCTGGGACGGCCCGACCGCCAGGCTTCTGCGCCAGGCCAAGGGCGCGCCGGCGATCGCGCCGCTGGGGCTGGTGGTGCAGGACATGGCGCTGGCCATCGGCCCGGGCGTCACCGGCTCGGGCACGATCCAGTTCATCGACAGCGTGACCGGCACGCCGCGCATCACCGGGCGCTTCCGCGGCCAGACCCAGGGCACGGCAAAGGGCGAGGGCGCCGAGACGCTTTATCTTACCCGCGATCCGCGCGGCCCCTCGCTGGAAGAGGCCGCGCCCGAGGTCTTTGCCGATCTGGTCCGCTTCGGCGTCGCCGCGCGCGAGCGCCTGCGCGAGGAAATGCAGATCGAATTCGTGGTCTCGGACGGCAGCCTTTCGATCATCGACGCGGTGCGCACGCAGCGCAGTTCGCGCGCCAGCGTGCGCACTGCCGTCGCGCTGGTGCGTGACGGGATCATTCCGCCGCAAGAGGCCCTCATGCGGGTCGAGCCGCGCGCGCTTTCGGATCTTCTGCATCATCAGGTGGATCCGCGCGCGCCTCGGGACGTGATCACGCATGGCATCAATGCCAGCCCGGGCGCCGCGACCGGCCGCATCGTCTTTTCCGCCGCCGCCGCCCAGGATGCCGAGGCGCGCGGCGAGCGTTGCGTCCTCGTGCGGCGCGAGACCGTCCCCGAGGATATCCGCGGCATGCATGCCTCGGTCGCGGTGCTGACCGAGCGGGGCGGCATGACCAGCCATGCGGCCGTCATCGCCCGCGGCATCGGCCTGCCCTGCATCGTCGGCGCGGGCGGCATCCAGATCGACGCCCGCCGCCGCCTGCTGCAGGCCGGAAACCGCCAGTTCCGCGAGGGCGAGGTGATCACCATCGACGGCACCTCGGGCGAGGTGCTGGCCGGCGCCGCCGAGATGCTAGAGCCGGCGCTTGACGGCAGCTTTTCGCAGCTTCTGGAATGGGCGGATGCCGAATGCCGCATCAAGGTCCGCGCCAATGCCGACACGCCCGAGGATGCCCGCACCGCGCGCACATTCAACGCGCAGGGAATCGGGCTGTGCCGGACCGAGCACATGTTCTTCGACGATGAACGCCTGCCGGCCATGCGCGAGATGATTTTCGCCAGCCGCCCCGAGGATCGCAGCCTGTCGCTGCAACGCCTGCTGCCCATGCAGCGCGGCGATTTCACCAAGCTGTTCGAGATCATGGCCGGGCTGCCGGTCACCATCCGCCTGTTCGACCCGCCGCTGCACGAGTTCCTGCCCCATGACCGCGAAGGCATGCGGGAACTGGCGGAATCGCTGGATCTGCCGCTGTCGGACGTCACCCGCCGGGTGCAGGCGCTGTCGGAATTCAACCCGATGCTGGGCATGCGCGGCGTGCGGCTGGGCATCACCGTGCCGGAAATCTACGACATGCAGGCCCGCGCCATTTTCGAGGCCACCATCGAGGCCAGCCATAACGGCGATCCGGTGGTGCCCGAAATCATGATTCCGCTGGTCAGCGCCCGGCGCGAGGTCGAACTGGTCAAGACCCGCATCGATGCTGTCGCCGCCGCCGTACGCAACGAGACCCGCAAGGATTTCACCTATCGTCTGGGGGTCATGGTGGAAACCCCGCGCGCCGCGCTGCGCGCCGGCGATATCGCCGAGCATACGGCCTTTCTGTCCTTCGGCACCAATGACCTGACGCAGATGACCTATGGCCTGTCGCGCGACGATGCCGGGCGCTTCATGGCCACCTATGTCAGCCAGGGCGTCTATTCCGAGGACCCGTTCCACATCCTCGACCAGGAGGGCGTGGGCGAGCTGGTCGCCATCGGCGCCGAGCGCGCGCGCCGGCGCAAGCCGGGCATCACCATCTCGGTTTGCGGCGAACATGGCGGCAATCCCGAATCGATCGCCTTTTGCCTGCGGGCCGGGGTGAACTATGTGTCCTGCTCGCCCTTCCGGGTGCCGGTCGCGCGCCTCGCGGCGGCACAGGAATCGATTCTGATGGCCAGGGAAGAGGCGAAGAACCGGCCCGCGCCCAGGTCTTAGCATCCGCCGGTTTTGGCCGGAATTCGCCCGTTGGCCGAAATGCCATCGGCGGGTTTCCGCCAAACCATTAGAAATTCAGGCAATTAACCAGGCTCACCGATATGTGGGCTGGAACGAAGGCCGCGTTTCAGCGTCTTTAGCCGGGAAGCTTTGCCCCAGAACGGGGTCACCTTATTGCAGCTTTCCGGTCTGCTCCCGGAAATCAGAACCGAAAACAGGACCAACATGGCACTGAACAAGTCATGGCGGGCGCGCGTTTTTGTGTGTGTCGCGATCGCCTTTTCATCCTTGGCCACGCTGCCCGCGCTGGCCGAAAAGGGCAATGGCGTCAATGCCAGGAACAAGGCTGCCGCCACCAGGATCAGCCAGAGCGATCTGGAATGCCTGTCCGAGGCGCTTTATTTCGAGGCCCGCGGCGAAGGCGCCAATGGTCAGCGCGCCGTGGCCGAGGTCATCCTGAACCGCGTGGATCATCCGCGCTTTCCGCAGACCGTCTGCGCCGTGGTGAACCAGCGCGGCCAGTTCACCTATAACAAGAACGCGCGGATTCGCGACAAGGGCACCTATGCCCGGGTCCGCAAGATCGCCATCGCCGCGCTGTCCGGCGCGCCGCGCACGCTGACCAATGGCGCGACCTATTTCCACACCCGCGCCGTCAGCCCTTCGTGGTCGCGCCGCTTCGAGCGCACGACCCGCATCGGGGCGCATATCTTCTATCGCTCGGACCGTCGTCTTGCTTCGAACTGATCGGGCTTGACGCGGGGTCGCGCGGCGGCGCAAACCAATCCGAGATTCCAGCGGCCCCGTCCCTTGCGGCGGGGCCGCCCGCATGACACAGGGTCCCGATGGAGCAGCCAGACCGCATTCACCTGCGCGACCATGTCGTCGCCGCCGAGATCGGCGCGTTCCAGACCGAGCGCGGCCACCCGCAGCGGTTGCGCTTCAATATCGAGGTCGATCTGGCCGCCCATGTCGTCGGCGTCAATGACGAGGTGGACCGCATCCTCAGCTATGACATCCTGACCGGCGCCGTGGCCGCGGGGCTGGCGGATCGCCGCTATGATCTTCTGGAAACGCTGGCCGAAAAGATCGCCGCGCAGATCCTCATGCACCCGCGCGCCGCGCAGGTCGCGGTCTCGGTCGAGAAGCTGGACCGTATCCCCGGCGCTCTGGGGGTGACGCTGGTGCGCCGGCAGGCGCGGGTTCAGGCGGATGCGATCGCGGCCCCGATCCGGGTCATCTTTCTGGGCGCGGATCTGCCCCTGCCCGAGGGCGCGGTGGCGCTGGTCCCCGATGCGCCGGGCCTGCCGCTGCCCCAGGGCGGCAATGCGCGAGAGATCGAATTGCTGGCGCTGGATCAGGCCGCCTGGGCGCTGGCCGGCCGTCTGGGCCTGACCGTCGCCAACAGCAGGACCGAGCTGGACTGGGCCGCGACCGAGGGCCGCGCCGTGGTCTGGGCGCCCGCCCGCATGGTGCGCGATGTCGCGGGCCTGCCGGCCGAGGCAAGGGCGCTGGCCCTGTGGCTGGCCGAAAGGCTGGGCGCCTCGTCGCTGGACTGGGCGCTCCTCGAGGGGGCGGCCATGCCGGCGGCGCCGGCGGGGTTCCCGATCCCGATGCGGCGCCTGTGATTGACCGCGCATCGGGCTTGCTCATGAGCGAATATTTCCGCCCCATTCCCTGCCCGGCCGGGCGCTGGCAACTGGCCGGCGGCTGGGTGCGCTTTTCGCAGTTCGAGCTGTTGCGGCGCGGTGCCGCGCCGCGCGTCGTGGACCGCGCGCCGGACAGTGTGATGGCGGCGCTGACCGCGCCCCGCGCGCCGCTGCTTGGCCTGAGCATGGACCGCCCGCGGATCATGGGTATCGTCAATGCCACGCCGGACAGCTTTTCGGACGGCGGCAGCTATGACGGCGCGGCGCAGGTGCGGCTGCTGGCCGGGCAGGGCGCCGATATCCTTGATATCGGCGGCGAATCGACCCGGCCCGGCGCGCGCGAAATTCCCGCCACCGAGGAAATCGGCCGCATTCTCCCCGGCATTGCCGCCGCGCAGGGGCTGGCCGCGATCTCGGTCGATACGCGGAAATCGGCGGTCGCGCGCGCCGCGCTGGCGGCCGGGGCGGGCATGGTCAACGATGTCTCGGGCTTCGATTTCGACCCGGCGCTGGCGGGCGTGGTCGCGGCGGCCGGGGTGCCGGTCTGCCTGATGCATGCCCAGGGCATCCCCGAGACCATGCAGGACAATCCCAGCTACGATGATGTGCTGCTGGATGTCCATGACGCGCTGGCGCAGCGCATCACGCGGGCCGAGGCCGCGGGCATCCGCCGGTCACATATCGTGATCGATCCGGGCATTGGTTTCGGCAAGACCCAGGCGCATAATCTGGCGATCCTGCGGCGGATCTCGCTGTTTCACGGGCTGGGCTGCGCGGTGTTGCTGGGCGTGTCGCGCAAGCGGTTCATCGGCAGCGTCGGCAATGTCCCCGATGCAACCGGGCGCTTTCCCGGAACGTTGGCTGTGACACTGGCGGCGATCGCGCAGGGCATACAAATCCACCGCGTCCATGACGTGGCACAAACAAGGCAGGGCCTCGCCCTCTGGCAGGCCGTGACCGAGGGGGAAAGATGAGCAGGAAACTTTTCGGAACCGACGGGGTGCGCGGCCGCGCCAATAGCCATCCGATGACCGCCGAGATGGCGCTGCGCCTTGGCGCTGCCGCCGGCCGGTTCTTTCGCCGCAATGGCGAGGATCACCACCGCGTCGTCATCGGCAAGGATACCCGCCTGTCGGGCTATATGCTGGAAAACGCGCTGACCGCCGGGCTGACCAGCACCGGCATGAACGTGCTCTTGCTGGGGCCGGTGCCGACCCCGGCGGTGGGCTATCTGACCCGCTCGATGCGGGCGGATCTGGGCATCATGATCTCGGCCAGCCACAATCCCGCGCATGACAACGGCATCAAGTTCTTCGGCCCCGACGGCTTCAAGCTCTCGGACGAGGCCGAGGCCGAGATCGAGACCATCGTCGCCGGCGAGATCGCGCCCGCGCAGCCGCAGAATATCGGCCGCGCGCGGCGGATCGACGACGGGCGCGGGCGCTATGTCGAATATGCCAAGACCACCTTTCCGGCCGGCCGGCGGCTGGACGGGCTGAAGGTGGTCGTCGATTGCGCCAATGGCGCCGCCTATCGCGCCGCGCCGGATGTGCTGTGGGAACTGGGGGCCGAGGTCATCCCGCTGGGCGTCAACCCGGACGGCCATAACATCAATGACGGCGTCGGCTCGACCCATCCCGAGGCCTGCGCCCGTGCCGTGCTGGAGCATGGCGCCGATATGGGCATCAGCCTGGACGGCGATGCCGACCGGGTGATGATCGTGGACGAACAGGGTCGGGTGGCGGATGGCGACCAGATCATGGCCTTGCTGGCCGGCCGCTGGGCCGAACAGGGCCGGCTGCGGGGCGGCGCGCTGGTTGCCACGGTCATGTCCAATCTGGGGCTGGAACGTTTCCTGCAGACCCGCGGATTGCGGCTGGAGCGCACCGCCGTCGGCGACCGCTATGTGGTCGAGCGGATGCGCGGGCAGGGCTTCAACCTGGGCGGCGAGCAATCCGGCCATATCGTGATGACCGATTACGCGACCACCGGCGACGGGCTGATCGCCGGGCTGCAGTTCCTGGCCGCGATGGCCGATAGCGGGCAGCGGGCCTCGGAATTGGTGGCCCAGTTCGAGCCGGTGCCGCAGATGCTCAAGAACGTGCGCTACCGCGATGGCGCGGATCCGCTGGCCAGGGACAGCGTGCAGGCCGAAATCGCCCGCGCCGAGGCGCGCCTGAACGGCTCGGGCCGGGTGCTGATCCGCAAATCCGGCACCGAGCCGCTGATCCGCGTCATGGCCGAGGCCGAGGATGAAACCGTCCTGCGCGAGGTGGTCGAGGGGATCGTCGCGGCGGTCGAACAGGCGGCCTGAAGCGTTCCGCGCCCACCCGGGCGGAAATGGATCGAGCGCGACCGGAAAGGCGTCAGCCGGCCTCGGTCGCGGTGACGGGATCGTAATCGTAAAGCCAGCCAAAACGTTCGGCCAGGTGGCCGGGCGCCAGGCGTGAGACCGCGCGCAGCCCGGCATGGGCCACCGCGCGGGTCGGGCCGCGCAGGTGATAATTGCGGGCATTGGCATTGGCGGCCTCGACGATGCGCTGGCAGCGGGGCCGGCGCAGCGCCTGAAACCGCGCCAGCGCCGCGGCCTGATCGGGATCGGCGTCCAGACAGGCGGCCAGCACCCAGGCATCCTCGATCGCCATGACGGCGCCCTGCGCCAGAAAGGGCAGCGTCGGATGCGCCGCGTCGCCGATCAGCGCCATGCGGCCGTTCTGCCAATGCGCGGCGACCGGATGCCGGAACAGCCCCCAGATGCCGACATTTTCGACCTGCGCCAGCCAGCCCGGCACCGGCCCGCCGAAACGCGCGAAGGCCGCGCGCAGATCGGCCGGATCGCCGGGCAGCGACCAGCCCTCGTCCTGCCAGTCGGGACGCTCGACCACCGCGACGATATTGCGCAGGCCCCGACCCAGCGGATAGCTGACCAGATGCCGCCCCGGCCCCATGAAGACCTGCGCCGCGCCCGCCGCGCCCGGCTCGGCCGGGATCAGGCTGCGCCAGGCGGTCTGGCCGGTGAAAAAGGGCGCCTCGCTGCCATTGAGCAGCGGCCGGATGCGGCTTTTCACCCCGTCCGCGCCGATCAGCAACGGGCAGTCGCGGGGCGGCTCGGTGACCTCATGGCCCAGCTCGATCCGCGCCCCGGCCTCGCGCGCGGCGGCTTCGAGCAGCGCCACCAGCCGGGCGCGGTGGACCAGGCGAAAGCGGTCCTGCGGGCGCTGCCGGTCCAGATCCAGCCGGGCGACCATGCGGCCGGCCGAGTCGCGCAGCTCGACCCGGTCCGAACGCAGCGAGATGTCGCGAAAGCGCGGCCAAAGCCCAAGCGCGTCCAGAACCCGCACCGCATTCGGTGAAATCTGCAGCCCTGCACCCAGCTCGCGCAGCGCGCCCGCGCGTTCCAGAACCGTGACGCGCGCGCCCCGCCGCGCCAGCGCGCAGGCCGCTGTCAGGCCGGCGACGCCGGCGCCGACGATGGTGATGGGACGATCCCTCAATGCGGACATGGCAGGTTCACCCGCAGTCATGCTGTGACCACGGCCTGACGGCCGCCGGTCGCGTCAGTCGTCGCGATGCACGCGCTCGCGCCGCTCGTGGCGCTCCTGCGCCTCCAGCGTCATGGTGGCGATGGGGCGCGCGTCCAGCCGCTTGAGGCTGATCGCTTCGCCGGTCATCTCGCAATAGCCGTATTCGCCGGTCTCGATCCGGCGCAGGGCCGAGTCGATCTTGCTGACCAGCTTGCGCTGGCGGTCACGGGTGCGCAATTCCAGCGAACGGTCGGTTTCCTCGGATGCGCGATCCGCCAGGTCGGGCACGTTGCGCGCGCTGTCCTGCAAACCCTCAAGGGTTTCGGCGGACTGTTCCAGCAATTCCTGTTTCCACGCAATCAGCTTGCGGCGGAAATACTCCAGTTGCCGCTCGTTCATGAAGGGCTCGTCTTCGGCGGGGCGATAATCTTCGGGCAGAAAGGTCTGGGCTTTCATCGTTCCTCCGGGAGCCGGGCGCCTGTTTGCCGGCTCCTTGCGGCCCCCTTAAAGGATGAGTGCGCGATTGTCACTAGCCCATTGCTTCGGATTGTATTCTGACCGGCCGCGCATGACCGGCGATCGGGGGGCTGCGGAACCGCCGTCTGGCCGCCATCGCCGCCGGCCGCGACATGAAAAGGGCGGCACGAGGCCGCCCTTTCGCACTCACCGTCCCCAGTGATGGCTGGCCGGGAAATCAGCGCAGGCCGGTGGCCTGCAGCAGTCCCATCCGCTTGGCCTCGTAGTAATAGCCGCGGGCATACCATTTCACGGCATTGTCCTGATTGCCGCCGGCGACCATATAGGCGCCGCGCAGGTATTTGACCGCGTATTTCAGATTGGTCTCGGCATCCAGAAGCCCCTCGGCCCCGCCCTGATAGCCCATGCCGCGCGCGGTGGCTGGCAGGATCTGCATCAGCCCGTAATAGGGTCCGTTGCGCGCCCAGGGGCGATGCGTGGATTCGCGGATGATCACACGCTGCACCAGTTCGACCGGAACATCGTATTCGGCCGCGTATTTGTTGATCAGCCGGCGCAGTTCCGGCGTCTCGTTCGGGTAAAGCGCCGCGGTCTCGGCGGCCGAGGCGCGCGGCTCGACCAGATAACGGCGGTCGGGATCGACCCGGTTGTCGGCACAGGCGCCAAGCGCAAGCACGCCGCCCAGCACCAGCATTCCCATCATGGAGTTCATGACTGCCCCTCGTTCTGTGATTGCTACCGGATAAGCCACAGCCGGGGGCGACGGGGAATTCAAAATATGGTGCCGCCCCGCAAGGGGGCGGCAAATCGGCAGGAATCCGCCGTTTTCGTGCAGCCGGCGGGGCGGGCCGGGCGCTGCGGCTCAGGCGTGGATGGCGCCGTCGCCGCAGGCGAGCGCGGCCTCGCGCACCGCTTCCGAGCAGGTCGGATGGGCGTGGCAGGTCATCGCGATATCCTGCGCCGCCGCGCCGAATTCCATCGCCACGCAGACCTCGTGAATCATCTCGCCGGCATTGGGGCCGATGATATGGCAGCCCAGCACGCGGTCGGTATCCGCATCCACGATCATCTTGACGAAGCCCTCGCCCTGGAACATGGCCTTGGCGCGGGCATTGCCCATGAAGGGGAACTTGCCGGTCTTGATCCTGCGCCCGGTCTCCTTGGCGGCCTCTTCGGTCAGGCCGACCGAGGCGACCTCGGGCGTGGTATAGATCACGCCCGGGATGACGCCGTAATTCACATGGCCATGCTTGCCGGCGATGACCTCGGCTGCGGCCATGCCCTCATCCTCGGCCTTGTGGGCCAGCATCGGGCCGGGCACCGCGTCGCCGATGGCATAGATGCCCGGGACATTGGTCTGCCAGTGCTCGTCGATCGTGACAAAGCCGCGCTCGTTCAGTTCGACCCCGATCTTGTCGAGGCCGAGCCCGTCGACATGGGGGCGGCGGCCGGTGGCGACCAGCACCGTCTCGGCCTCGATCCTGTGCTCGCTGTCATCCTTGCGCAGCTTGTAGCTGACCGTGGCGGTGCCATTCTCGACCGTGACGCCCGAGACGGCGGCCCCAAGGGTGAATTTCAGCCCCTGCTTGCCAAGGATCTTCTGGAACTGCTTTTGCACCTCGCCATCCATGCCGGGGGTGATGACGTCGAGGAATTCGACCACGCTGACCTCGGCTCCAAGGCGCGCATAGACCGAGCCAAGCTCGAGCCCTATGACGCCGGCGCCGATCACGACCATGGATTTCGGGATTTTCGGCAGCGCCAGCGCGCCGGTCGAATCCACGATCACGCCGCCCTCGTTATCGACCTCGACCCCTTTCAGCGCCGAGGGGACCGAGCCCGAGGCGATGACGATATTCTTCGTCTCATGGGTGGTGTCGCCGACGCGGACCTTGCCGGGGCCTTCGATCTGCGCCCAGCCCTTGATCCAGTCGATCTTATTCTTCTTGAACAGGAATTCGATGCCCTTGGTATTGGTGCCGACGGTGTCGGACTTGTAGCTTTGCATCTGCGCCCAGTCGACATTCACCGAGGCATCCATCAGGCCCATCCTGGCGAAATTCTCATGCGTCTCGTGCAGCATGTGGCTGGCATGCAAAAGCGCCTTGGAGGGGATGCAGCCCACGTTCAGGCAGGTCCCGCCCAGCGTCTCGCGGCCCTCGACACAGGCGACCTTGAGGCCCAGCTGGGCGGCGCGGATCGCACAGACATAGCCGCCGGGTCCGGCGCCGATGACGATCAGATCATAGGTGGGCATATTCTTGTCCTCGTTCAGGAAGTCTGGTGGCTCGGGCCACCGTTACGGATGGATGGCAGAGAGGATCTGCGCGGGCTTTCCCGGGTTGTGTGCCCGGAACCTGCCACTGTCAAACCCTTCTTCCCGCATGAAGGCACTGCCGCGACGCAGCATCACAGCAGGCCCGTCACGATCATGACCATGGTGGCAAAGAAGCCCACGGCCCAGATGACCGAGCGCCAGGGCGACCAGCCCAGCACATAGGCCGGCACGTATAGCAGCCGCGCCAGCAGGTAGAGCCACGAGCAGAACACCGTGACCGGCGAGGTGGCGTCGCCGGTCACCACCACCACGACGGCGATGGTGAACAGGATCAGCCCCTCGAAATGGTTCTGCATGGCGCGCCGCCAGCGGCCGGTCACCTCGGCGAATTCCGGCTGGGTGTCGCGCGGCCCGGCATTCCATTTCACGCCGGCATCGCGGTTGGTGGCGATCGCGACCGCGCAGATCTGGGCGGCTTGCAACAGTGCCGCAAGGGCAAGGGCGGTGGTCTCGGCGGCCATCAGACGGTCTCGACGAAATGGAAATCGGTCGAGAGCACGCCGGCCTGGCTGTTGAACACCCCGGCCGCACCCTGCAGCCAGTCGCGCGCCGCCCTGGCATCCGAGACGCTGTAGAGCGCCCAGAGGTTCAGGTCGTCCTCGCGCCAGAGCTGCAGCAGGGACAGGCCGTTATTGCCGCGATCCTCGGCATCGGCGTCGAAGGCGGTCTTGAACTTCGCGTATTCAGCGATGGAGTAATGGGCGATCAACTGGGTCATCGTGTTCCTCCTGCAACATGGCGGCGCGGATGGTGCGGGCATCCGCGTCGGAGATTTCGAAAAGACCGCGGCGGGCCAGCATGCCCCAGTTGCCACGGGTGAATTCCAGTCTTTCGCTTAACGAGGAGATGGCGGTTTCGGTTGCCTTCATCCAGTCGATATCGCGGCGATAGCCCAGCATGCCGGGGCGCATTTCCCATTGATAGGGCGGCGCGTCGCGGACCGTGCCCAGGGCGGTAAAGGTCTTGAGCGTCGCGCCGTCGGGATAGGCGGTTTTCGGCGAATAGAAGATCAGGCTGTCACCGGGCGAGAGCCGCTTGAGGGGCGCGAGCTTGCCATGGTTTGGGCTGTCCAGGGCGATGAGGGCAGGTACCGGCCGCGGGTGGGTGCGAAACGCCCGCCCGGTGGGACGGCCGGGCGTTACCCGGTGGTGCCCATTGGGCGGGACAGATTGCCAAGGTATATTACGAACTGATGGATTTGGTGAAGCCACCAAGGATGCCTCCGATCAGATCGCCAAGCGATGAATAGGATTTTCCAGAAGACACTTCTTTCACGGCTGCTCCAAGAGATTTCTCTTTGCCACCCAGTGAGACGCCTTGCGAGAGCAGTTGAAACCCGTAGGCAGTGATGACGCTGTCCAAAAAGTAGACTTCGCCCGGTTCGGTCCCACTCACAACCGTGCCCACCCGGATAATTCCCTCACTAGAGAGCCAGCGGGCGCAGTACTCGAAAAACGATTGTAGTTCGTCGTCCAGTCCAATTTCGGTCGCGCCCAAGTCTGAAGTCTTGAGGCCATTCTCGGCCAGATGCGTAAGGATGCGCGCGATGACTGCCTCGGATTTCTGGAGGTTGTCCATTGCGCGCATCCGTCCTTCTTACAGATCCATCAGCAGCCGGCGCGGATCCTCCAGCGCCTCCTTGACGCGCACGAGGAAGGTGACCGCGCCCTTGCCGTCGACGATGCGGTGGTCGTAGCTCAGCGCCAGATACATCATCGGGCGGATCACGATCTCGCCGTTCACCACCACCGGGCGCTCCTGGATCTTGTGCATGCCCAGGATGCCCGATTGCGGCGGGTTCAGGATCGGCGAGGACATCAGCGAGCCATAGACGCCACCGTTCGAGATGGTGAAGGTGCCGCCCTGCATCTCGGCCATGGTCAGCTTGCCGTCGCGGGCGCGCAGGCCCAGCTCGCCGATCTGCTTTTCGATCTCGGCAAAGCCCAGCTGGTCGGCGTCGCGCACCACCGGCACGACCAGACCGTTCGGCGTGCCGACGGCGACGCCCATATGGACGAAATGCTTGTAGACCACGTCGCCGCCGTCGATCTCGGCATTGACCTCGGGGACCTCTTTCAGCGCGTGGCAGCAGGCCTTCACGAAGAAGGACATGAAGCCCAGCTTGACCTTGTGCTTTTTCTCGAACTGGTCCTTGTAGGCGTTGCGCAGGTCCATGATCGCCTTCATGTCCACCTCGTTATAGGTGGTCAGCATGGCGGCGGTGTTCTGCGCGTCCTTGAGCCGGCGGGCGATGGTGGCGCGCAACCGGGTCATCTTGACGCGCTCCTCGCGGGCCGCGTCCTCGGCGTTCGAGGGCGAGCGCGGCGCGGCGGCTGCGGGCGGCGGGGCAGAGGCGGGCGCGGCGGGGGCCGAGCCGGCGCGGGCGACGTCCTCTTTCATCACCCGGCCGTCGCGGCCGGTGCCGGTGACGGCATCGCGGCTGACGCCGGCCTCGGCCATGGCCTTTTTCGCCGAGGGCGCATCCTCGATATCGGCGCGCTCGTCACCGGCGCGGGGCCGGGGCGTTTCCGGGCCGGCACCGGGCGAGGCGACGCGCGCCGCCTTGCTCCCGGCCTTGTCGCCTTCGCCGGCGGGGGCGGCGGTCGCGGCGGCGCCTTCGGTGATCACCGCGAGGCGCGCGTTGGCTTCGACCGTCTCGCCCTCGGGGGCGAGGATTTCCGCCAGAACGCCGGCGGCGGGCGAGGGCACCTCGACCGAAACCTTGTCGGTTTCCAGCTCGCACAGCATTTCATCCTGCGCGACGGCATCGCCGACCTTCTTGAACCAGGTGGCGACTGTCGCCTCGGTCACGCTTTCGCCCAGGGTGGGCACCATCACATCGACGGATTTTCCGCTCATCTTCTCAAGTCCTTCCTGGGTCTTCGTTTTCGTGTCTGACTTTGGCAACATTTCCTCGGGGCCTGCATTCCCCGTCTCGGCAATCCGGGCAAGCAGGGCACCCGGGGCAACCACCGCGCCCTCGGGCGCGGCGATCTCGGCAAGCTGGCCATCGGCGGGCGAGGGCACCTCGACGGTGACCTTGTCGGTCTCCAGCTCGCACAGCATTTCATCGACCGCGACCCTGTCGCCCGGTTTCCTGAACCAGGTGGCGACGGTCGCCTCCGAGACCGATTCCCCCAGCGTGGGGACGCGTACTTCCACCGGCATCCTCAATCCTCAACGGTAATGGCTTCGGCGACCAGCGCGTCCTGCTCGGCCTTGTGGCGCGAGGCGAGGCCGGTCGCGGGCGAGGCGGCGGCGTTGCGGCCGACATAGCGCGCGCGCGGATGGGCAGCGCCGATGCGCGACAGCACCCATTCGATATTCGGCTCGACGAAGCTCCAGCCGCCCTGGTTCTTGGGCTCTTCCTGGCACCAGACGATCTGCGCCTGCTTGAAGCGTTCGAGTTCCTTGGACATCGACTGCGCCGGGAAGGGGTAGAACTGCTCGAGCCGCAGGATATAGACATCGTCGATACCGGCCGCGTCGCGGGCCTGGACCAGATCGTAATAGACCTTGCCCGAGCAGATCACCACCCGGCGGATCTTGTCGTCCGCCGCCAGCCCGTGTTCCGAAGAGCCATGCGGATGGTGGCTATCGGCATCGTCCCAGAGCACCCGGTGAAAGCAGGAATCGGTCTGGAACTCCTCGGCCTTGGAGACGGCGAGCGGGTGGCGCAACAGCGATTTCGGCGTCATCAGCACCAGCGGCTTGCGGAACGGTCGTTTCAGCTGCCGGCGCAGGATGTGGAAATAGTTCGCCGGCGTGCTGCAATTGGCGACGATCCAGTTATCCTCGGCCGACATCTGCAGCCAGCGCTCGAGCCGGGCGGAACTGTGTTCGGGGCCCTGACCCTCGTAGCCATGCGGCATCAGCATCACCAGCCCCGACATGCGCAGCCATTTCTTTTCGCCCGAGGTGATGAACTGGTCGAACATGATCTGCGCGCCATTGGCGAAATCGCCGAACTGTGCCTCCCAGATGGTCAGCGCGTTCGGCTCGGCCAGCGAATAGCCGTATTCAAAGCCCAGCACCGCATATTCCGACAGCATCGAGTCGATGACCTCGTAGCGCGCCTGACCGCTGCGGATGTGGTTGAGCGGGTAATAGCGGTCCTCGGTCAGCTGGTCGACAAAGGCGGAATGGCGCTGGCTGAACGTGCCGCGGGTCGAATCCTGACCGGCAAGCCGTACCGGATGCCCCTCGATCAGCAGCGAGGCGAATGCCAGCGCCTCGCCGGTGGCCCAGTCGAAACCCTGGCCGCTCTCGAACATCTTGCGCTTGCCCTCGATCAGCCGGCCGACGGTCTTGTGCAGTTCGAACCCGTCGGGGGCGCGGGTCAGGGCGGTGCCGATCTCGGCCATGGTGGCGGGGCTGATGCCGGTCTGGCCGGCATGATATTCCTCGCCCTCGGTGACGAGGCCGGACCATTTGCCGTCCAGCCAGTCGGCCTTGTTCGGCTTGAAGTTCCTGCCCAGCTCGAATTCGTCGTTGAGATGCGACTGGAAGGCGGCCTTCATGTCCTCGATCTCGCCCTCGGGGATCAGCCCGTCGCGCACCAGCCGTTCGGTGTAAAGCTGCAAGGTGGTCTTGTGCCCCTTGATCTGCCTGTACATCGCCGGGTTGGTGAACATCGGCTCATCGCCCTCGTTATGGCCGAAGCGGCGATAGCAGATGATGTCCAGAACCACGTCCTTGTGGAATTTCTGCCGGAATTCGGTCGCCACCTTGGCGGCATGCACCACCGCCTCGGGGTCGTCACCATTGACGTGGAATATCGGCGCCTCGACCATCAGCGCGATATCGGTGCAATAGGGCGAGGTGCGCGAGAAATGCGGCGCGGTGGTAAAGCCGATCTGGTTGTTCACCACGATATGGATGGTGCCGCCGGTGCGATGGCCGCGAATGCCCGAAAGCTGGAAACATTCCGCCACGATGCCCTGGCCGGCAAAGGCCGCGTCGCCATGCAGAAGGATCGGCAGCACGGCCTTGCGCTCGACCTGGTCGGAAAGCTGGTCCTGCTTGGCCCGTGCCTTGCCCAGAACCACCGGGTTCACCGCCTCGAGGTGCGAGGGGTTGGCAGTCAGCGACAGGTGCACGGTATTGTCGTCGAAGGTGCGGTCCGATGACGTGCCCAGATGGTATTTCACATCGCCCGAGCCATCGACATCCTCGGGCTTGTAGCTGCCGCCCTGGAATTCGTGGAAAATCGCGTGATAGGGCTTGCCCATCACATTGGCCAGCACCGAGAGCCGGCCCCGGTGGGGCATGCCGATCACGACCTCCTTCACGCCAAGCGCGCCGCCGCGCTTGATGATCTGCTCCATCGCCGGGATAAGCGATTCACCGCCATCCAGGCCGAAGCGCTTGGTGCCCATGTATTTGACATGCAGGAATTTCTCGAACCCTTCGGCCTCGACCAGCTTGTTGAGGATCGCGCGACGGCCCTCGCGGGTAAAGGCGATCTCCTTGCCGTAACCCTCGATCCGCTCCTTCAGCCAGGCGGCTTCCTCGGGATGCGAGATATGCATGAACTGCAGCGCGAAGGTGTTGCAATAGGTGCGCTGCATCAGGTCGACGATCTGGCGGATCGAGGCGATCTGCAGGCCCAGCACGTTGTCGATGAAGATCGGCCGGTCCAGATCGGTGCTGGTGAAGCCGTAGGTTTCGGGGTTCAGCTCGCCATTGTCGGGCACCTCGCGCAGGCCCAGCGGATCCAGATCGGCATGCAGATGGCCGCGGATCCGGAAGGCGCGGATCAGCATCAGCGCGCGGATGCTGTCCAGCACGGCGCGCTTGAGCTGGTCATTGGTCAGGGTGACGCCCTTTTCATCGGCCTTGGCGCCGATCTTGGCCAGCGCCGCCCTGACCTCGGCGGGGCTGGTCTGCGGCCATTCGCCGGTCAGCGCGGCGGTGGTGTCGTCGGTGGGCATCGGCGGCCAGTCGCGGCGCTGCCAGCTGGCACCGCGCGCCTCGCGGGTGACCACGGCCTCGTCATCGCCGAGGCCGCGGAAGAACGCGTCCCAGGCCTGATCGACGGCGGCCGGGTCCTGCGCCCATTGGCCGTAAAGCTGCTCGACATAGGCCGCGTTCTGGCCCTGCAGGAAGCTCGAGTCGTGGAAGGCTGAATTGGGGGATTGATCGTTCATGGCATTGCCTCCGGGGAAATTCCTATCCGTTCAGGCCCTTGCGGGGCGCTGTCGCGGGGTTCTGACCTTGGCCGGGTGCGATCCCGGTCATGATCTGCATCTGTCGGGCCTGGTACCATTGGGCCAGCCCGTCGCGCGGCTGGCGCAGCAGCGCGGGCAGATGCCGCCCGGCCAGAAGCGCGCCGCGCAGTTGCGGAAAGCCGAAGCGGCGGCCGACCGCGTCCTTGGGCAGTTCGGCCAGCGTCATGCGCAGGTACCAGATGGCGTAGCGCGCGAAGTCGCGCGCCTGCCGGGTCGAGTTGCGCCGGGTGAAATAGGCGACGTTCAGCAGCGCCAGCGCCGTGTTCACGCGGCGCCTGTCGCGGCCGGCGGCCGCCTCCAGGTGGTCTATGCCGGCCTCCGGCGCAAAGGCCAGCAGGCCGTGGCGGCCAAAGCGATAGCAGGCGTCCAGATCCTCGGCGATGCAGCTGCCGACCAGCCCTTCGTCAAAGGGTTCGCGCAGCGCCACGGCACGGCGCACGGTCAGCGCGAAACCGACGATGCAGGGCACGCGGAACAGCCCCGAAGGCAGCGCGGCATTGCCGCGCCAGCGCCGTTCGGGGCGGTCATAGGGCAGGAACCGCTGATCGGCCGGGATCATCAGCGCGTGGCGCAGCAGAAAGTCGATGACCCGCTGCACCGGCGCCGGGCGATTGGCGACCATCCGGCCGGCGCGGTTGGTCTGCTTGATCGCCTCGCCCGGTTCGGGGCGGGCGGCGAGCGGCGTGTTGCAGCAGGAAATCGCGACGATCCGGCCCTGTGTATCGGCGCGGTAAAAGCCCATGATCCGCGCGGCCGCGTCGGGGTGCAGCATGGCGTCATCGTCGATCATGAACAGGATATCTGCCTCGGCCAGCGCCACGCATTGGTTGCGCTGCACGGTCAGCGACTTGCGCTTCGCGGCGACGTAGCGCAGCAGCGTGGTGGTGCCGGCTTCCGCGATTTCCGTCTCGATCAGGACGCGGTTGTCCCGCCAGTCGTCGCTGGCATCGACGATCACGATTTCCGAGGGCGGCAGGGTCGAGGCCAGCGCATGGCGCGCGCATTCGCGCAACATGCCGCCGCGATTGTAGGTCGAGACACAAAGCGCCCAGTGCCGCGCCGCATCAGGCGGGGCAGCGGGCGGCGGAGCTTGTTGCGAAACCTGCGCGTGCTGCTCGCTCATCGCTGGCCCCCTGCGGGCGAAGGCGCGGGCCACAGACCGGCCGGGCGGCGGCAGGGCTCTGCCTTCGCGGGTCGGATCGGGTCATGACGGCGTCGGCGGTCCACTCTGGCACCTGGCTGTGATGGTTCTGGCGCGGCCCCCCGAGGTTAGGCAGGGGCCACGCCCAAGTCAAAACACTTGCGGCAGGCTTACTTGCCCAGGGCTTTCAGCACCGCCTCGCCCAGACCGGCGGGGCTGTCGGCGACCACGATCCCGGCTTTTTTCATCGCCTCGATCTTGCTCTCCGCATCGCCCTTGCCACCCGAGACGATGGCGCCGGCATGGCCCATGCGGCGGCCCGGAGGCGCCGTGCGGCCGGCGATGAAACCGGCGGTGGGCTTCCATTTGCCCTTGCGCTTCTGTTCGGCCAGGAATTCGGCGGCCTCTTCCTCGGCCGAGCCGCCGATCTCGCCGATCATGATGATCGATTCGGTTTCCGGGTCATCGAGGAACAGGCGCAGCACGTCGATATGCTCCATCCCCTTGATCGGGTCGCCGCCGATGCCGACGGCCGAGGACTGGCCCAGACCCACATCCGAGGTCTGCTTGACCGCCTCATAGGTCAGCGTGCCCGAGCGGCTGACCACGCCGACCGAGCCGCGCTTGAAGATCGCGCCCGGCATGATGCCGATCTTGCATTCGTCCGGGGTCATGATGCCGGGGCAGTTCGGCCCGATCAGGCGCGACTTGCTGTCCACCAGCGCGCGCTTGACGCGCATCATGTCGAGAACCGGGATACCCTCGGTGATCGCGACGATCAGCGGGATTTCCGCGTCGATGGCTTCCAGGATCGAATCCGCGGCAAAGGGCGGCGGCACATAGATCGCGGTCGCATTGGCGCCGGTTTTTGCCACCGCCTCATGGACCGAGTTGAAGACCGGCAGATCCAGATGCGTGGTCCCGCCCTTGCCGGGCGTCACGCCGCCGACCATCTGCGTGCCGTAAGCGATGGCATGTTCGGTATGGAACGTCCCCTGGGATCCGGTGATGCCCTGGGTGATGACTTTGGTATTCTTGTCTACGAGAACGGCCATTCGTCACTTTCCTTTATATGCGGAGTCGTGGAAGCAGACCGGGTACCAGCGTGGCTTCTTATATTCGCGAAGGCTCTTCGCGATGGGGTAAGATGGCACGGCACCGTCCGCTAGATAGGTTAGCTCGGTTGCAGGATGAATATGTATTACGTCGTCAGCCAGCAACTGCGTGATAGTACGGACGAGTTTTTCTGACATGCCCCACCACAGCATTATGCTGGGGTTTTGGGGGAAGCACATGGCGAATTCGCCGTGTTCGTCAGGAAATTCACGAGTAATCTCGACGAAAGTGACGTACCCTTTGTCTTTAACGAGACGTGAGAGCCTTTCAGGAAGAGCTGAAGCGTCATTCAGTGTCACCCCTTCACCGCCTTCACGATCTTCTCGGAGCCGTCCTTCAGGTCGTCGGCGGGGATCACGTTCAGCCCGCTGTCGCGGATGATCTGCTTGCCCTGTTCGACATTGGTGCCCTCGAGCCGGACGACCAGCGGGACCTGCAGACCGACCTCTTTCACCGCGGCGACGATGCCCTCGGCGATGATGTCGCAGCGCATGATGCCGCCGAAGATATTGACCAGGATGCCTTTGACATTCGGGTCCGAGGTGATGATCTTGAACGCCTCGGTCACCTTTTCCTTGGTCGCACCGCCGCCCACGTCGAGGAAGTTGGCCGGCTCGGCGCCGTACAGCTTGATGATGTCCATGGTGGCCATCGCCAGACCGGCGCCGTTCACCATGCAGCCGATCTCGCCATCCAGCGCGATATAGTTCAGGTCGAACTTCGAGGCGGCGAGTTCCTTGGGGTCCTCTTCGGTCTCGTCGCGCAGCGCCATGATGTCGGGCTGGCGGTAGAGGGCGTTATTGTCGAAGCCCATCTTGGCGTCGAGGCATTTCAGATCGCCCTTGTCGGTGACGATCAGCGGGTTGATCTCCAGCATCTCCATGTCGCGCTCGATGAACATGCGGAACAGGTTCTTGACCAGCGCCACGCATTGCTTGACCTGCGCGCCCTTCAGCCCCAGGGCAAAGGCCACGCGGCGGCCGTGGAAATCCGACAGGCCCGAGGCCGGATCGACCGAGAAGCTGACGATCTTTTCCGGGGTATGGGCCGCGACTTCCTCGATATCCATGCCGCCCTCGGTCGAGGCGACGAAGCTGACGCGGCTGCTGCCGCGATCGACCAGCAGGGCCAGATACAACTCGCGCTCGATGTCCGAGCCGTCCTCGATATAGATGCGGTTGACCTGCTTGCCCGATGCGCCGGTCTGGTGGGTGACCAGTGTGCGGCCCAGCATCTGGCGGGTCAGTTCCTCGGCCTCGGCGACGGATTTCGCCAGCCGGACGCCGCCCTTTTCGCCCGCCTCTTTTTCCTTGAAATGGCCCTTGCCGCGGCCGCCGGCATGGATCTGGGCCTTGACGACCCAGAGCGGGCCGTCCAGTTCGCCCGCCGCTGCCTTGGCCTCATCGGCCTTCATCACGACGCGCCCGTCCGAGACCGGCGCACCGTATTGGCGCAGCAGCGCCTTGGCCTGATATTCATGGATGTTCATGATGCTTCCCCGCAGTTATCGGTTGCCGCGGTTGTGGCATATCGGCGGCGCGCTCTCAAAGGGGTTAGCGCTGTCAAGCATGTAAAATTGCTGCTTATTGTCATTTTGTGATCACGCATTTCGGGGCCGTGATCACAAGGACCGGAATTGCGGCGGCGCAGCATTGGCGCGATGGCCGGCGCGGCATCCGCAGAATCGAAAAGTGGTGCCCGGCGCGGAAACGCGAACCGATCCGCCGGCCGCGCGGAATGCCCGGCGCGCCCCGGTTGGAAAACGAGCTTCGCCGTCAGGAGGGCTCTTTGCCCCGCGGGTGCATAAGAAAAGTGCCGGCGCGCAGGGCGGCCGGCACTTTCGGTCATTCGTGACGGTCCGGCTCAGGCCAGGCTGCCGTCGATGCCCTTGCAGGCCTGCACCAGACCCTTGACCGCATCGACGGACTTGTCGAACATCGCCTGTTCGTCCTTGTCCAGCTTGATGTCGATGACCTTTTCGATGCCCTTGGCGCCGATCACGGTCGGCACACCGACATACAGCCCCTTGAGACCATAGGCGCCGTCCACATAGGCCGCGCAGGGCAGGACGCGCTTCTGGTCCTTGAGATAGGCTTCGGCCATTTCGATCGCGCTGGTGGCCGGCGCATAGAAGGCCGAGCCGGTCTTCAGCAGGCCGACGATCTCGGCGCCGCCGTCGCGGGTGCGCTGGACGATGGCGTCCAGTTTCTCCTGCGTGGTCCATCCCATCTTGACCAGATCGGGCAGCGGGATGCCGGCGACGGTCGAATAGCGGGCCAGCGGCACCATGGTGTCGCCATGGCCGCCCAGCACGAAGGCGGTGACGTCGCGCATCGAGACGCCGAATTCCAGCGACAGGAAGTGGCGGAAGCGGGCCGAATCCAGCACGCCGGCCATGCCGACGACCTTCTGATGCGGCAGGCCGCTGAACTGGCGCAGCGCCCAGACCATGGCATCCAGCGGGTTGGTGATGCAGATGACGAAAGCGTTCGGGGCATGGGTCTTGATGCCTTCGCCCACGGATTTCATCACCTTGAGGTTGATGCCCAGCAGGTCGTCGCGGCTCATGCCCGGCTTGCGGGGCACGCCGGCCGTCACGATGCAGACATCGGCGCCGGCGATGTCGGCGTAGTCATTGGTGCCTTTCAGCACGGCGTCGAAGCCCTCGGACGGGCCCGATTCCGCGATATCCAGCGCCTTGCCCTGCGGGATGCCCTCGGCAATGTCGAACAGGACGACATCGCCCAGTTCCTTCATCGCTGCCAGATGTGCCAGCGTGCCGCCGATCTGCCCCGCACCGATGAGTGCGATCTTGGGTCGGGCCATGGTAACCTCCGATTTCATGATGGTTCTCGCGCGGTGGCCTAGTCCCTTGGCGTGGAAATCGCAAGCCTTGGCTGACATAAGTCGCCGGAATCGCCCGGCCTTGCACGCTAACAGGGGTATATCTTGTGCGTTGCCTCCGGTCGCACACTGGCATAGGCGGTGCGCAGGATGGTCGGAGGGCGTCATGGATATGGGGATTCTCGGCTGGGTTCTGGCCTGCATCGCCGCGTTCGCGGTCGGGCTGGCCAAGGGTGGCCTGTCGATGGTCGGCATGCTCGGCGTGCCGCTGATGGCGCTGGTCATCTCGCCGGTGCAGGCGGCGGGGATTCTGCTGCCGGTCTATATCGTCTCGGATATCGGCGGGCTGATCGCGTTCCGGCGCAGCTTTGACCGGCGGGTGCTGGCGACGCTGATTCCGGGCATGATCACCGGGGTCATGCTGGGCTGGGCGACCGCCAGCCTGGTCGATGAAAGCCGCATCGGGCTGATCGTCGGCCTGATCGGCCTGGGGTTCTGCCTCAACGCCTTTCTGCGCCCCTCGCTTGCCGGGCAGTTTGGGCGCGGGGCGTCCTGGGGTGCGGGCAGCGCCTGGGGCATCGTCTCGGGCTATGTCAGTTTCGTGTCCCATTCCGGCGCGCCGCCCTATCAGATCTATGTCCAGCCGATGCGGATGGAGCCGATGCTTTACGCCGGCACCACCACCATCTTCTTTGCCATCACCAATGCGGTGAAGCTGATCCCCTATGCCTCGCTGGGGCAGCTTTCGGCGCAGAACCTCGCGGTCTCGGCCGCGCTGATCGTGCCGGCGCTCCTGGGGGTGGCGGCCGGGCTGTGGATCATCAAGCGCCTGCCCGCCACGTTCTTTTACAAGTTCATCACCTGGGCGCTGGCGGTGGTTTCGCTCAAGCTGGTCTGGGACGGGCTGCAATAGGTCGCAGCCAGGGGCGCTTGCGCTTCGGGGGCGTCCGGGGCAGCCTTGGGCGGAAAACCGAGATGAGGCCCCGATGATGCGTCCCTGTCGTTCAGTCCTGTATGTCCCGGCGGCGAATGCCCGCGCGATGGAAAAGGCGCGCAGCCTGCCCGCCGACGCGATCATCTTCGATCTCGAGGATGCCGTGACGGCGGCCGAAAAGGTTCCGGCGCGCGACCTGCTGGCCAAGGCGCTGCTGCAGGATTTCGGCCCAAGGGTGCGGATCGTGCGCATCAACGGCATGGATACCGAATGGGCCGAGGGCGATCTGCGCGCCTTTGGCCGCGCCGCCGATGCCGTGCTGGTGCCCAAGGTCGCGCGCGGCGCCGATCTGGACCGGGTGATCGCGCGCGTCCCCGGCGCCCCCCTCTGGGCGATGATGGAGACGCCCGAGGGCATGCTCAACGCCGCCGAGATCGCGGCCCATCCGCAGCTGCGCGGCATGGTCATCGGCACGAACGACCTGATGAAGGAACTGCGCGCCCGCTTTCGTCCCGACCGGCAGCCGCTGATGGCCGGGCTGGGCCTGTGCCTGCTGGCGGCGCGCGCCCATGGCAGGGTGATCGTGGACGGAGTCTACAACGCCTATCAGGACGAAGCCGGGCTGCGCGCCGAATGCGAGCAGGGGCGCGAGATGGGGTTCGACGGCAAAAGCCTGATTCACCCCGCGCAGCTGGCCATCGCCAACGAGGTTTTTGCCCCGACCGAAGCCGAGCTGGACCTGGCGCGGCGCCAGATCGCCGCCTTTGACACTGCCGTGGCGCAGGGGCAGGGGATCGCCGTGCTCGAGGGCCAGATCGTCGAGAATCTGCATGTCGAGGCCGCCCGCGCCACCCTTGCCATGGCCGAGGCGATTGCGCTGCGCGCCGAATGACCCCAAGTTAACCGCAACCGACATCCAGCAAGAGGCAAGCCAGATGTTCATACTGATACTCGGCGTGGCGCTGTGGTGGGCGGCGCATCTGATGAAGCGCATCGCGCCCGGGCTGCGCGCGCAACTGGGCCGCGGCGCGGTGGCCGGCGCGCTGCTGGTCGCGGTGGTTCTGATGGTGATCGGCTACCGGATGAGCGGGGGCCCCGTCTGGTGGGGCGCCAGCGCGCCGCTCAAGGGGGTGAACAACCTGCTGGTGCTGGTCGCGATCTACCTCTTCGCGGCCGATGGCATGAAGACCCGCATCGGCCGCCGGCTGCGCCACCCGCAACTGACCGGATTCGCGCTATGGGCCTTTGCGCATCTGCTGCCGAATGGCGATCTGCCCTCGTTCATCCTGTTCGGCGGGCTGTTTGTCTGGGCGCTGGTCGAGATGGCGGTGATCAACCGCGCCGATCCGGCCTGGCAGCCGGCGCCGGCCGAGGTGCCGCTGCGCAAGGAGGTGATGGCCGCCGCCGGCGCCGTCATCGTGCTGCTGGTGATGGGCCTGATCCACGCCTGGCTTGGCTATAACCCGTTCGGAGCCTGACATGCCTCTGATCTATCGCCTGTTGACCGAAGACGACACATCGGATTTCTGCCACAAGGTCAGCCTGGCGCTGTCGCGGGGCTGGCAACTGCATGGCGGCCCCGCCATGGCCTTTGACGCTGCGTCGGGCCGGATGCGCTGCGCCCAGGCCGTGACCAAGGAGATCGAGGCGGATTACAGCCCCGAGATGAAGCTGGGCCAGCAATAGGCGGCCGGGCATCGCCTGCCGGTGCCGGTGATCACAAGCTGGCCGGTTTCCTGCGATGGCGCGGCGCTTCCCGGCTCGGATTGCCGGGATGGCAACGAAATCACTCGGGTTTTTGGGCGAACGGGTGAGTCTGCCATGGTACCGCCAACAAGCGCCAAACTGTGATCACATGGCGCGATTGTGTGATCACAAAAATGGAAAATCCGTCCTTATCCGTCTTTCGTCTGGTCAGCGGTCGTGACAGATGCGAGAAAATCACTAGAAACATCGCCAAACATGAAATGACCATACCGGCCAGCCCTCGCCGCCAGCCGTCGCGCCGAGGGCCCCTGAACGCAGGAGAGCGCATCATGGCTGACGTCAACCGGGGCAACCGGCCGCTGTCACCGCATTTGCAGGTTTACCGCCTGCCCCTAGCCGCAATCACCTCGATCATGACCCGCATCACCGGCCATGCGCTGGTCGCGGGCATCGTGCTGATCGTCTGGTGGCTGGTCGCGGCCGTCACCTCGCCGGGCGCATTCGCCTGGGCGGATTGGGTGCTGCGGTCCTGGCTGGGCTTTCTGGTGCTGACCGGCTCGATGTGGGCGCTGTGGTATCACCTGCTCGCCGGTATCCGGCACCTGTTCTACGATGCGGGTTACGGTATGACCATCGAGGCATCGCATAAATCCAGCCAGGCGCTGATCGCCGGCTCGGTCGGGCTGGCCGTGCTGACGCTGATCGTGTTTTTCGCATTCTGAGGGAAGGGCAGGGACATGCGCTATATCACCCCCCGCAAGGCCGCCGAAGGGCTGGGCTCCGCCCATGAGGGCACGCAGCATCACTGGGCGATGACCGTCACCGCCGTGGCGCTGCTGATCCTGACGCCGCTGTTCATGATCACCGTCGCCCGCGCCATCGGCCTGCCGCAGGAACTGCTGGTCGTCTATTTCGGCCGCCCCTTCCCGGCCCTGATCACGGCGCTGTTCATCATCGTCGGCATGCTCCATTTCATCAAGGGCACCCGGATCATGATCGACGATTACCTGCAGGGCGGTGCCCGCAAGGCCGCGATCATCGCATCCGTCATCTTTGGCTGGGCGGTCATCGCCTTTGCCATCTACGCGCTGGCCCGCATGGGTCTGGGCGCGATCGTCGTCATCTGAGGGTCCACCATGTCCGAATATCAATATGTAACGCATGATTATGACGTGGTGGTCGTGGGCGCCGGCGGCGCCGGGCTGCGCGCCACGCTGGGCATGGCCGAACAGGGGCTGCGCACCGCCTGCGTGACCAAGGTCTTTCCGACCCGCTCCCACACGGTCGCGGCGCAGGGCGGCATTGCCGCCAGCCTGTCCAACATGGGCCCCGACAACTGGCAATGGCACATGTACGACACCGTCAAGGGCTCGGACTGGCTGGGCGACACGGACGCCATGGAATACCTGGCGCGCGAGGCCCCCAAGGCCGTTTATGAGCTGGAGCATTACGGGGTTCCCTTCAGCCGCACCGAAGAGGGCAAGATCTATCAGCGTCCCTTTGGCGGCCATACCACCGAATTCGGCGAAGGCCCGCCCGTGCAGCGCACCTGCGCCGCCGCCGACCGCACCGGCCACGCCATCCTGCACACGCTTTACGGCCAGTCGCTGAAGGAAAAGGCCGAATTCTTCATCGAATATTTCGCGCTGGACCTGATCATCACCGACGGCCGCTGCACCGGCGTCGTCTGCTGGAAGCTGGATGACGGCACCATCCATGTCTTCAACGCCAAGATGGTGGTGCTGGCCACCGGCGGTTACGGCCGCGCCTATTTCAGCGCGACCAGCGCCCATACCTGCACCGGCGACGGCGGCGGCATGGTGGCGCGCGCCGGCCTGCCGCTGCAGGACATGGAATTCGTGCAGTTCCACCCGACCGGGATCTATGGTTCGGGCTGCCTGATCACCGAGGGCGCGCGCGGCGAGGGCGGTTATCTGACCAACTCCGAGGGCGAGCGTTTCATGGAACGCTACGCGCCCACCTACAAGGATCTGGCCAGCCGCGACGTGGTCAGCCGCTGCATCACGCTGGAGATCCGCGAAGGTCGCGGTGTGGGCGAACACAAGGACCACATGTTCCTGAACCTGCAGCACCTGCCGCCCGAAAGCCTGCATGAGCGTCTGCCGGGGATTTCGGAATCGGCCAAGATTTTCGCCGGTGTCGATGTCACGCGCGAGCCGATCCCGATCCTGCCGACGGTGCACTATAACATGGGCGGCATTCCGACGAACTACTGGGGCGAGGTATTGAACCCGACCGAAGAGGAACCGGATGCAATCTTCCCCGGCCTGATGGCGGTGGGCGAGGCGGGCTGTGCCAGCGTGCATGGTGCGAACCGGCTGGGTTCGAACAGCCTGATCGACCTTGTCGTGTTCGGCCGCGCCGCCGCGATCCGTGCCGGCGAGGTGATCGACCGCAATGCGCCGATCCCGCTGACCAACAAGGAGGCGGTCGATCGCGCGCTGGACCGTTTCGACCGGATCCGCAATGCCGATGGTGGCACCCCGACCGCCGAATTGCGGCTTGAGATGCAAAAGACCATGCAGGCCGATGCCGCCGTCTTCCGCACCGACAAGACCCTGGCCGAGGGCGTCGAGAAGATGAAGGTGATCGCCGCCAAGCTGGATGACCTGAAGGTCACCGATCGCGGGCTGATCTGGAATACCGACCTGATGGAGACGCTGGAGCTGACCAACCTGATGCCCAACGCGCTGGCCACCATCGTCGCGGCCGAGGCGCGCAAGGAAAGCCGGGGCGCCCATGCCCATGAGGACTGGCCCGAGCGGGATGATGCCAACTGGCGCAAGCACTCGCTTGCATGGATCGAAGGCAACGATGTTAAACTGGCCTATCGGCCGGTCCATCTCGAGCCTTTGACAGCGCAAGAGGAGGGCGGCATCGACCTGAACAAGATCGCTCCGAAGAAAAGGGTCTACTGATGCGTCTTTCCCTGATCATGACCGTTGCTGCACTGGCATTGTCCGGCTGCGTGGTGCAAAACCCCGGCATGGCGCCGATGCCGATGCCGACCAGCCCGCCGGCGCCCGCGCCCGATGCCGCGATCCGCAGCTCGGCCCGGGTCATCATCAACCGCGAAATGGCGGCCAAGGTGTCGGGCTACAATATCGCGCCCTTTACCGATTGCGTGATGGCGAACGCCTCGCCGAGCGAACTGGCCAATATTACCACCAGCTCCGATCCCCAGAGCGCGGTTGCCGTCATCGTCAGCCGTCCGGCGACCGGGCAGTGCATCGCCAATGCGGCTGCCGCCGGTCGGGGACAGGCCTGATGTCCGTGCCGCGGTATCTGCGCGCCTTTCTGGCCCCGGCAGCGATGCTGGGGCTGGCGGCCTGCGCGCAGCCGCGGCAGAACCTGCCCCTTCCCGAGGCCGAGCGCTATTGCAGCCAGAACCTCGGCCAGGGTTCCTTCGGCATGCGCGCGCATCCGCGGCTCAGCGTCGGAATCGGCTCGGGCGGCCATCACGGCGGCTATATGGGGATCGACTTCAGCCCCGAATACAGCCGCCGCATCGACGACCCCGAGGCGTTGTTCCGCGACTGTGTGATCAGCCGCTCGGGCCAGGCTCCGTCGCGCTCGCTCTACCAGATGCCGGGCTGGGGGGGCGCGTCGTGATCCGTGCCCATCTGGCCACCTTTCCGCCGCGCCGCCGGCTGCTGCGCAGGACCTGCGCGGCGATCCTGCCGCAGGTCGATCACCTGTTCGTGGTCCTGAACGGCTATCAGGAGATTCCGGGCTATCTGGCCAAGGACGCGCGGGTGACTGCCATCATCCCCGACCGTGACGTCAAGGATGCCGGCAAGTTCTGGTTCACGCCCGCGCCGGACGACATCGTCTTTACCATCGACGACGATATCGGCTATCCGGCCGATTACGTCGCCCGCACGCTGGCGCATCTGAACGCCATCGGCCCGCAGGGCAATGTCGTCGGCTATCAGGGCAATATCTATGTCGGGCCGCGCGCCGCGCCGCAGACGGCCTGGGACAATTACATCTTTCACCAGCCGGTCGAGCAGGTGCTGGGCGCCTCGATCATCGGCACCGGCACGCTTTGCGCGCGCGGCTCCTCGATCCCGCCCTTGTCCGAGATCGAGCCGAATGCCGGCGCCTGCGACATCCCCTTCTGTCACTGGCTGTTCCGCAACGGCATCCTGCCCTGGATCCTCCCGCGCGAGGCCGGCTGGCTGTCGAACGATCTGCCCCGGAACCTCAAGCCGTCCTCGCTGTTCCACAGCGTCGCCCGCAAGGGCCATGCCGCCTACAAGGAGCTGCTGTGGTCCTTTGCGACCCGCTGGCCCCATGCCAATATCCGCCACGACCGCTTTCAGGCGCGTCCGGCCTGACCACCAGGAGATACCCCAATGGTCCAATTCAACCTTCCCAAGAACAGCCGCATGCGGGTCGGGAAAACCTGGCCAAAACCGGATGGCGCGACCAATCTGCGCCGCTTCAACATCTATCGCTGGGACCCGGATACCGGGGAAAACCCGCGTATCGACAGCTATTTCGTCGATATGGACCGTTGCGGGCCGATGGTGCTGGACGCGCTGATCAAGATCAAGAACGAGATCGACCCGACGCTGACCTTCCGCCGCTCCTGCCGCGAGGGGATCTGCGGCTCCTGCGCGATGAATATCGATGGCGGCAACCATCTGGCCTGCATCTACGGCATGGACGAGATCAAGGGCGACGTGAACATCTACCCGCTGCCGCATATGCCGGTGGTCAAGGACTTGGTGCCGGACCTGACGCATTTCTACGCTCAGCACGCCTCGGTCCATCCCTATCTGCGGACGGAAACGCCGACCCCGGACAAAGAATGGCGCCAGTCGATCGAGGATCGCAAGAAGCTGGACGGGCTTTACGAATGCATCCTCTGCGCCAGCTGCTCGACCGCCTGCCCCAGCTACTGGTGGAACGGCGACCGTTATCTTGGCCCGGCGGCGCTGCTGGCCGCCTATCGCTGGATCATCGATTCGCGCGACGAGGCCACAGGCGAACGGCTCGACGATCTCGAGGATCCGTTCAAGCTCTATCGCTGCCACACGATCATGAACTGCACCAATACCTGCCCCAAGGGGCTGAACCCGGCCAAGGCGATCGCCTCGATCAAGCATATGATGGTCGACCGGATCGTCTGACCCGCGCCACGCACATGGCCGGTATCCCCGGCCCGCAGCAGTGACGCCGCGTTGCAGCCATGGAAAATGCTGCGGCGCGGCGTTATATTTCCGGCAAGGGGGGAAGCAGACCTTCAACCCGGAGACCACAGATGACCATTCGCGCCGAAAACCACAAGAACGCGGCCCAGGTCGCCGCAATCGACCCGGCCCGGGACCGCGCCGCGCTGGCGGCACTGGCCGTTCTGGAACAGATGTATGCCTATTTCAGCTTTGCGCCGCTGCCGCTCGAGGCGGATCGCCGCCTCACGGCCTGAAGGTGGTGCCCGACGCCGCGCCGCGTCGGGCATTTCTTCTTCACCCAAATATCCATCCGACGCTGCGGCCGGGCCAGCCGGTCATGTCTTGCGGGCTGGCCCGCCGCCCCCTAGCATCGCGCCCATGAACAGTTCCATCCCCTCTGACGCGGCAGAGCGCCGGGCTGTCGAGCCCGTGATCTGCTATCCCAATGCCACGCTGCCCGATCCCGATATGGCGACCCTGGCGCGGGCGCGGCCCAATGCGCGCAAGACCGGCGAATGCCTGGTCCCCCCGCGCGAGGCGCGCTGCTTCCACGTTCCGGCCGGCCATTTCTTTCGCATCACCAGCGTTCAGGGGCCGCAGGTCGGCGATCTGAACCTGTGGTCCGCCGCCGACCCGCAGGAACGCTTCTATTCCGGCAAGACGCGGGCGCTGCATGGCACGCATCTGACGCGCGGCGACCGCATGTGGTCCGGCTTTCCTTATCTGCGGCCGATGGCCACGGTGACCGAGGATACGCTGGAATGGTACGGCATCGACGAACATGGCGGCTCGGTTCATGACGTGATCGGCACGCGCTGCGATCCCTATACCCATCACATGCTCAGCGGCGAGGATTACCACCGCTGCTGTCATTCCAACCTGACCAATGCGCTGGCCGAGGAACTGGGCCTCGGGCGCGAGGCGGCCGAGCCGCTGGTCCATGACGTGCTCAATGTCTTCATGTGCACCGGCTTCACCCGCGATACCGGGCAGTATTTCATGAAGGCCAGCCCGGTGCGTCCCGGCGACTATATCGAGTTCTTCGCCGAGATCGACCTGATCGGCGGCCTGTCGGCCTGTCCCGGCGGCGATTGCGGCGCCGAGCATTCCAGCGACACGGCCGCCTGCCATCCGCTTCTGGTCGAGATCTTCGCCCCGGCCGGCCCGCTGGATCGCCCGAGGCCCGGCCGCAGCGGCTATCGCTGGCCCTAGAAGCGGATCGGCTCCAGCACCTCGGGCTCGATCACCTTGACCCCCGGCAGGCCGGATTTCAGCGCATCGGCGTTCTGCTCCAGCAGCGGGAAGGTGCGGTAATGGCAGGGGATCACGACCTGGAAACGGAAATATTTCCGCGCCGCATAGGCCGCGCGCTTCATGTCCATGGTGAAATGGCCGCCGGCGCAGAGAATGCCGATATCGGGCTGGTGATATTCGGCCATCCATTCCATGTCGGCCATGATGTCGGTATCGCCGCTGACATAGAGCACATGGCCGTCGCCCGCGATCATGTAGCCCGATTCGTGGCCGGCATAGATCGGCCCTTCGCTTCCCTCGATGGACGAGGAATGGCAGGCATTCACCATCGTCACCTTCGCGCCGGCCAGATCGACGGTGCCGCCCTTGTTGAAGCCGATGCCCTCGATGCCGTGATGGGTCTGCCAGGTGCCGATCAGGTCATAGATGCCGGCGATCGGGATCTTCTGCGCGCGGGCGATGGACAGCGCGTCGCCGCTATGATCGCCATGGCCATGGGTCAGCAGGATATGGGTCGCGCCCTCGATGGCCTCGGTGCGGCGGTCCTCGGGGAACATGGGGTTTCCCGACAGCCAGGGGTCGATCAGGATCACGGCGTCTTCGATTTCCAGCCGAAAGCCGGAATGGCCAAGCCAGGTCAGTTTCATGGGAGGGCTCCTTTCGAGATGCAGGCGCATCCTGCCAAGTTGGCGGCAGCGCGTAAAGTTCCCGCGACGCGGCGGCCCCGCTTGCCCCGCCCCGAGAGCGGCGGTAAACCCGGCGCAAGCGAAAGGAGCCCCCATGGCGATCACTGAGGATGAGGCCCGCAAGGTCGCGCATCTGGCGCGCATAGCGGTCGATGAGGCGGACCTGCCGGGACTGGCGCAGGAGCTGAACGGCATCCTGCATTTCATGGAGCAGCTGAACGAGGTCGATGTCACGGATGTCGAGCCGATGACCGGGGTCGAGCCGATGCGCCTCAAGCGGCGCGAGGATGTTGTCACCGATGGCGACATGCAGGATCTGGTGCTGAAGAATGCGCCCGACGCGCGCGAGGGGTTCTTTGCCGTGCCGAAGGTGGTGGAATGAGCGATCTGAACCAGCTGACCATCGCCCAGGCCCGCGACGGGTTGCGCAGGGGCGATTTCACCAGTCTCGACCTGACCGAGGCCTGTCTGACCGCGATCGAGGGCGCCTGGGCGCTGAACGCCTATAGCCACCTGACGCCCGAGCGCGCGCGCGAGATGGCGGCGGCCGCCGACGGCCGCATCGGCGCCGGCGATGCGCCGGCCATGTGCGGCATCCCGCTGGGCATAAAGGATCTGTTCTGCACCAAAGACGTGCCCTCGCAGGCGGCCAGCCGCATTCTTGACGGTTTCCTGCCGCAATACGAATCGACGGTGACGCAGAATCTGTGGAATGCCGGTGCGGTCATGCTGGGCAAGCTCAGCATGGATGAATTCGCCATGGGGTCCTCGAACGAAAGCGCCTGTTACGGGCCGGTCGTGAACCCGTGGAAGGTCGATGACCGGCAGTTGACGCCGGGCGGTTCGTCGGGCGGCTCGGCGGCGGCGGTGGCGGCGGATCTGTGTATGGCCGCGACCGGCACCGATACCGGCGGCTCGATCCGCCAGCCGGCCGCCTTTACCGGCACGGTCGGGCTGAAGCCGACCTATGGCCGGGTCAGCCGCTGGGGGGTGATCGCCTTTGCCAGCTCGCTGGATCAGGCCGGGCCGATGACCAAGACGGTGCGCGACGCCGCGATCATGCTGGGCGCCATGGCCTCGGTCGATCCGAAGGATTCGACCAGCGCCGAACGCGAGGTGCCCGATTACGAGGCGGCGCTGACCGGCGATATTCGCGGCAAGAGGATCGGTATCCCGCGCGAATACCGCATGGAGGGCATGTCGGACGAAATCGACGCGCTGTGGCGTCGCGGCGCCGAGATGCTGCGCGATGCCGGTGCCGAGATCGTCGATATCAGCCTGCCGCACACGAAATACGCGCTGCCCGCCTATTACGTCATCGCACCGGCCGAGGCGTCCTCGAACCTCGCGCGCTATGACGGGGTGCGCTATGGCCGCCGCGCCCGGCTGGGCCAGGGCGATGGCGTGGTCGAGATGTATGAAAAGACCCGCGCCCAGGGCTTCGGCCCCGAGGTGCAGCGGCGGATCATGATCGGCACCTATGTGCTGTCGGCGGGCTTTTACGACGCCTATTACAACCGCGCCCGCAAGGTGCGCGCGCTGATCAAGCGCGATTTCGATCAGGCTTACGCCGCCGGCGTCGATGCGATCCTGACCCCCGCCACGCCAAGCGCCGCATTCGGCCTGGGCGAGATGTCGGGCAAGGATCCGGTCGAGATGTATCTGAACGATGTCTTTACCGTGACCGTCAACCTTGCCGGCCTGCCGGGTATTTCGGTGCCGGTGGGGCTGGACGGGCAGGGCCTGCCGCTGGGCATGCAGCTGATCGGCCGGCCATGGGACGAAGCCGGACTGTTGAACCTTGCGCAGGTACTCGAATCTGCGGCAGGGTTTACCGCGAAACCGACGCGCTGGTGGTAACCGGCCCGAACTGGGAGCAAACGATGCAGAGGATCGCGATTCTGGCCGTGTTCGGCCCCGTGCTGGCACTGTCCGCCTGTGCCGAGAATACCGGCTGGAACCCGAATTACAGCGCCATGAACAATGGCACCGGCTATGCCACATATTCGCAGGAGCGCGAGGCCGCCCTGCAGGGCAAGGCGCCGATCCCGCGGGTGATTCCGGTGCAACTGCCCGCCGAAGCCCCGACGCCCGAGGCGATCATGGGCAAGCGGGCGCCGGCGCAGACCGCCGCCACGCCCGCGGCGGCGACCAAGGCTCCGGCCGGTGTTCCCGCCGATGCGCAGGTGGCGACCAGCGGCCCCTATCCCGGCTCGACCCCGGTGCTGGTACGCTATGCCCATCAGGAGGATCAGGCCCCCGGAACGGGCAAATACACGCGCAGCGGCGGATCCGTCGCGGCGGCAGAGCGGGCCTGCCGGGGCTTTGCCTCGGCCGATGCGGCGCAGACCGCCTTTATCGCCGCCGGCGGGCCGATGATCGACCCGCGCGGGCTTGACCCGGATGGCGACGGTTTCGTCTGCGGCTGGGATCCGCGCCCCTTCCGCCAGTCGCGGATGTGAGCCTGTCGCCCAATCACGGCGACCGGCGCGGGCAGCGGCCCGAACTTGTGGTGATCCATTACACCGGCATGGCGGACGCGGCTTCGGCCCGCGCCCGCCTGTGCGATCCCGCGTCCGAGGTCAGCGCGCATTGGCTGATCCACGAGCACGGCCTGACCGAGGCGCTGGTCCCCGAGGGCAGGCGCGCCTGGCATGCCGGCGCCGGCTGCTGGCAGGGCCGCGAGGATGTGAACTCCCGCAGCATCGGCATCGAGCTGGTCAATCCCGGCGACCGCCCCTTTCCCGAGCCGCAGATGGCCGCGCTCGAGGATCTGCTGGCCGCGATCCTCAGGCGTTGGGCAATCGGGCCGCAGGGCGTGATCGGCCATTCCGATCTGGCGCCCGAGCGCAAATCCGACCCCGGCCCGCGCTTTGACTGGCGGCGGCTGGCCCTGCGGAGGCTGGCGATCTGGCCGGATGGGCCGGGCAGCGATCTGCCGCTGGCCGACAGTCTGGCGCGGATCGGCTATCCCGACAGCCCGGCGCGGCTGGCCGCCTTTCGGCTGCGCTTTCGTCCCTGGGCCGAGGGGCCAGAGGACGCGACCGATCGCAGGCTCGCGGCCGCGCTGGCCTATAGCGCCTCGTAGATCGCGGCGATTCGCGCCGCCTCGTCCTGCAGCCCGTAGGGCGGGTTGAGCACGAACATGCCCGAGCCGGTCATGCCATGCCCCGGCCGCGCCGGCGCAAAGGCCACCTGCGACAGCAATGCCTGCGGGTGATCGCGACGCAGGGCGGCGATCATCGGCGCGTGGCGGGCATCGTTCAGCACCGGGAACCACAGCACGATCACGCCGACATTCCATTTCCGCGCCAGCTTGCCGATCTGGCCGGGGATCTGGTCGTAATCGGCCTTGACCTCATAGCTGGGGTCGATCAGCAGCAGCCCCCGGCGCGGCACCGGCGGGCAAAGCGCCTGTGCCATCGCGAATCCGTCCTGTCGGTGGATATGGGCGAAACCGGCGACGCGGGTCAGGGCCTCATGCTCGGCGGGGTGCAGCTCGGCCAGATGCGCGGTATCGCCCGGGCGCAGGAAATGCCCCGCGATCAGCGGCGAGCCGGGATAGGCCGTCGCGCCATTCCGGGCGCGGATCTGGTGCAGCGCCCGGCACAGCGGATGATCCGCGTCCAGCCAGCCCTGCACCAGCGCGCGGGTGATGCCGGCCCGTGCCTCGCCCGTCTTTTGCGCTTCCGCGCCGGCCAGGTCGTAAAGCCCGCGCCCGGCATGGGTTTCCAGATAGCTCAGCGGTTTCGGCTTGGCGGTCAGGTAATCCAGCATCCACGCCAGCAGGGCGTGCTTGTGCAGATCGGCCAGGTTTCCGGCGTGATAGGCGTGCTGATAGGACAACATGGCCTGCCTCTATACCGCCGCCGCGCAAATAAAAAGCGGCGGTACCCAGGGAGGAGGAGGGGGTACCGCCGCGCAACGCTGGCCCAGGGAGGAGGAGGGGCCGCGTATGGGGTGCGGCGCATGGCAGGGAGGAGGATGCCATTCGCCGCAAGCTGACGGTCCCAGGGAGGAGGAGAGGACCGTCGCATTCCGTCCCGCCTTCGCGGGGATTTTGGGCGGCACCCTCCAGGGAGGAGGAGGGGGAGGGCGCCGCCAGCACCGCCGGCCCAGGGAGGAGGAGGGGCCCGGCGGATCGGTTTGGCGGCACCCTCGGGGAGGAGGAAGAGGCTGCCGCCTGCACCGCGGGACCAGGGAGGAGGTCGGTCCCGCCGTATAAGTCGGCGGCTTCCCCAGGGAGGAGGAGGGGGAGGCCGCCTTTACCGCGAAGCCCAGGGAGGAGGAGAGGGCTTCACCGTATTCTGGCGGCGGCATCCTCAGGGAGGAGGAGGGAGGATGCCGCCTGAACCCGGACCCCAGGGAGGAGGAGGGGGTCGGGTATTCTATTCCTTACTTCGCGCCCCAGGCGGCCTCATAGGCCACGCTGCGGATGCTCGACCGGCTCAGGCCCAGGTCGTTCAGGTCGCGATCGCTCAGCTCGTCCAGTTCGCGCAGGGTCTGGCGATAGACCGAACGGCGGGCCATGTTGTCGCGCAGATCGGCCACGAATTTGGCGATGCGGCCGGTGTTGCGGACATTGTTCTGGTTCAGTACGAGAACAGCCATTTTACTTGCTCATCTTTCTTGCGTCTGCGCGGCAGGCCGGATTGCCGTCGCGCTGTTGAGGGGAACATGATCCCTTTTCTGCGTTTGCACAATGGCTGCCGATGAAATGCTGCTATGCAGAAATGGCATAACTGTTTCTGGAACCTTGCTGCAAGTCACTAAAAAGTAGTTAATATTTCCGATTTTGCTATCGAATGCTGGCGCTATCACGGCAAAATGGGTCGTATTTACGCGAGGTCACAATGGCTTAGCGTCAAGCCTGCGACAGCGGGTCGCAGCCAGCTTGCCGATCCCGCCGCGAATTGCCATTCTGCGCGGGCTTTGAAATCCGGGGGTGGCCATGGCGATATCACGCGAACGTGTGCTTGAGGAGCTTGCGCGGATCGAGGTCCCGGGCGGTGGAAACCTGGTTTCCAGGGATCTGCTGCGCGCGCTGCATGTCGATTCCGGCGCAATCCGATTCGTGATCGAGACGGAGGATGCCGCAAGCGCCCGCGCGCTGGCTCCGGTCGAGGCCGAGGCGCAGCGCCGGCTGACCGCGCTCTGCGGCGATCAGAAGGTGCAGATCGTGATGACCGCCCCCGCCGCATCGAAAGCGCCCCCGCCCCGGGCGGCGGCCGGCGCCGGGGGCGGGCGGGACGCCCCGCCCAGCATGAAGATCGGTCGTCATCCCACCCCGCAGGCCGGCCCGGCCCCGGTCAGCGGGGTGGCGCGGATTCTGGCCATCGGTTCGGGCAAGGGGGGCGTCGGAAAATCCACGCTGACCGCGAATCTGGCGGTGGCGCTGGCGCGGCAGGGGCGCCGTGTCGGGTTGCTGGACGCCGATATATACGGCCCCTCGCAGCCGCGGATGCTGGGCCTGACCGGACAACGGGTCAGCGGCGAAGGCAATATGATCGAGCCGCTGCACGCGCATGGCGTCACCGTCATGTCGCTGGGCCTGATGATGAAGGAAGGCGAGGCCGTGGTCTGGCGCGGCCCGATGCTCATGGGCGCGTTGCAGCAGATGCTCAATCAGGTGAAATGGGGCGAACTGGACGTGCTGCTGGTCGATCTGCCGCCCGGCACCGGCGATGTGCAGCTGTCCCTGTGCCAAAAGGCGCAGGTCAGCGGCGCCATCATCGTCTCGACGCCGCAGGATGTGGCGCTCTTGGATGCGCGCCGGGCGATCGACATGTTCGACAAGCTGAAAACCCCGGTGCTGGGGCTGGTCGAGAATATGTCCACCTATATCTGCCCCAATTGCGGCCATGAGGCGCATCTGTTCGGCCATGGCGGTGTCGCCGCCGAGGCCGCGAAGCTGGGCCTGCCCTTCCTGGGCGAGATTCCCCTGAACCTGGAGGTGCGGCTGGCCGGCGATGACGGCACGCCCATCGCGGCGGGGGACAGCCCCGTCGCCCACTCCTTTGCCCGGTTGGCCGAGCGGCTGGTTGCCGGCGGCATGGCGTGAGCCGGCCTGACGCCCCGGACCTGCGGCGAGGCGGCGGGCGACCGCGCCGGCCGCCGATCCGGGAAATCATGGGACCGGCATCGGGCGCGGCTGAAAACAGGGCCGGGAATGCATGGGAACCGGGGCGAGAATCTTCCGTCGCGTGATTTTTGGCCGAATCACTCGAACGTGTTGGCCGGTGATTCAACCGAGAGCCGAGGAAAAGCCGGCTCAGATGCCAAAGTTTCAGCCGAATTTCGGCAGATGCCCGCCTTCGCCTGGGAATTCCCTGGGCCGCTGTTTGCCATGTTCCGCCTCCCATATGTTGTGGTCTGGTGAATTGTGACAGCAATACTTTCCGTGTTGCCTCGGCTGACTTCTTGATGTTCGCTTAATGTTCATGTGTGACGGTGCTGCGACTTTTCCGCTTGTCCCAAAGATACCCATTGCGCCCCGTTAATTCCCGTGTCATCCATTGCCTACGGAGACGGGCTGAAGGGGCGCCAAGACCCCATAAGGCGACAAGCAGGCTTCATACGGGCACCCGCTTCCGAACATGACCCCGCGGCGCGCGAGCAGCACCTCCCCCAGGTGGCGCGGATAGCGGGGCGCGATCCCCGAAACTACGGGGCCCAGAGATGGGAACGAGGGTGGCGGATCGGGTCGTGGCAGCAACCCGGTCCGCTTTTCCTGTTCGGGGTGACGGGCAGGGACGAAACAGTGGAAGGAGTGCGGGCCGGTGGCGCGCAGGTTCAGAGGATCGGAAGAGGTCAGGGTCGACGCGAAAGGCCGCGTCTCGATTCCGGCCAAGTTCCGCCGGGTCTTCGAATCCGCCGATCCCGAATGGGAAACCGGCAAGCGTCCGCAACTGGTCATCGTCTTCGGTACCCGCGACTGGAAATACCTGCAACTGTTCACCATCGAGGCGATCGAAGAGATCGACGAGCGGATTTCGCGGCTCGATCGCGGCAGTCCCAGCCGCAACTATCTGGAACATATCTATCAGGGCCATTCCGAAGAGGCCGAGATCGACGGCGACGGCCGGCTGGTCCTGCCGCAGAAACTGCGCGACAAGATCGGCCTGACCGACAGCGCGGTGTTCATCTCGGGCGGGGACAACCTGAAGGTCTGGTCCCCCGCCGCCTATGAAGAGGAAGAGCGCGCCATCGAGGCCCGCGTGCCCGAGCTGGAGCCGGGTGCCGATCCGCTGTCGCTGCTGTCCCAGCAGGTGGCGGCGTCCAGCCCGGGGCAGGGCTAGGCCATGGCACGGGCGACCGATCCCCATATTCCCGTCCTGCTTGGCCCGCTTTTGCGGGCCGTTGCGCCTGTGGACGGGGTCTGGATCGACGGCACGTTCGGCGCCGGCGGCTATGCGCGCGTCCTGCTGGAGCAGGGCGCGCGGCAGGTTATCGGCATCGACCGCGATCCGGCGGTCTTTGCCATGGCGGCGGCATGGGCGGGCGCATATGGCGACCGGCTGCGGCTGGCGCAGGGCACGTTTTCCGACATGGACCTGCTGGCCGGCGGCCAGGTCGATGGCGTGGTGCTGGATCTGGGCGTCAGCTCGATGCAGCTTGACCAGCCCGAGCGCGGCTTTTCCTTCATGCGCGACGGGCCGCTCGACATGCGCATGGGCGGCGACGGCCCGACCGCGGCCGATCTGCTGAACGCGGCCGCTGAGGCCACCATCGCCGACGTGCTGTATCTTTACGGCGAAGAGCGCGCCTCGCGCCGTATCGCCAAGGCCATCGTGGCGGCGCGCCCGATCAGCCGCACGGGCCAGTTGTCGGATATCGTCTCGGCCTGCCTGCCGCGCCCCAAGCCGGGCCACAGCCACCCCTCGACGCGCAGCTTTCAGGCGATCCGCATCTGGGTCAATGACGAATTCGGCCAGCTTGTCGCGGGGCTGGCCGCGGCCGAACGTGCGATGCGCCCGGGCGGCAGGCTGGCGGTGGTCAGCTTTCATTCGCTCGAGGACCGGATCGTCAAGCGCTTCATGCAGGCGCGTTCGAACAGCGCCGGCGGCGGCAGCCGTCACGCGCCCGAGACCGCGCAGGCCGCGCCGGCCTTCCGGCTGCCCTTTCGTCGCGCCATCGGCCCGGACGAGGCGGAAATGGCGGCCAATCCGCGCGCGCGCTCGGCGCTGTTGCGGGTCGGTATCCGCACCGATGCGCCCGCCGGCCGCGTCGATCCCGATGCGCTTGGCCTGCCGATGCTGACCGAAAGGAGGGTGTGATGCGATCCGTGCTGTATCTCCTGACCACGCTGATCGTCATGGGGCTGGCCTTCTGGGCCTATCGCGAGAATTACCGCACCCAGGCCACGATCGCCGAGATGTCCGACGTGCAGCACCAGATCGGCCGCCTGCGCGAGGATCTGGCCGTGTTCCGCGCCGAATGGGCCTATCTGAACCGTCCCGCGCGGCTGCGGGAACTGGTCAACCTGAATTTCGACAGGCTGCAACTGGTGCCCTTCGGCTCCGATCAGTTCGTCGATGTCGGACAGGTCGCCTTTCCCGCGCCGACACAGCCCGCGGCGGCCGTCGCCGCCGCCATCGTCGAACGCCCCGCGGGCTATCCCCCCCGCCGACCACAGGAGAGCACGCCATGATCCGCACCCCCCTGCGCCCGCTGGCACGCATCCTTCGCGCCCGCGAAAGAGGCGAGAACCCCGATGCGATCGAGGCCGAGAACCGCGCCCAGCGGCATGCCGAGATCCAGGACAAGGCGCGCGGCAGAGCGCGCAGCCGGCTGTGCTTCATGGCCGCCGGCTTCGTGCTGGCCTTTGGCACGGTGGGGTTCAAGATGGCGGTGCTGGCCAGCAGCCGCCCCAGCGAGCCCCGCGTCCAGACCACCGGCGCGCAGATCATCTCGCAGCGCGCGGACATCACCGACCGCCATGGGCGGGTGCTGGCGACGAACCTGCTGACCTATTCGCTCTATGCCCATCCCCGGCAGATGATCGACCCCGAGGCGGCGGCGCGCAAGCTGGCCGGGATATTCCCCGATCTTGACCTGGAGCGCCTGCGCAAGGATTTCTCGGGCAAGCGCAGCTTTGTCTGGATCAAGAAGAAGATCAGCCCCGAACAGATGCAGGCGGTCCATGATATCGGCGAGCCGGCGCTGCTGTTCGGCCCGCGCGAGATGCGGCTGTACCCCAATGGCAAGATCGCCAGCCATATCCTTGGCGGCTCGACCTTCGGCAAGGAGGGCGTGGCCAGCGCCGAGGTGATCGGCGTGGCGGGGGTGGAAAAGGCCTTTGACCAATGGTTGCGCGACCCCGCCAACGAGGGCGCGCCCCTGACCCTGTCGCTGGACCTGACCGTTCAGGCCGCGATGGAGGAAGTGCTGAGCAACGGCATGAGCGTGATGAACGCCAAGGGCGCGACCGGCATCCTGATGGAGGTCGCGACCGGCGAGGTGGTGGCCATGGCCAGCCTGCCCGATTTCGACCCCAACGAACGGCCGCGGCCGCTGCTCAAGGGTGATCCGTCGGACAGCCCGCTGTTCAACCGCGCGGTTCAGGGGCAATACGAGCTTGGCTCGACCTTCAAGATATTCCCGGTGGCCCAGGCGCTGGACCTGAGGCTGGTCAGCCCGAACACGATGATCAATTCCCAGACGCCGATGAAGATCGGCAAATATCTGATCAACGATTTCAGCAATTACGGCGAACGGTTGTCGGTAACCGACGTGATCGTGAAATCCTCGAACGTCGGCACGGTGCGCATCGCGCAGCTGGTCGGGGTCGAGCGGCAGCGGGAATTCCTCAAGGATCTGGGCCTGTTCGAGCCGACCGCCATCGAGATCAGCGAGGCCTCGACCGGCCGGCCGCTGGTGCCGCAGCGCTGGCCCGCGGTGACCGCGGCGACGGTTTCATTCGGCCATGGCCTCGCCACCAGCCCGCTGCATCTGGCGGCGGCCTATGCCACCATCGCGAATGGCGGCACGCGGGTACGCCCGACGCTGATCCATGGCCGCAAGCCGCGCCGCGACGAGCAGGTGCTTTCCGCCGAGGCGGCGCGGGGGGCGATGGCGATGCTGCGCCAGGTGGTGACGCGCGGCACCGCGCGCTCGGCCGAGGTCGCGGGCTACGAGGTCGCCGGCAAGACCGGCACCGCCGACAAGCCCAGCCCGAACGGCGGCTATTACAAGAGCAAGGTGGTGGCGACATTCGCCTCGGTCTTCCCGGCGAGCGATCCGAAATATGTGCTGGTGGTGACGCTGGACGAGCCTTCGGTGACCGGGGTGAGCGGCGCGGTCAGCCGCACGGCCGGCGCCACCGCGACGCTGGTCGCGGCCGAACTGGTCCGTCGCGTCGCACCGCTGATGGGGCTGCGCCCGGCCACCGAATCGCAATTGCCGATGGTTGAACGGCCTTTGCCGGATCGGCTAAAGCTCGTCTCGAACTGACAAGCGGAGGTTTCGTGACCGATCGGGCGATGCGGCTGTCCCTTCTGGGGCTAAGAGGGGACAAGGGGCGCGACCCCGAGGTGACGGGCCTTGCCGTCGATTCGCGGCAGGTCGCCCCGGGCCACCTGTTCGCGGCGCTGCCGGGCACGCTGGCCCATGGCGGCGAATTCATCCAATATGCGCTGCGCCAGGGCGCGGCCGCCATCCTGACCGACCGTCAGGGGGCGACGATCGCGGCGGCCGAACTGGCCGGCTCGGACGCCGCCCTGGTGGTCGCCGAGGATCCGCGCGCCGCGCTCGCTGGCGCCGCCGCCCTGTGGTTCGCCACCCAGCCCGGGACCATGGTCGCGGTCACCGGCACCTCGGGCAAGACCTCGGTCGCCAGCTTTACCCGCCAGATCTGGCAATTGCTGGGGCACCGCGCGATCAGCCTGGGCACCATGGGGGTGCAGGGCGATTTTCAGGCCCGGCTGGCCCATACCACGCCCGATCCGCTGACCCTGCACCGGGTTCTGGCCAGCGCCGCGGCCGAGGGCGTCACGCATGCCGCGCTCGAGGCGTCCTCGCACGGGCTGGACCAGCGGCGTCTGGACGGGGTGGAACTCCGGGCCGGCGCGTTCACCAATTTCAGCCAGGATCATCTGGATTATCACAAGGATTTCGACGACTATTTCGCCGCCAAGGCGCTGCTGTTCAACCATATCCTGGATGAGGGCGCGGGCGCGGTCATCAATATCGACGACCCGCGCGGCCGCCAGATGGCCGGGATCGCCGACGATCGCGGGCTGGAGCTGACCACCATCGGCCGGGCCGAGGGCGCGGATCTGCATATCCTCGGCCAGCGTTATGACGCGACCGGCCAGGATCTTCGCTTCTCGTATCAGGGGCAGGCCCATCTGGTGCGGCTGGCGCTGATCGGCGGTTTCCAGGCCGAGAACGTGCTGGCGGCGGCCGGGCTGGCCATCGCCGCCGGCGACGATGCCGCCCGGGTCATCGCGACGCTGCCCGAGCTGACCACCGTGCGCGGCCGCATGGAACTGGCCGCGATGCGCGACAACGGCGCCGCCGTCTTTGTCGATTACAGCCACAAGCCCGGCGCGCTGGCCTCGGCCCTGCAAAGCCTCCGGCCGCATGTGATGGGCCGCATCGTCGTGGTCTTTGGCGCCGGCGGCGACCGCGACCGGCTGAAACGCCCGCTGATGGGCGAAGCGGCGCGCGAACATGCCGATCTGGTCTTTGTCACCGACGACAACCCCCGGACCGAGGACCCGGCCGCGATCCGTTCCGAGATCATGGCCGGCGCCGGCCCCGAGGCGGTCGAGGTCGCCGACCGGGCCGAGGCGATCCTGCGCGGCGTCGATGCGCTGCAGCCCGGCGATGCGCTGCTGATCGCCGGCAAAGGCCATGAAACCGGGCAGATCGTCGGCAGCGACGTCTACCCCTTTGACGATGCCGAACAGGCCTCGGTCGCGGTGGCGGCACTGGATGGCAGGATATGACGCTCTGGACCTCCGAGGATGCGGCGGCTGCGACCGGCGGCCGCGTGACGCGCGATTTCGCGGTGGATGGCGTGTCGATCGACACCCGCACCATTCGGCCGGGCGACCTGTTCGTGGCCTTGCAGGCGGCCCGCGACGGGCATGATTTCGTGGCCCGGGCGCTGGAGCAGGGCGCTGGCGCCGCGCTGGTCAGCCGCATCCCCGAAGGCGTCGCATCCGATGCGCCGCTGCTGGTCGTGCCCGAAGTTCTGCCCGCGCTTGAGGCCCTGGGCCGCGCCGGCCGCGCCCGGATGCGGGGCAAGATGATCGCCATTACCGGCTCGGTCGGCAAGACCTCGACCAAGGAGATGGCCCGCATCGCGCTGACCGGGCAGGGCGTGATCCACGCCGCCGAGGCCAGCTACAACAACCATTGGGGCGTGCCCCTGACCCTGGCCCGGATGCCGCAGGACAGCGATTTCGCGATTGTCGAGATCGGCATGAACCACCCGGGCGAGATCGAGCCGCTGGCCCGGCTTGCCCGGCCGCATGTCGCCATGATCACCACCGTCGCCGCCGCCCATCTGGAAGCCTTTGGCGCCATCGAGGGCATCGCGCGGGAAAAAGGCGCGATCTTTCGCGGCCTGACCCAGCCCGGCACCGCCATTCTGCCCGAGGATCTGCCGGTAACGCAGCTTCTGCGCGATTGTGCCGATGCGGCGGGGGGCATCGTGATCGGTTTCGGCCAGCACGGCATGGCCAGCCCCGTCACCGCCCGGACCGACGGCGATACCACGCAGGTCCGCGCCCGCATCCTGGGCGATACGGTCGATTTCACGCTGGCCAGCGTCGGCGCGCATTTCGTGATGAACGCGGTGGGCGTGCTGGCTGCGCTGTCCGCCGCCGGCGCCGATGTGAAACAGGCCGCCGCGGCACTGTCGCAGTGGCGCCCGCCGGCGGGTCGCGGCGCGGTTGAGGATCTGGACGGCATCCGCCTGATCGACGACGCCTATAATTCCAACCCGACCTCGCTTGCGGCCGGGCTGGCGACGCTGGCGCGCCTGACCGGTGGCCGCCGCGTGGCGATTCTGGGCGACATGCTTGAGCTTGGCCCCGATGAGGCCGCCATGCATCGCGCCATGGCTGACGATCCGGCGATGGCCTCGGTCGATCTGGTGCATCTGGCGGGCCCGCGCATGCGTGCGCTTTACGAGGCGCTGCCCGGGACGCGGCGCGGGCTCTATTCGGAAACCGCCGCCGCCCTGGCCGAGCGGGTGGATGAACTGGTCGCCGCCGGCGATATCGTGCTCGTGAAAGGTTCCAAGGGATCGAAAATCTCGATGGTGGTTGACGCGCTGCGGCGAACGCGGCAAAGCGGCGCGCCCGGCGAAAGGACAGCTTAATGCTCTACTGGCTCACCAACCTGTCTGATGGCGGGGATTTCTTCAACCTCTTCCGCTATATCACCTTCCGCGCCGGGGGGGCGTTCTTTACCGCGCTGATATTCGGCTTTCTCTTCGGCCGGCCGCTGATCGACATGCTGCGCCGCAAGCAGAAAAAGGGTCAGCCGATCCGCGACGACGGGCCGCAGAACCATTTCAGCAAGGCCGGGACGCCGACCATGGGGGGCTTTCTGATCCTGGCCGCACTGCTGGTCGGCACGCTGCTCTGGGCGCGGCTGGACAATGGCTATGTCTGGATCGTGCTGCTGGTGACCATGGGTTTCGCGCTGATCGGCTTTGCCGACGATTACGCCAAGGTGACCAAGCAGCACCATGCCGGCCTGTCGGGTCGCATCCGCCTGCTGATCGGGCTGTGCATCGCCCTGGGCGCGGGCGCGGCGGCAGCATGGCTGCATCCCGACCCGCTGAGCGGCCAGCTGGCGCTGCCCTTCCTGAAGGATACGCTGATCAATCTGGGCATACTTTACCTGCCCTTCACCATCGTGGTGATCCTGGGCGCGGCCAATGCGGTCAACCTGACCGACGGGCTGGATGGTCTGGCGATCATGCCGGTGATGATCGCCGCCGGCAGTTTCGCGGTCATCGCCTATGCCGTCGGCCATGCGAATTTCGCCAATTACCTGGGCGTTCATTTCGTGCCCGGCACCGGCGAGCTGGCCGTTTTCGTCGCCGCGCTGTTCGGCGGCGGGCTGGGTTTCCTGTGGTATAACGCGCCCCCCGCGGCGGTCTTCATGGGCGATACCGGCAGCCTTGCGCTTGGCGGCGCGCTTGGCGCCATCGCGGTGGTCACCAAGCACGAGATCGTGCTCGCCATTGTCGGCGGCCTCTTCGTGGTCGAGGCGCTTTCGGTCATCATTCAGGTCCTCTACTTCAAGCGTACCGGCAAGCGCGTCTTCCTGATGGCCCCGATCCACCACCATTTCGAGAAAAAGGGCTGGGGCGAGGCACAGATCGTCATCCGCTTCTGGATCATCGCGCTGATTCTCGCGCTGATCGGTCTGGCGACGCTGAAGCTGCGCTAGCGGTTCGCGTTCCCGCCCCATCCCGAACCCGATCCGCGCATCTATGCGCGGGTCGATCAGCACGGCAGGCTGATCCGCTGCCCGGGCGCGTGACATCGGTGCGCTTGCCCCCGGCCTGATCCTGGCGCAAATATCCCCTGACCGGCATGACGAAAAGGCCCGCACATGATCCCCGTCCAAGGTGTCGAGAACCAGACCATCGCCGTGCTCGGCCTCGGCCGTTCGGGCCGCGCGACCGTGGCCGCGCTTGCCGCCGGCGGCGCCAATGTCGTCGTCTGGGACGATGGCGCCGATACGCGCGAAGAGGCCGCGCAGGAGGGCATGAAGGTCGTCGATCTGACCCGCGACGCGCATTGGGACGGCATCTCTGCGCTGATCACCAGCCCCGGCATCCCGCATCTTTACCCCAGACCGCACCCGGTCATCGCCAAGGCCTGCGAGCTTGGCGTGCCGGTCGATAACGATATCGGCCTGTTCTTTCGCAGCTTCGCCAGCCGCGAATGGGAGGATTTCGACACCGCCCCCAGGGTCATCGCGGTTACCGGCTCGAACGGCAAATCCACCACCACGGCGCTGATCCATCACATCCTGCGCGAATCCGGCCGTCCCACCCAGATGGGCGGCAATATCGGCACCGGCGTCCTGTCGCTCGACCCCGCCCATGACGGCGAGGTGGTGGTGCTGGAACTCTCCAGCTACCAGACCGATCTCGCGCGCGCCCTGACCCCCGATATCGCCGTCTTTACCAACCTCTCTCCCGATCACCTCGACCGCCATGGCGGCCCGGGCGGCTATTTCGCCGCCAAGCGCCGGCTATTCGCCGAGGGCGGCCCCGACCGCGCCATCATCGGCGTCGATGAGCCCGAGGGGCGTTATCTCGCCGGCCAGCTTGCCATGGCGCCCCAAGACGACCGGGTGATCCGCATCTCCTCGGGGCAGAAGCTCGAGCGTTTCGGCTGGTCGGTCTTTGCCCGCAAGGGGTTCCTGTCGGAATATCGCAAGGGCCGCCAGATCGCCTCGATCGACCTGCGCGAGGTGACCGGCCTGCCGGGCGAGCACAACCACCAGAACGCCGCCGCCGCCTATGCCGCCGTTCGCGCCGTGAATATCCCCCCGCGCGAGATCGAGCGCGCATTCCACAGCTTCCAGGGCCTGCCGCATCGCAGCCAGACGGTGGCGGAAATCGACGGCATCCGCTGGGTCAATGACAGCAAGGCCACCAATGTGGACGCCGCAGCCAAGGCGCTGACCGCCTTCAAGCGCATCCGCTGGATCGCCGGCGGCATGGGCAAGGATGGCGGCATCGAGGCGCTGAGCCCCTATCTGGACGAGGTGGTGAAAGCCTATTTCATCGGCCATTCCGCCCGCGATTTCGCGCTTCAGGCCGGCCGCATCCCCCATGATGTCCTGGGCACCATGGACGAGGCCGTCGCCCGCGCCGCGGCCGAGGCGCAGCCGGGCGAAACCGTCCTTCTCGCCCCCGCCGCCGCCAGTTTCGACCAATATCCCAATTTCGAAAAGCGCGGCGAACATTTCACCGCGCTGGTCCTGGCGCTCACGTCGTGATCTTCTTCTTCACCCAAATATCCATGCGGCCGGGCAACCGGCGCGGGATCCGCTGATGAAAAAGGCCCCGGTGCGACCGGGGCCTCTTGCGGTTCTGGCGCGAAGATCAGAAGGAATAGCCCAGCCGCACGCCGATGCCCCAGGCTTCGCTGTCATCCATCTTGGCGACCTCACGCTTGGCGCCGCTCGCGCCGACGCCCAGATCGGCATCGCCAAGCTTGGTATAGTTGACGCCGGTGGTGACCTTCAGATTGTCCATCGTATAGATCGCAGCCAGGGTCACACCCTTGCGCCCGTTGACCGGCGCCAGCGGCGAGACGGTGCTGCCCCGGCTCTCCTCATAGAGGAAGGAGACCGAGCCCGACCATTGTTCGGTGAACTTGCGGCCCAGGCCCAGCGTGTAGGTCGTGGTGTCCTTGACCTCGACCAGCGGAATCTCTCCGGCCGGGCTGGCGATCGGGAACAGGAAGTTGTCGACCTTGAATTCGGACCAGTTGACCCAGCGGATCGAGCCGAAGACCAGCGTGTCCTTGGCCACGCCGGTCTGGCCCTCCAGCGTCCAGCTGCGCGGCGTCTTGACCTCGTATTCGCCGGTGAACTCGATCGGCAGCGGGCCGCCGGTCTCGGACATGTCGAAATCATGCTCGATGGGCGAGTTGTAGGTCAGCGAGATGCGCGCCGCGATGTCGGGAACCTCATAGGCCACGCCGGCCACCCAGCCGAACCCCCAGGTGCCGTCGATATCCAGATCATAGCCCGAAGTGGTCGCGTAGCCGGCACCCTGCAGCTGCACTCGGCCGTCGGCATAAGAGCCGCGAACACCGCCATGGACCGAGAAATTATTGTCGAACTTGTAACGCAAGAGCGCGGTATAGGTTGTCGAATCGACCCGAACCCGCGTGCCGCCCACCACGGGTGAGCCCTCGGGGGCCTGATCGTAACGGACATCCGCGCCAAAGGGCTGCTCGATGATCAGGGCGCCGGACAGGTTTTCGTTGAACTGGTGTTTATAGGCCAGACCAAAGAAGCCGTAGCCCTGCGCGACATCGCCGGTCGAGAACGGGCCGCCGATTGCAGCCGGCGCGACATCGCGACCGCTCACATCCGGGTCGACGGCGCCAAAGCTGATCTCGGCATAGTTTCCCTTTTCGAACAGCGGCGCCAGCGATTGCGGCGCGCGCTCGATCCCGCCCGCGAATGCGGGTGCGGTTCCGGCCAGCATCAGCCCGACCCCTGTAACGACTTTTTTCATTTTTGTTTCCTCCCTTCGAATGCTCGTCACGAGCATGCCGTTACAGCGTGATGTAGGCCATTGGTTGCGTCAATTGCCTTGCATTTCTGACGTAGCGTTCCAGTGCAGGCGATGGTGCAATCGTGTCCGGCCGGCAACGATATGACCTCTCGTCAATCGCTTTCGGGGCCTTTCGGGGATTCCCCGCAACTGCCCGGGCGTTAAAAAAACCCATGCCGCGACGTCGCCCTAGGCTGGACATTCCGCCGCGCGCGTGAAATGGGAAACTGCCAAACGAACCCCTGACAAGGATGCTGCCATGCAGATTCGTGAGGCTCTGACCTTCGACGATGTTCTTCTCGTTCCTGCGGCCTCTTCGGTGATGCCCTCGACCGCCGATGTGACCACCCATGTCACGCGACAGATCCGGATGAACATCCCGTTGCTGAGCAGCGCCATGGACACCGTCACCGAAAGCCGCATGGCGATCGCCATGGCGCAGGCGGGCGGGATCGGGGTGATTCACCGCAACCTGACCGCCGAGCAGCAGGCGGATGAGGTCCGCCGCGTCAAGCGGTTCGAATCCGGCATCGTCTACAACCCGATCACGCTGACCCCGGAACAGACCGTCGCCGACGCCAAGGCCCTGCAGGAGCGCTATAACGTCACCGGCTTTCCGGTCGTGGATGCCGGCGGCCGCGTGGTCGGGATCATCACCAATCGCGACATGCGCTTTGCCAGCGACGACCGCACGCCGGTCAAGGCGGTGATGACCAGCCAGAACCTGGCCATCCTGCACGAACCCGCCGACCGGACACGGGCGATCGCCCTGATGAAGGAGCGCCGGATCGAAAAGCTGCTGATCACCAATCAGGCCGGCAAGCTGACCGGTCTGCTGACGCTGAAGGATACCGAGAAATCGGTTCTCAACCCGCTGGCCTGCAAGGACGATCTGGGCCGGCTGCGGGTCGCGGCCGCCTCGACCGTCGGCGACGAGGGCTATGAGCGCAGCCTGGCGCTGATAGATGCCGGGGTGGATCTGGTGGTGATCGACACCGCGCATGGCCATTCCGAAGGCGTGGCCCGCGCGGTCAGCCGCATCAAGTCGCACTCGAACCAGGTGCAGGTGGTGGCCGGCAATGTGGCGACGGCCGAGGCCGCCCGGGCGCTGGTCGATGCCGGCGCCGATGCGATCAAGGTCGGCATCGGGCCGGGCTCGATCTGCACCACGCGGATCGTCGCGGGCGTGGGCGTGCCGCAGCTGACCGCGATCATGGATGCGGTGCAGGGCGCGGGCGAGGTGCCGGTCATCGCCGATGGCGGCATCAAGTTCTCGGGCGATTTCGCCAAGGCGATCGCGGCGGGCGCCAGTTGCGCCATGGTCGGCAGCGCCATTGCCGGCACCGATGAAAGCCCGGGCGAGGTCATCCTGTATCAGGGCCGCAGCTTCAAGAGCTATCGCGGCATGGGCAGCCTGGGCGCCATGGCGCGCGGCTCGGCCGACCGCTATTTCCAGAAGGACGCCGCCACCGACAAGCTGGTCCCCGAGGGGATCGAGGGGCAGGTGCCCTACAAGGGCCCGGCCGGCACCGTCATCCACCAGCTGGTCGGCGGCTTGCGGGCGGCGATGGGCTATACCGGCAATGCCACCGTGGCCGAGATGCGCCGCGGCTGCAGCTTTGTGCGCATCACCGGCGCGGGCCTCAAGGAAAGCCATGTCCATGACGTCCAGATCACCCGCGAAAGCCCGAATTACCGGCTGGGATAGGGGGGGCGGCCCGGTCTGATCTGCGCAAGGAAGCCGGTCGGCCCGAGCTGCGTCAGGGCGTTGCGATCAGCTGATAGCCGGGGTGAAAGGCCAGCCGCACGCTGGTGATCGCGCCCAGATCGTTGAAGGTGGTGCGCTGCAGGATCAGAAGCGCGGTGCCCTGCCGGCATTCCAGCAGCCGCGCGTCGCGGGCATCGGCGCTTGCCGCGGAAAAGGCCATGTCGGCGCGCAGCCAGGGAAAGTTGCGCACCAGCCATTCATTGGGATTGATGCGGTGAAAGTCGATCCTTTCGACCCCCGGCGCGGCAGCGGGGTTGAGCCAGCGATCCTCGACCTGAAACGGGGTGTCGTCGCCGTAATGGACGGTGCGCAGATGGATCAGCTCATGCCCCTCGGGCAGGGCCATGCGGGCGGCGACATCGGCGGGCAGCGGGCTCAGCTTTTGCGCCACGATCCGGTGGCTATAGGCCAGACCGGCGGCCTCGACCTGCTCGCGCACGATGGGGATGGTCAGCGTGGCCCTGCGCGCCGGGTTCACCGTGACATGGGTGCCGGCGCGGCGCTTGCGGTCCAGAAGCCCCTCTTCGGCCAGCAGTTGCAGCGCCTTGTTCACCGTGGCGCGCGCCGCGCCGAATTCCACCGCCAGCTCGGCCTCGTCGGGAATGCGGTCGCCCTGCTGCCATTCGCGGTCGACGATGCGGCGGCGCACCTCGTTGACGATGGCCTGGGCCTTGGAGGTCGGGGCGGGTCGGTCGGTCACATGCGATCCTCGAGCCGGGCGATGGTTGCCAGATAATCCGCGACGATCCGGTCGCGGTCGATATGCCTGCCATCCTGCACGATATGGCGGCCGGCGGACCAGACTTCGCGGATCAGACCGTCATGGCCGGCAAAGATCAGGCTGTCCAGCATCTGGTCGCCCCTGCGGCCGGCCATGACCGGGTTTTGCAGATCCACCGCGAAAAGATCGGCCCAGAGGCCGGCGGCGATGGCGCCGGTCTCGCGCCCCGCGGCGGTCGGCCCGGCCTCCAGCCCGGCATCATAGATTACCCGCCCGGTCGAGCGTTCGGGCTGTGCCAGAATGGCCCGTCCCCGGTCGCGCAGGCGCTGGCTGTATTCCAGCGTGCGCAATTCCTCGACCAGCGAGATGCGGATATTGCTGTCCGAACCAAAGCCCAGGCGCCCGCCCGCCGCCGTCCAGATCGTGCCGTTGAAGATGCCGTCGCCCAGCGAGGATTCGGTGATCGGACACAGCCCCGCGACCGCGCCGGTGGCGGCAAGGCGGCGGGTTTCGTCCCCGGTCATATGGGTCAGGTGGATCAGCGTCCAGCGCCGGTCGGGCTGGTGGTTTTCCAGCAGCCACTCGACCGGGCGCAGACCGTAAGCGGCGCTGACCTCCTCGATCTCGGGGACCTGTTCGGCCAGATGCATGTGCAGCGGCCGGCCGGGGCGCAGGGTTTCGCACAGGCGCAGCGCCTCGGGGGAAACCGCGCGCAGGGAATGGGGCGCGACACCGATTCCGGCATCGGCGGGCAGGGCTGCCAGCGCCGCCTCGGCCGCGTCCAGCAGGCGCGGGAATTCGTCGGGCGTGGTGCCGAAACGGTTCTGGCCCGGCCCCAGAGGCCGGCCGTCCACGCCGCCGAACTGGTAATGCACCGGCAAGAGCGTCAGGCCGATCCCGGTCCGGGCGGCGGCGGCGGCGATGCGTTCCGACATCTCGGCGATATTGTCGTAATGGCCGCCGCCGGGGCGGTGATGCAGGTAATGGAATTCGACATTGGTGGCATAGCCTGCCTCCAGCATCTCCATCTGCACCAGCGCGGCGATGGTTTCGACATCGTCGGGCGTCAGGTGGTCCAGGAAGCGGTACATGATCCGGCGCCAGGTCCAGAACGTATCGCGCGGCTCGGGGCCCCGGGCCTCGCTCAGCCCGGCCATGGCGCGCTGGAACGCGTGGCTGTGCAGGTTGGCCGGCGCAGGAAGCAACAATCCGACCCGCTGCCCGCCGGGCGCGGCGCCGGTTTCGACCGAGGCGATTCGCCCGTCAGCCAGCGTGACGCCGACGTTTTCCGCCCAGCCTTCGGGCAGCAAGGCCCGTTCCGCCCAGATATCAACCATTTCGCCGCCCTTCATTTTTCCAAAAATAAGTTTAGACATAGATCGCAATTAAGTTTAGACATATATCCGATGATAAATCAATCCGGAGCTTTCGCCATGCAGCTTCTCACCCATGCCACATTGGCCGGAATGGACGCCGAATCAAACGGCTACGGCCTGATCGAAAACGGCGCCTTGGTGATCGAGGGCGAGCGAATCGTCTGGATCGGGGCGGCGGCTGAGCTTCCCACCCGATTTTCCGGTGCCACGCGCCACGATCTGGGCGGGCGGCTGGTGACGCCGGGGCTGATCGACTGCCACACTCATATCGTCTTCGGCGGCGACCGCGCCCGCGAGTTCGAGATGCGGCTGGAGGGCGCCAGCTACGAGGAAATCTCGCGCGCGGGGGGCGGCATCCTGTCCTCGGTGCGGGCCACGCGCGAGGCGGATGAGGCCACGCTGCTGGCGTCCGCGCTGCGCCGCGTCGATCACCTGATCGCCGAGGGCGTGACCACGATCGAGGTGAAATCCGGCTACGGGCTGGATATCGCGACCGAAATGAAAATGTTGCGGGTAGCCCGGCTGATCGGCGAAACCCGTGCCATCCATGTCGAGACAAGCTGGCTGGCCGCCCATGCCCTGCCGCCGGAATACAAGGACGACCGCGCCGGCTATATCCGCGATGTGGTGATTGCCGGGCTGGACGCCGCCCATGCCGAAGGGCTGGTCGATGCGGTGGACGGGTTCTGCGAGGGCATCGCCTTTTCCCGCGACGAGATGGCCTCGATCTTCGATCATGCGGCAAGGCTGGGCATCCCGGTCAAGCTGCATGCCGAACAGCTGTCCGATCTGGGCGGGGCCTTGATGGCGGCGCAGCGGGGCGCGATCTCGGCCGATCATCTGGAATATCTGGGCGCGGACGGGATCGCGGAGATGGCCGAATCGGGCACCGTCGCGGTCCTGCTGCCCGGTGCCTTCTATACGCTGCGCGAGACCAAGCTGCCGCCGATGCAGGGCCTGCGCGAGGCCGGTGTGCCGATTGCGCTGGCCACGGATTGCAATCCGGGCACCTCGCCGCTGACCTCGCTTTTGCTGACCATGAACATGGGCGCGACGCTGTTTCGCATGACGCCGGCCGAATGCCTGACCGGGGTGACCCGTCATGCGGCCAAGGCCCTCGGGCTGACCGATCGCGGCCGGCTTGCCGCCGGCATGCGCGCCGATCTGGCGGTCTGGGATGTCGGCCATCCGGCCGAGCTGACCTATCGCATCGGCTTCAACCCCCTGCACAAGCGTATCTTCGGAGGCGAAATTGACTGAACTGATCCTGACCCCCGGCGAAACCACGCTTGCCCAGCTGGAACAGGTCTGGCGCCAGCAGTCCGCCGTGCGGCTGGACGACAGCGCGCGCGCAGGCATCGCCGCCTCGGCCGCCCGCATCGCCGCCGCCGCCAATGGCGATGTGCCGGTCTACGGCGTCAATACCGGCTTTGGCAAGCTGGCCTCGATCAAGATCGCGGCGGGTGACACGGCCACGCTGCAGCGCAACCTGATCCTGTCGCATTGCTGCGGCGTGGGCGAGTCGGTCGAGCCGGAAACCGTGCGCCTGATCATGGTGCTGAAACTGCTGTCGCTGGGCCGTGGCGCATCCGGCATCCGCCCCGAGGTGGTCGCGCTGATGGAGGATATGCTGGCCCGCGACGTGCTGCCGGTGATCCCTTCGCAGGGCTCGGTCGGGGCGTCGGGCGATCTGGCGCCGCTGGCCCATATGGCCGCCGCCATGCTGGGCGAGGGGCGCGCGACCCATCAGGGCCGCGAGATGCCTTCGGCCGATGCGCTGTCCGCAGCCGGGCTGACGCCGGTGGTTCTGGCCGCGAAAGAGGGGCTGGCGCTGATCAACGGCACCCAGGTCTCGACCGCCTTCGCGCTGGCCGGCCTGTTCGAGGGCTTTGCCGCCGCGCGCGCCGCGCTGGTCGTCTCGGCGCTCTCCACCGACGCGATCATGGGCTCGACCGCGCCCTTCCTGGACGAGATCCACACGCTGCGCGGCCATCGCGGACAGATCCTGGCCGCCCGCACCATCCGCGCCCTGATGGAAGGCTCGGTCATCCGCGAAAGCCATCGCGAGGGCGATACCCGCGTGCAGGATCCCTATTGCATCCGCTGCCAGCCGCAGGTCACGGGCGCCTGCCTCGATCTGCTGTGGCAGGCCGGCCGCACGCTGGAGATCGAGGCCAATGCCGCGACCGACAACCCGCTGGTGCTGACCCGGGCCGATCAGATCGTCTCGGGCGGGAATTTCCACGCCGAGCCGGTGGCCTTTGCCGCCGATCAGATCGCGCTGGCTTTGGCCGAGATCGGCGCGATTTCGCAGCGCCGCATCGCGCTGATGGTCGACCCCACCCTGTCGCATGATCTGCCGCCCTTTCTGACCCCCGACCCGGGGCTGAACAGCGGCCTGATGATCGCCGAGGTCACCAGCGCCGCATTGATGAGCGAAAACAAGCATCTTGCAACGCCTTGCTCGACGGATTCTACCCCCACATCCGCCAATCAGGAGGATCACGTCAGCATGGCCGCCCATGGCGCGCGGCGCCTGCGGCGGATGAATGCGAACCTGTCGCAGATCATCGGGATCGAGGCGCTTTGCGCGGCCGCTGGCGTCGAGTTCCGCGCGCCGCTGGCGACCTCGGAGCCGTTGCAGGCGGTGATCGGCCGGCTGCGCGCGACCGTCCCGGCGCTGGATCAGGACCGCTATCTTGCCCCCGATCTGGCCGAGGCCGCGCGCCTGATCCGTCAGGGCGAACTGGTCGCCGCCGTGCCTGCCGAACTGCTGCATGAGGTCCGCCCATGACCCCGGTCGAAATCCACGAAGGCGACGGCCCGGTCATTCTGGGCCTGCCCCATACCGGCACCTTTCTGCCTGACGATATCCGGGCGCGGCTGAACCCGCGCGGGCAGGTGCTGGCCGATACCGACTGGCATATCCACCGGCTCTATGACGGGCTGCTGCCCGGCGCGACCACCGTGCGCGCGACCTTTCACCGCTATGTCATCGACGCCAATCGCGGGCCGGACGATGCCAGCCTCTATCCCGGGCAGAACACCACCGGGCTGGTGCCGCTGACCGATTTCGACGGCGCCCCGATCTGGACCGAGGAACCCAGCGAGGATCAGATCGCCGCCCGCAAGGCTGCGTTCCACGCCCCCTATCACGCCGCGCTGACAGCCCAGATCGAACGTGTGCGGGCGCTGCATGGCGTGGCGATCCTCTATGACTGCCATTCGATCCGCAGCCATATCCCCTTCCTGTTCGAGGGCAGGCTGCCCGATTTCAACATCGGCACCAACAGCGGCGCCTCCTGCGATCCGCGTCTGGAACAGGCTGTGTTCGATCTGTGTGCCGCCACCGGCCGCAGCCATGTGCTGAACGGCCGGTTCAAGGGCGGCTGGACCACGCGCCATTACGGCCAGCCGGGGCAGGGCGTCCATGCGATCCAGATGGAGCTGGCGCAATCCACCCATCTGGCGACCGAGACCCCGCCCTTTGCCTATGACGAGGCCAAGGCCGATGCGCTGCGCCTCACCCTGCGCGCCATTCTTGAGCGTCTGGCCGCGCTGGCGCCGGAGCTGCGCGCATGAGCCCGCTGCAAACTATCCGTGTGCTGGACCTGTCGCGCGTGCTGGCCGGCCCCTATTGCACGGCGCTGATGGCCGATCTGGGGGCCGAGATCATCAAGCTTGAGCCGCCGCAGGGCGATGATTACCGCCATATCGGTCCGTTTCGCGATGGTGAAAGCGCGCTGTTCACGCTGAACAATCGCGGCAAGAAAAGCCTGTCGCTGGACCTCAAGGATCCGGGCGATCTGGCCTTGGCGCAGGCCATTGCCGCGCGCGTCGATGTGGTGGTCGAGAATTTTCGCCCCGGCGTTGCCGCCCGGCTGGGTCTGGGGGCCGAAACGCTGCGCGCCGCCAATCCGCGGCTGATCTATTGCTCGATCTCGGGCTTCGGGCAGCAGGGGCCGTTTCGAGACCTGCCGGCCTATGATCTGGTCGTGCAGGCCATGTCGGGGCTGATGGCCGCCACCGGCGAAGAGGGCGGCGCGCCCTTGAAGACCGGCGAAAGCGTGGCCGATCTGATCGCCGGGCTGTTTGCCAGCTGGTCGATCATGGCGGCGCTGGTGCAGCGCGACCGCACCGGGCAGGGTGCCACGCTGGATGTCGCCATGTATGACGCGCTGTTTTCCATGCTGACCACCAGCCATGCGCTGCATCTTTATGCAGGGCAATTGCCGCAGCGCGTCGGCAACCGGCACCCCCTGTCCACCCCCTTTGGCTGCTTTGCCACGCGCGACGGGCAGGTGGTGATCGCGGTGCTGTCCGGCCGGCAATTCAGCGCCCTGGCCGATCTGATCGGCGCGCCCGGCGCGGCCAGCGATCCGCGCTTTGCCAGCGACGAAACCCGCACCGCGCATGAACCCGAGGTCAGGGCACTGATCGAGACCTGGTCGCGTTCCCTGACCACCGAACAGGCGGTGGCGGCGCTGTCGGGCGCGGGTCTGCCCGCCGCGCCGATCTGGGATATCGCGCAGGCGGCGGAAAACGATCACGCGGCGGCGCGCGGCCTGGTCAGCCATCTGCCGCATCCGGTGCTGGGCACCGCCCCGACGGTCGGCCAGCCGGTGCGTTTCGACGGGGCAAAACCCATCGCCCCGGCCTCGGCCCCCGCCCTGGGCGGCGATCTTGAGGCCGTCCTGAAAGAACTTGGATTGGAGAGATCCGCATGAATGACGACTGGCATATGCTGGCCGATGAGGAACGGCTGTTCTGCGATCTGCTGACCCGCATCTGCGCGGAAAGGATCGCCCCGAAAGCCGCGGATACCGATGAGAATGCGACCTTTGTGCATGATCAGCTGGCAATTCTGGCCGAGGCCGGGATGCTGGGCGCCAACCTGCCCGAGGAATATGGCGGCAGCGGCATTTCCGCCCCGGCGCTGTTGCGGGCGGTGGCGATCGTGGCGGGGGCCTGCGGCTCGACCGCCTCGGCGCTGACGGCGCATTATCTGGCCACCGACTCGATCCTGATCGGCGGGTCCGAGGCGCAGAAACAGGAATGGCTGCCGCGCGCCGCGATCGGCACGGCCCTAGGGGCATTCGCACTGACCGAACCGACCGCCGGCTCGGACCCCGCCGACATGAAGACCCGCGCCCGCAGGACCGCCGATGGCTGGCACCTGAAGGGCGCGAAATGCTTTATCTCGAACGGGGGCGTTGCGGATTTCCTCGTGGTCTATGCGGTGACCGACCCGGAGCAGGGGCATCGCGGCATCTCGGCCTTTATCCTGCCCAAGGGGACCCCGGGGTTCGATCCCGGCCCGGCCGAGCGCACCATGGGCCTGAAGGGCGGCCATGTCTTTACCCTGAACATCGACTGCCAACTGCCCCCCGATGCCCTGCTGGGCGAGGAAGGGCGCGGTTTCCGCACCGCCATGCAGGTTCTGGACAACGGCCGGATCGAGGTGGCCGCGCAATGTCTGGGGCTGGCCGGCGCCGCGATGCAGGCCGCCATCGCCTATGCCAAGGACCGCGTGATCGGCGGGCAGGCGCTGAGCGAGCGTCAGGGCATCCGCTGGATGATCGCCGATATGGGCCTTGCCTATCGACAGGCGCTGCTGTTGTCGCAGGACGCCGCGCGCCAGCGGCAGGCCGCGCATGACGGCAGCGGCGGGCGCTTTTCGCTGGCCTCCAGCATGGCCAAGCTGGCCGCATCCGAAGCCGCGGGCAGGATCGCCGACACCGCGCTGCAACTGCATGGCGGCTATGGCTATACCCGCGATTTCCCCATCGAACGGATTGCCCGCGACCTGCGCATCATGCGCATCTACGAAGGCTCGTCCGAGATTCAACGCATCATCATTTCCGGCAATATGCTGGCCTGAGGGAGGCATCCATGAACAACCCCCGCCACAACACCCGCGACATCTATCCCGCGACCGGCACCGAGATCACCGCGAAAAGCTGGTTGACCGAGGCCCCCATGCGGATGCTGATGAACAACCTGCATCCCGACGTAGCCGAGAACCCGCATGAGCTGGTCGTCTATGGCGGCATCGGCCGCGCCGCCCGCACCTGGGCCGATTTCGACATCATCGTGGACAGTCTGAAGGCGCTGGACGAGGACCAGACCCTGCTCGTGCAATCGGGCAAGCCGGTCGGCGTATTCCAGACCCACAAGGACGCCCCGCGCGTGCTGATCGCCAATTCCAACCTTGTGCCGCATTGGGCCAACTGGGACCATTTCAACGAACTCGACAAGAAAGGTCTGGCCATGTACGGCCAGATGACCGCCGGGTCGTGGATCTATATCGGGTCGCAGGGCATCGTGCAGGGCACCTATGAAACCTTTGTCGAGGCCGGCCGCCAGCATTACGGCGGCAATCTGAAAGGCCGCTGGATCCTGACCGCCGGGCTTGGCGGTATGGGTGGCGCCCAGCCCTTGGCTGCGGTGATGGCCGGGGCCTGCTGTCTCGCCGTCGAATGCAATGAGGCCAGCGCCGATTTCCGCCTGCGCACCCGCTATGTCGATGAAAAGACGCACAGCCTTGACGAGGCGCTGGAGATGATCGAGCGCTGGACCAAGGCCGGCGAGGCGAAATCCGTGGCCCTGATCGGCAATGCCGCCGAGGTGTTTCCCGAACTGGTCCGCCGCGGCGTGCGGCCCGATATCGTCACCGACCAGACCAGCGCCCATGACCCGGTCCATGGCTATCTGCCCCGGGGCTGGACGGTCGCGGAATGGCGCGCGCGTCAGGAAACCGACCCCAAGGGCGTGGAAAAGGCCGCCCGCGCCAGCATGCGCCAGCAGGTCGAGGCCATGGTCGCATTCCATGAGGCGGGCATTCCGACCGTCGATTACGGCAACAATATCCGCCAGATGGCACTGGAAGAGGGGTTTGAGAACGCCTTTGCCTTTCCCGGTTTCGTGCCCGCCTATATCCGGCCTCTGTTCTGCCGGGGCATCGGGCCGTTCCGCTGGGCGGCGCTGTCGGGCGACCCCGAGGACATCTATGCGACGGATCGCAAGGTCAAGGAACTGGTCGACGACCCGCATCTGCACAACTGGCTGGACATGGCGCGGGACCGGATCAGCTTTCAGGGCCTGCCGGCGCGGATCTGCTGGGTCGGGCTGGGCATTCGCCACAAGCTGGGTCTGGCCTTCAACGAGATGGTGCGCACGGGCGAATTGAAGGCCCCGATCGTGATCGGCCGCGACCACCTTGACAGCGGCTCGGTTGCCAGTCCCAACCGCGAGACCGAGGCGATGCAGGACGGCTCGGACGCGGTGTCGGACTGGCCGCTGCTGAACGCGCTTCTGAACACGGCCTCGGGCGCGACCTGGGTGTCGCTGCATCACGGCGGCGGCGTCGGCATGGGCTTTTCGCAGCATTCCGGCATGGTGATCTGCTGCGACGGCACCGAGGATGCCGACCGGCGCATCGCCCGCGTGCTGTGGAACGACCCCGCAACCGGCGTCATGCGCCATGCCGATGCCGGATATCAGATCGCGCTGGACTGCGCGCGCGAGCACGGGTTGAATCTGCCCGGGATTCTCTGATCCATGGGGCGCGGCGGCGCAACGCATCGTGGCCGCGCCTGTAAAACCGTCCAACAAGGAGCAAGACAGATGACTTTCCAAACCAGCATCAGGGCCGCGCTGTTCGGTCTGGCCGCCCTTGGCCTTGGCAGCGCCGCATCGGCCGACCAGCTTGCCGATATCAAGGCGGCCGGCAAGATCGTGACCGCGACCGACATGCATTACGCCCCCTTCGACATGCTGACCAACGGCACCTATGAGGGCATGACCAAGGACCTTTTCGATGAGGTCAGCAAGGAAATCGGCGTCGAGCCGGTCTATCAGGACATTCCCTGGACCGCCGAACTGCCGGGGCTCGAGGTCGGCAAGTTCGACATCGTCATCGCGCCGGTGACCATCACCCCCGAACGGCTGGAACGCTATACCTTTACCCTGCCGATCGCGGACGCGACCGTGGCGCTGGTCAGGGCCGCCGCCAACGACACCCTGACCAGGCCCGAGGATATCAAGGGCAAGACCGTCGGCGTCCAGCAGGGCACCGCGCAGTTCAAGCAGCTTGAGGCATTCGGCCAGTCGCTGGGCGATGTTACGATCAAGGAATACGGCACCACGGACGAAGCCTATGCCGATCTGGCCGCCGGGCGTCTGGACGCGGTGGCGGGTTCGCTGCCGAACCTGACCTATCTGGTGAAGAACCGCCCCGAGACCTTTGCCCTGTTCGATGAGCCCAAATTCGGCGAGCCGAAATATTTCGCCTGGGTGCTGCGCAAGGAAGAGGCCACCGAAAGCTTTGCCAATGCCATCAGGGACGCCATCATCAAGATGACCGAAGATGGCCGCGTGCAGGCGATCCAGGAAAAATGGCTGGGCACCTATACCGAGCTGCCGCTGGAAGTTCCGGCCGAATAAGCCCTTTGCGGGCGGGGTCGGCCCCGCCCGTCACCTGACCAAGCCCGAGGCCCGCATGTTTTCGATCCCCGTCTTTCTGGACAGCTTTTACCCGCTGTTCCTGGCGGCGCGCTATACGCTGCTGATCTCGGTCCTGGGGATCGCCCTGGGGCTGGTCATCGGCACGCTGATCTGCGCCGCGCGATTGTCGCCCTATGGTCCGCTGCGCCGTTTCGCGGCTGTCTGGGTCAGCTTTCTGCGCGGCGTGCCGCTGCTCGTCCAGCTTCTGGTGTTCTTTTACACGCTGCCGGTGATCGGCATCGACGTGCCCGCCATCGTGGCCGCCGTCGTCACCGTCGGCATCTGCGCCAGCGCCTATATCAGCGAAATCTGGCGCGGCGCCATCGCCGCCCTGCCCAGGGGCCAGACCGAGGCCGCCATCGCCATCGGCATGGGGCCGCGCGATGTCTGGACGCGGGTGATCCTGCCGCAGGCCTTCACCATGTCGCTGCCGGCGCTGATCAATGAGCTGATCCTGCTGGTCAAGGCCAGCTCGCTCGTGTCGGTCGTGGGCATCATGGAGGTCACGCGCGCCAGCCAGGCGCAGGCCGCGACCACCTTTCGCCCGCTCGAGGTCTATATCGCGGCGGCCTGCATCTATCTGCTGATCAACCTGTGCCTTGCGGCACTGGGGCGTTACCTTGAACACAGGACGGCCGTGTGATGGATTTCAGCATCTTCCTGCAATACGGCCCGGCACTGCTGAAAGGCTTTGGCATCACCGTGCTGTGCTGGCTTGCCGGCACCGTCTTCGGCATGACCCTGGGGCTGGTGGTCGCGCTGATCCAGCGCTATGGCCCGCGCTGGCTGGGCTGGATCATCCAGGCCTATATCGAGATCATTCGCGGCACCCCCTTTCTGGTGCAGCTGTTCGTGCTGTATTACGGCGGGCCGCTGGTCGGGCTGCGGCTGGACGCGCTGCCGGCGGGCATCCTGGGACTGACCGTCTATGGCAGCCCCTATTTCGCGGAAATCTTCCGCTCGGGCTTTCGCGCCGTGCCGCATGGCCAGATCGAGGCCGCCCGCGCCATCGGCATGGCCGAGCTGGCCATCGTGCGGCGCATCCTGTTGCCGCTGGGGCTGGTCTCGTCCTTGCCGGCGCTGGTCAATTTCTCGATCATCCTGACCAAGGAAACGGTGATCCTGTCGATCATCACCGTGCCGGAACTGATGTATCAGGTCGGCCGCATGTCGGCCGAGACCTTCCGCTATCTGGAAACCAACCTCGTGCTGGCGCTGTTCTTCTGGCTGCTGGTCGAGGCGATCTCGCGCGTGGGCCGGCGGCTTGAGGCGCGCATCACGAAACATCTGGTCGAAGAAAGGACCTGAACATGCAGGCCGCCTCTGTCGATATCCGCAAGGTCAACAAGTTCTACGGCCCCTTTCACGCGCTGAAGGACATCGATCTGGCGATCCAGCCGGGCAAGGTGACCTGCCTGATCGGGCCGTCCGGTTCTGGCAAGTCCACGCTGCTGCGCTGCATCAATTTCCTCGAGGAATATGACAGCGGCGAAATCCGCATCGACGGCGAGATGATCGGCTATGACGCGCCGGGCCGCAGGATGCCGGGCCGCAAGCTGCGCGGGATGCGCCGCGCCATCGGCATGGTGTTCCAGCAGTTCAACCTGTGGCCGCACATGACCGCGCGCGAAAACGTGGCCGAGGGGCTGATCCGCGTGCGCGGCATGTCCCGGGCCGAGGCCGGCGAACGCGCCGCCGAGGCGCTGGAAAAGGTGGGTCTGGGCGACAAGATGGCCAACCACCCCTCGCGCCTGTCCGGCGGCCAGCAGCAGCGCGTGGCCATCGCCCGCGCCATCGCCATGGAGCCCCGCGTCATGTTGTTCGACGAGCCGACTTCGGCGCTGGACCCGGAACTGGTGGGCGAGGTGCTGAACGTGATGAAGGCGCTGGCCACCGAGGGCATGACCATGGTCGTTGTCACCCATGAGATGGGCTTTGCCGCCCATGTCGCCGATCAGGTCGCCTTCATGGAAAAGGGCGAGCTGGTCGGCGTGGACAGCCCCGCCCGCATCCTGCACGAGCCCGAGGATGCGCGCATTCAGGCCTTCCTGCGCACCTATCACGAGCGGAACAGTTTTTAGGCGGGGGGCGGACCTGCCGGGACGTACTGGCCGATTTGCGCAATCGGCAGGTCTGGGCACGCGAACCCTTCGGCCTGATGCGCGGCGGATGGAGGTTCGGCAATGGCTGCCTTGAGCCAATACTATCAGCTCTCCGGCACAGAATTGCCGCCTGGCGCCACAATGCCCAAACCGTGTTCACATATTTGTCATTAACCGCCGACGCGGAAATTTGATTCATCGGACGATCCCGCACGTATCGCTTGATGAGCCCGCAAACGCGGCGCTTTGCTCGAATGGACGTTCACATGGAGGGAGCAATGAGAAAGCATCTTGCGACGGGCGCGGCGTTTCTGGCGCTATCGGCAACTTCGGTACTCGCCCAAGACTGGTCAGGTTTCTACGCCGGCGTCGGTATCGGCAATCTCGAGGTGGATACCAGCATCGCCGGTGTCAAGGAAAACGACGTAGCTTACGGTATTCACGCCGGATACAGGTATGATGGGGGTCAATGGGTTCTGGGCGGCGAATTCGAGCATGACTGGACGGATATTGATCTTGTCTCCGGCGATGTTTCCGTCGATCGGGTGATGCGCTTCAAGGCGACCGCCGGCTACGATTTGGGCCGGACGTTGTTATATGTCGTCGCCGGCACTGCGGAAGTGGATGTTGATGGTCTCGGTGATGACTGGGGCGGTTTCTATGGTCTTGGCGCCGCCTATGCCGTCAGCCCCCGGGCCATCGTCAGCCTGGAACTGCTCGAGCATGAGTTCAACAATATCGGTGGCTCGGGCACTGATGCCGACGCATGGAGCGCCGGCCTCAGAGCATCCTGGAAATTCTAGCAACCTTATCTGTCAGGCTGGCTGATCGGTCCATTTCTTGCGCCGATTTTACCGTTCGGTCGCCGACGATCCATATCATGGGCCGTCGATCGAATCTGCGCATCAGCCGCGTCGCCCCGGACAGGCCGCGCCCCGCCCGGGCGCGGCCTGTGCCCATCAGCCGTGCTTCGGATCCCGGGCAAAGCGCAGATAGGGCAGCTTCTTGTCCAGCTTGCCGTATTTCGCCTCGGCATCGGCGTCGTTCAGGGCGGTGGCCACGATCACGTCCTGGCCGGGCATCCAGTTCGCAGGCGTCGCCAGCGGCACGCCGTCGGTTTGCTGAACCGCGTCCAGCGCGCGGACGATCTCGGCGAAGTTGCGGCCGACCGACATCGGGTAGGTCATCGTCAGCCGCACCTTCTTGTCCGGCCCGATGATGAAGACCGTGCGCACGGTGGCGGAATGCTGCGGCGTGCGCCCCTCGGTCGGCAGGTAGTAATCGGCGGGCAGCATGTCATAGGCCTTGGCCACCTTCAGCTCGGCATCGTCGATGATGGCGAAATTGGCGGGCACGCCGGCGACCTGCTCGATGTCATGCATCCATTTGCCGTGATCCTCGACCGTATCGACGGAGACGCCCATCACCTTGGTGCCGCGCTTCTCGAATTCCGGGACCAGCTGCGCCACGACGCCGAATTCGGTGGTGCAGACCGGCGTGAAATCGCGCGGATGCGAAAACAGGATCGCATAGCTGTCGCCGATCCAGTCGTGGAAGGAGATCTGGCCTTCGGTCGAGTTGGCGGTGAAATCGGGGGCGGTATCGTTGATACGCAGTGACATGATCCGGTCCTTTCGGTTGCTGTCAGCGCCAAGATAGTCACGTCGCGTCAATTGTCCAACCACCCGCCCCGGCGGGCGATTAATTGTCGATCCGCGGCTTGAAGCCGGCGCGCGCCGCTGCCAACTTGAACTGCAAACGCACGGATGAAAGACAGAGGAGCACCCGGATGAGCGATCTTGCCGACAAGCGCAAATTCTATATCAACGGCCAATGGGTCGACCCGGCCAGGCCCAACGATCTTGAGGTGATCGACCCCTCGACCGAGGAACCCGTCGCCGTGATCTCGCTGGGCGATCAGGCCGATACGGACGCTGCGGTGGCGGCGGCCAAGGCGGCGTTTCCGGCATGGTCCGCGACCGCTCCGGCCGAGCGGCTGGCCTATGTCGAGAAAATCCTCGAGATCTATCGCCGCCGCGCGCCCGACATGGCCAAGGCGATCAGCGACGAGATGGGCGCGCCACAGGACATGGCGCTGCGCGACCAGACCGGCGCGGGCGAGTTTCACATCGCCACCTTCATCGAAAACTTCAAGGGTTTCGAATTCATCCGCCCGCTGGGGCCGCATGCCCCGACCACCATGGTCGCCTGGGAACCGATCGGCGTGGTCGGGCTGATCACGCCCTGGAACTGGCCGATGAACCAGGTCACGCTGAAGGTGATCCCGGCGCTTCTGGCGGGCAATACCGTGGTGCTGAAGCCCAGCGAGATCGCGCCGCTTTCCTCGATCGTCTGGACCGAGATCATGGACGAGGCCGGGCTGCCGCCGGGCGTCTACAACATGGTGAACGGCGATGGCGTGGGCGTCGGCACGCAGCTTTCGGTGCATCCCGATGTCGAGATGATCAGCTTTACCGGCTCGACCCGGGCCGGCATCGCGATCACCAAGGCGGCCGCCGATACGGTGAAAAAGGTCACGCTGGAACTGGGCGGCAAGGGCGCCAACCTGATCTTTGCCGATGCCGACCCGGCGGCGGTCGAACGCGGCGCCCGGCATTGCTTCAACAATTCCGGCCAGTCCTGCAACGCGCCGACCCGGATGCTGGTCGAGCGGTCCTTCTATGACCAGGCGGTCGAGCAGGCCAGGAAGGTGGCCGAGGACACGCCCGTCGCGACCGCGCATCAACCGGGCCGTCATATCGGGCCGGTGGTCAGCAAGCTGCAATGGGACAAGATCCAGGATCTGATCCAGAAGGGCATCGACGAGGGCGCGCGGCTGGTCGCCGGCGGTCCCGGCCTGCCCGAGGGCGTCAATCGCGGCTATTTCGTGCGGCCGACGGTCTTTGCCGATGTGAACAACGACATGACCATCGCGCGGCAGGAAATCTTCGGCCCGGTCCTGTCGATCATCCCCTTCGACAGCGAGGATGAGGCCGTCGAGATCGCCAATGACACGATCTACGGCCTGACCAACTATGTCCAGACCCAGGACGGCCAGCGCCGCAACCGGCTGGCGCGGCGCCTGCGCGCCGGCATGATCGAGACGAATGGCGAGGCCCGTGGCGCGGGCTCGGCCTTTGGCGGGGTCAAGGCCTCGGGCCGGGCGCGCGAGGGCGGCGTCTGGGGGATCGAGGAGTTCATGGACAGCAAGCAGATCAGCGGCTGGGACGTGAACGCCTGACCGGGCGGCCGCGCTGCGCGGCCAGCCGGAACGAAAGACAGCGCCCGGCCGCAAGCGGCCGGGCGAAATCGTTTCAACATGTGGCCGGTGGCGGGGTACCGGCCCGGCGCGTCACGGCCCGCCGGTTCCATTCCTGGCCGGTCGCGTGCCTTATCACACAAAAAGAAAGTCACCCTCGGTCAGGCCGGTCGCGTTCGCGACATAGACCTGAAAGTCATATTCCGCGTCGCCGTCGTTATCCATGCGGACCAGCGAGCTCTGATTCAGCGTGACGACCCAGATGCTGTTGGCTGCGGGGCCGGAATCGCTCCAACCCGGGCCATCGAACAACGGCACCCGCGGCTCGACGTAGAAAAAGAAGAAATCGAACCGATCAATGCCGGGCTCGAAACCGAAAATGGTGTCGCCGCCGGAATCGGCGAGGCTGTTCTCGACGTAGTAATAGGCGATCGTGTCCTCGCCGCCCGGCCCGAGGTCGACGATGTCGTTCCCCGAGGTCGCTTCGATGCTGTCATTGCCCTCGCCGCCGAATATGGTGTCGTCGGCGATATGGCCCGATATCGTGTCGTGGCCGTTGCCGCCGACCAGCGTAGAGCCTTGGGTAACTACCCCGCCGTTGCCAACGGCAAGGGTGCGGATTTTGTCATCTCCGTCGCCGCCATCCAGATAGTCGCCGCCACTGAAATCTCGCAGCTGGTCGTGGCCCTCATTGCCGTAAAGCGAATCGTGGCCCTCGTCGCCGTACAGAGTGTCGTCGCCCGCAAGTCCCCAGAGCCGGTCGTCGCCGGACCCGCCATATATCCCGTCATTGCCGTTCCCGCCGTCGAACCAGTCGTCACCGGAGCCGCCGATCATCAGGTCGTGGCCCTGGCCACCGTAAAAGGCGTCTTTTCCCGCGAACGCGTCGCGAATCTGGTAGCGAGGATTGTCGCCGGGGGTGTAAAGCACGGTGTGGCCGACAAGGGTGTCGTTGCCGGCGCCGCCGTAAAGGCGGTCATTGCCGACATGGCCATAGATCAGGTCCTGGTTCTGGCCGCCCAACAGGGTGTTTTTGCCCGCGCCGCCGAACAACAGGTCATCGCCCAGACCACCGCGCAGCAGATCGTCGCCGGCATTGCCATAAAGCGTGTCATTGCCGCTTTGGCCAAGCACGATGTCCCTGCCGTCATTGCCGAACAGCAGGTCCGCACCATCGCCGCCGGCGACCCGGTCATTGCCGTGATAGCCATGGATCGTGTCGGCGCCGTTACCGCCAAAGGCGGTGTCATTGCCGATCCCCGCCTGCAACCAGTCATTGCCGTCATCGCCGGTCAGGCTGTCATCGCCGTCATCGCCGTAAAGCGTGTCGTCGCCGCTGCCGGCGGTCAGCAGATCGTCGCCGGAGCCGCCGCGCAGCGAATCCTCGCCCTCGCCGGCGTTCAGCCGGTCATCGCCGGAATGGCCGTAAAGACTGTCCGCGCCGCGACCCGAAAAGATCGTGTCGTCGCCGCCAAGACCGCGCAGCAGATCGTCGAACCTGCTGCCGATGATGACATCGCCGTGTTTCGTGCCGTTTCTCGTGACCATTGCGATTCCCGCCCAGCCTGGGTTAACGGCGCGACTATGTTGCATCGGCAGGCGCCGGGCAACCTGATTGCACCTTCGGGCTGACGTTCAACCGGAATGATGGTCGTGAAAGCTCATGACCGTGACCTGACGGTAAACCTGGCCCGGCCCCAGCACCGCCGAGGGATAGCCGGGATGGTTCGGGGCATCGGGCCAGAGCTGCGGCTCCAGCGCGATGCCGGCATGGGCGCCATAGGCGGCGCCGCCGATCCCCGGCGCGCCCGGCCGCAGATGGTTGGCGGGATAGACCTGCAAGCCCGGCTCGGTCGAGCGCAGCGTCATGCTGAGCCGGCCGGCCCGCAGGGTCGCGGCCTCGCGGGGGGTGTGCCGGCGGCGATCGGCAAGGCACAGGTTATGGTCGATCGCGGGGCCGCCAAGGCGCTGATCCAGCCGCACCGGCCGACGAAAATCCAGATGCGTGCCCTGCACCGATGCCGGCGGGCCGCTGGGGATCCGATCGTCATCGACCGGCAGCCAGTGCTCGGCCGGCACGGTCAGCCAATGCCCGCCGACGGTCGCGGCGCCACTGAGGTTGAAATAGCTGTGCTGCGCGAAACTGCACAGGGTCTCGTCATCCGAGGTCGCAAGGATGGTCAGGCGCAGCGCCGGGCCGGGCAGGATCAGATAGGTCGCGCGGATCAGCATATTGCCGGGGAACCCCATATGCCCGTCGGTCAGGTGATCCGCCAGGGCGACCATGCCCGGCTCATGTGCGGCCAGCATCCAGTTTCGCGTGCTGGTGCCGTCGCTGCCGCCATGCAGCAGGTGGCGCCCGTCCTGGTTGCGGTCCAGATGCAACTCGCGCCCGTCCAGCCTGGCGCGGCCCTGGGCGATGCGGTTGGCATAGCGCCCGACGATGGCGCCGAAATAGCGCCCCTCGTCCAGATAGGGCGCAAGCGTGGGAAAGCCCAGCACCAGCGGGTGATCGGTGCCCTCCAGCCGCATATCCTGCACCGAGGCGCCCAGCGTGATGACCGAGACCGTCAGGCCATGGCCCGAGATGGTCGCGCGCCGGACGCAACCGCGACCTGGCAGCGTGCCGAAATCCCGGATCATCGGATCAGGACAGGGGGCTCGGGTCTTCCCCTTGCATTTGCGGGCACGACGAGCCAGGTCCGGCCGTCCTGCGGGCCGTTCAGGTTCTCGGCCGCGCTGGTTACCATCATGCGGTCGAGCGCGGCACCGATGAAGGCGGGGCAGCTGACCTGCGCCGCGGGCAGGTCGATGCGCTGCAGCAGCCGGCCGTCATCGGGCGCATGGCAGGTCACCGTGCCGCTGCCCCAGCGGGCGTTCCAGAACCGGCCCTGATCGTCGGTCACCGCGCCATCGGGATTCTGGTCGCTGCCGGCCAGATCCAGAAAGATGCGCGGCTCGGCCAAAGGCCAGCCCTGATCGTCCAGCGCCTGCGACCAGACCTTCTGTTCGGCGGTATCGGCGAAATAGACCTTGCGGCCATCGGGCGAAAAACAGATCGCGTTGGGGATCGACATATTGGCCCGAAGCTTGCGCAGCTCGCCGCGATAATAGCGATAGATCGCGCCCTTTCCACGGCCTGCGTCATGCGCCATGGTGCCGATCCAGAACCCGCCGAAAGGATCGGCGCGTCCGTCATTCGAGCGATTGCCCGGCTGATCGGCCTCGATCGCGACGACCTGCCCGAGGCTGCCATCGCCCAGATCGAAGCGGGCAAGGCCGGTCTCGGTGGCGATCAGCAGGCGGTCGCGGTCGATCCAGCCCGCGGCCGAGGGTTTTTCACCGAATTGCCAGGACAGTTCGCGGTCGCCGTCGCGCGACAGCAGCCGCCGGCCGTGAATGTCGAACCAGAACGCCTGTTCGCGTTCGGGGTGCCAGAATGCGCCTTCGCCCAGTTCGCAACGGCGCGAATCGAACAGCTCGGCACTCATGTCGCGGCTTTCAGCGCCGCCACCATTTCGCGCGCGCGGGTGCCCACCGCCTCGGCGCTGTCGCCGGGCTTGTAAAGCGCCGAGCCGATGCCGAAACCCTGCGCGCCGGCGCGCAGCCAGTCGGCGAAATTCGCCGGTCCGACGCCGCCCACGGCATAGACCGGCGCCTCGCGCGGCAGCACGGCGCGCAGGGCCTTCAGCGCGACGGTGCCGGCCTGATCGGCGGGAAACAGCTTGAGCCCCGAGGCGCCGGCCGCGAGCGCCGCGAAACATTCGGTGGCGGTAAACACGCCGGGCCAGCTTTCCAGCCCCAGCCTGCGGGTTTCGCGAATGACGGTCGGGTCGGCATTGGGCGAGACGATCAGCCGCCCGCCGGCGTCCTTGACCGCCTGCACCTCCTGCGTGCTGAGCACGGTGCCCGCGCCGATCATGGCCCGCCCGCCCAGGGCCTGCACCATCAGGCGGATGCTTTCCAGCGGCTCGGGCGAATTCAGCGGCACCTCGATCCGGTCGATGCCGGCCTCGACCAGGGCCTCGGCCACGGGCAGGGCTTCGGGCGGGGTCAGGCCACGCAGAATGGCGATGATGGGAGTGGTCATGGTTTCTCCTGCAGGGCGGTTCGGGCTGCGGTCAGGCCGGCCAGCACCAGTTCGCCGCCATCCAGATGGGCGGCATCGGCCCCGGCCGCACGCAGCGGTGTCTCATATAGGCGGGCAAGCGCGGGCGCGCCAATCACGATGGTCGTGCGGTCGTGCCAGAAATCCCGCGCCGCGCCAAGCTCGGCGCCGATCAGCAGGCCGGAAAGCGCACCCGCCGCCTTTTCGGCGCCCAGATCGTGCAGCAGTGCGCCGGCGCGTAGCGCAAAAAGGCCCGCATGAGCGGCGTTCGGATCGGCCATGGCGCGGCTGGCGGCGGCGGCGAAGGCCTCGTCATCCGTCGCGGCGTCGCCGATGGTCAGGCGCAGCACCGATTGCCGCGAGATCAGCGAGAAAAGCTCGCCCGTCATGAAGGTCTGAAAGCGCTCGACCCGGCCGGCCCGGATCGCGACCCATTTGCAATGCGTGCCGGGCAGGCAAAGCGTGCCGTCGAAATCCGGCTGCGCCGCCAGAAAGCCGGCGATCTGGGTTTCCTCGCCCCGCATCACGTCGGCGGGCTCGGCTTGCGACAGGCCGGGCAGGATGCGCGGATCCAGCCGCGCGTCGCGGACCGGCGGGCGGGTGGCGCGATGCGGGTCCAGCGGCGTGCAGGGGGTGGCGCGATATTCGGCCTCGGCCCAGCCGGTGCGGGCGCCGACCATGCCGCAGGCGATGACCGGCATCTGCCCGCGATCGGGCAGCCAGTCGGCGATCAGCTCCAGCAGCGCCGGCTCGAAGCCCTCGGGCGTGAGCCCTCCCATGCCCTTGTCCGAGGCGCGCGCCGCCACAGGTTGCGCGCCGGACATGGCCCAGACGCGCAGCCTCGTGGTGCCCCAGTCTACGGCGATCCAGTCTGGCTGCATGGCTTATGACTTGCTCTTGTTCGAGACGTCGAAGATCACGGCGGCCATCAGCACCAGACCCTTGATGATCTGCTGATAGTCGATGCCGATGCCCAGGATCGACATGCCGTTGTTCATCACGCCCATGATGAAGGCGCCGACCACCGCGCCGATCACCGTGCCGACGCCGCCGGCCATCGAGGCACCGCCGATAAAGACGGCGGCGATCACGTCCAGTTCGAAGCCTTCGCCGGCCTTGGGCGTGGCCGAGTTCAGCCGGGCCGAGACGACCAGCCCGGCCAGCGCCGCGAGCATGCCCATATTGGCGAAGGTCATGAACACGACGCGTTCGGAATTGATCCCCGACAGCTTGGCCGCCTTGGCATTGCCGCCGATGGCGAAGATGCGCCGCCCGATGGTCGTGCGTTCCGAGATAAAGGCGTAAAGCGCGACCAGCACGGCCATGACCATGAAGACATTGGGCAGGCCACGGAAATTGGCCAGCGCCCAGGTCATCATCACCAGCGCCATGAAGATCAGCGCGTTCTTGGCGGCGAAAAAGGCGAAGGGCTCATCCGCGATGCCCATGGATTCCTCGCGCCGGCGGGCGCGGATCTGCAGCCAGAGGATCGCGACGGCCGCGCCCCAGCCCAGGATCAGCGACAGGGTGTTGGGCTTGTCCGGGCCAAAGATATCCGGGATGAAGCCCGAGGACAGCATCTGGAATTCGCGCGGGAAGGGGCCGATATTCTGGCCCTTGAGGATCCACATGGTCAGCCCGCGAAAGACCAGCATCCCGGCCAGCGTGACGATGAAGCTGGGGATTTTCCAATAGGCGATCCAATAGCCCTGAATGCCGCCGATGATCGCCCCCGCGATCAGGCTCAGCACGATGACCAGCGGAATCGGCAGCCCCATCTTGACGATCATCAGCCCGGCCAGCGCGCCCACGAATGCCGCGACCGAGCCTACCGACAGGTCGATATGCCCGGCCACGATGACCAGCAGCATGCCCACCGCCATGATGACGATATGGCTGTTTTGCAGGAACAGGTTGGTCAGGTTCACCGGCCGGAACAGGATGCCGCCGGTCACGATCTGGAAAAAGGCCATGATGATGACCAGCGCGAACAGGATGCCGTATTCGCGGATATTGCGGCGGATAAAGCCGAAGGTATCGCCGGCGGGGCGGGCTGGGGTATCAGACATGGGCGGTCTCTGCCTCGATTTCCTCGGGGGTGACGTTGGTTTCGGTCAGGTCGTGGCCCGACGAGATGATGATGGACATGATCTTTTCCTGCGTGGCCTCTTCGGTCGGCAGTTCGCCGACCAGACGCCCTTCGTTCATCACCAGGATGCGGTCGGTGATGCCCAGAAGTTCGGGCATCTCGGACGAGATGACGATGATCGATTTGCCCTGCGCGGCCAGATCGCGGATCATGGTGTAGATTTCGTATTTTGCGCCCACGTCGATGCCGCGCGTGGGCTCGTCCAGGATCAGGATTTCCGGCCCGGCGAACAGCCATTTCGACAGCACCACCTTTTGCTGGTTGCCGCCCGACAGGTTCACGGTTTCCTGTTCGATCGAGGATGAGCGGATGTTCATCCGCTGGCGGAAGTCATTGCCGATCCGGCCCTCGCGATGGCGGTCGACGATACCGCGGGTGGCAACGCCCGGCAGGTTGGCCAGCGGGATATTGCGCCGGATCGAATCGATCAGCACGAGGCCCAGCGATTTGCGGTCCTCGGTCACATAGGCCATGCCGGCCTTGATTGCCTTGGGCACGGTGGACAGATCGACCGGCTGGCCGCCGATCGTGACCTGACCCGAGCGGTATTTGCCCATCGAGCGGCCGAAGATGCTCATCGCGAGTTCGGTGCGCCCGGCGCCCATCAGGCCCGCGATGCCCAGAACCTCGCCCCGGTGAAGCTCGAAGCTGGCGCCCTTGACCAGCAGGCGCTCGCTGTCGGCCGGATCCTCGACCGTCCAGTCGCGGACCTGCATCACCACCTCGCCGATCTGCGGATCGCGGGGGGGGTAGCGGTCGTCCATGCTGCGCCCGACCATGTCCTTGATGATCCGGCTTTCCGGCACCATGCCGTCGTGATGGGCGACCGTCGCACCATCGCGCAGCACCGTCAGGCTGTCGCAGACCTGGCTGATTTCATTGAGCTTGTGCGAGATCAGGATCGCCGTCATCCCCTGTTCGCGGAAACTGGCCAACAGCCGCAAAAGCGCGTCGCTGTCATGTTCGTTCAGCGAGGATGTCGGCTCGTCCAGGATCAGCAGATCGACCTTTTTCGACAGCGCCTTGGCGATTTCCACCAGTTGCTGCTTGCCCATGCCCAGCTCGCCCACGCGGGTTTCGGGGCTTTCGCGCAGGCCCACCTTGGCCAGCAGTTCGGCGGTGCGATGGTTGGTTTCGTGACGGTTGATGACGCCGCGCGTGGCGATTTCATTGCCCAGAAAGATATTCTCGGCAATCGACATCTGCGGCACCAGCGCCAGTTCCTGATGGATGATGACGATGCCCTGCGCTTCGCTGTCATGGATACCGCGAAAGGCCATCGGCTTGCCGTTGTAGAGGATCTCGCCGTCATAGGAGCCGTGCGGATAGACGCCCGACAGCACCTTCATCAGCGTGGATTTGCCCGCGCCGTTTTCACCCACCAGCGCGCGGATCTCGCCGCGCCGGACGGTCATGTTCACATTGTCGAGCGCCTTGACGCCGGGGAATTCCTTGGTGATCCCCCGCATTTCCAGAATCGCATCCATGGCCACCTCCTTGGATTGCGGAGGCGCCGCCGCAAGGGTCGCGGCGGCGCGAAGCGATCACTTCAGCTGGTCTTCGGTGTAATAGCCCGAACCGACCAGTACCTCGGTCAGGTTCGCGGCCGTGACCGGCACCGGCTCCAGCAGGTAGGAGGGCACGACCTTGACGCCATTGTCATAGGTTTCGGTGTCGTTCACCTGCGGCTCTTCGCCCTTCATCATGGCATCGACCATGGCGACGGTGACTTTTGCCAGTTCGCGGGTGTCCTTGAAGATGGTGGAATACTGCTCGCCCGCCAGGATCGACTTGACCGATTGCAGTTCCGCGTCCTGACCCGAAACGATCGGCATCGGCATGTCGCCCGAGCCGTAGCCCACGCCTTTCAGCGACGAGAGGATGCCGATGGACAGCCCGTCATAGGGCGACAGCACGCCCTGCACCTGCTTGTCGGTATAATTCGCCGACAGGATGTTATCCATCCGCGCCTGGGCCGTGGCCGGGTCCCAACGCAGGGTGCCCACCGTATCCATGCCCATCTGCCCCGAGGGGATCACCACCGAGCCGTCGTCGATCAGCGGCTGGATCACCGACATGGCGCCGTCATAGAAGAAATAGGCGTTGTTGTCGTCGGGGCTGCCGCCGAACAGCTCCACGTTCCAGGGCTTCACGTCGGGAAAGCGCTCCTTGAGCCCGGCGACCAGCGTATTGGCCTGCTCGACGCCCACCTTGAAATTGTCGAAGGTGGCGTAATAGTCGATATCGGGCGTGTCGCGGATCAGCCGGTCATAGGCGATGACCTTGATATCGGCGGCCTGGGCATTGGCCAGCGCATTGGACAGCGTGGTGCCGTCGATGGCCGCGATCACCAGCACGTTCACGCCCTTGGTGATCATGTTCTCGATCTGGGCCAGCTGGTTGGGGATATCGTCATCGGCATATTGCAGGTCGGTCTGATAGCCGGCGGCCTCGAACTGCTTGACCATGTTGTCGCCGTCCGCGATCCAGCGGGCCGAGGTCTTGGTCGGCATGGCGATCCCGACCATGCCCTGGGCCGCCGCGATGGCGGGTATCGCCATCGCAGCCGCCGAGGCCAGCGCCAGAGCGCATTTCCTGAGGTTCAGCATGTTTCCTCCCTGTGTTCACTGCGCCGGTGGCGGCTGCCTGTCGCAGCACCTTTCCTGCCGGTGCAGTCGATCAATCCGCGCGGGCGGGTGACGCGGATACGCCAGCCGCTGCCGCAGACGGCCGGTATCGACCCGTCTGCGCCCGAAGCTAGCGCCAGGTTCATATATCCGTCAATTCAGCATTCGGCCGATCTGCATATCTGAAATGATATGTGCCATGGGGAATCGGGCAATTGCCCCGTCTCAGCGACAGGGGCTGCCCCGGCGGTCCGTCCGCCTGACGTAGCGGCAACACGCCGCGGGCGGTTCAGCTGTCGGCGCGCAGGTCCGCCCATTCCGGGTGCCGGTCGAATTGCGCCTGAACATAGCTGCAGTTCGGCGCGATCAGCAAACCGCGATGCCGCGCATCGGCGATCAGGCGCTTGACCAGCGCCATGGCGACGCCGCTGCCGCGCATCGGATTGGGCACAAAGGTGTGATCCGCGACGATGATGCCGGGCCCGCCATTTCTCCAGGTCAGTTCCGCCTCGCCTTCGACGCCGGGAAGCTGCGCGAAATAGCGCCCTGAACTGCCGTAATCCTCATGCGAGATCTGGATGGATGCTTGTGACATGTGACAATAACTCCGCCTTCCGAGGTTAACGAATGTGGCGCGGATTCGATCCGAAACAACTGCGGGAAATTTGCTACGTCGCGGCACGGGCGGGCCGGCTTGCGCGGCGGCACGCCATGGCGCCGGCGGCCGCAGCGCATCGCATGGACCGGTGCGGCGATTCAAACGTCATGAAAACGCAACGGAAAACCTTGTGTCAGGCTTGAATTTCGGCCTTTCCGGATTATATCGGCCTGCGGATCCCGGAGCGATCAAATGACAATATCGACAGTGTCAAGATAGCGCACACTGTCCTCGCGTCGCGAAAATGTTGCTATTGGCGGGATAAACATGCAAATAGCGTTGGCTTGCAACCAATGCATGGCGGTCATGCGGCAGGAGGCGTACCGAATCACGTAGTGGATCGGCTAAGCCATCCTTCGCTGTCCGGCAACGGGCGACAGACACGGTAGCACCGACTTTAACGTTTTGGCGGGGCACCGCAATAAGAATAGGACAAGGCAATGCGCGATTTTGTAGATGGATCGGCTTTCAATTTCGAGCAGGGGCAGCGGGCCCGCAAGCTGTTTGCCGCCGTCGTTCTGGCGGCGCTTGATGACGCGATCGCGGATGACAAGAAATATGGCAACGGCCCCGATCAGATCGCCCGCTGGGCACGGTCGCGTGACGGGCGCGAGGTTCTGTCCTGCGCCGGCATCGATCCCAATGAGCGCGTCGTCAAGGGCCTGATGGAATTCGTCGCCAAGGGTGTGCGCACCTCGGTCGCGCTGTCGCGCGAGGAAAGCGAGCGCCGGCACGCCGCCGAAGAGGCCGACGCCGCCTGATATTCCACCGGCAGTCAGTTTTTCCGCGACAGGGGCCGCCCAGGGGGCGGCCCTTTCGCTTGCCGTGCGCGGGTGATTCGGGCCCGGATCCCGTCAGATCGGGCCGCATGAGGGCTCCCATCCGCTGTTCTGGCGGTTTTACCCGCTTTTCCGGGGCGGTTGGCCCCCATCATCCGAAATTCGGCCCCCGGGGCGCGCAGGGGCTGACCGTCGAAATCTGCCGGTCTGTCGTGGCATCGGGCCGCCGGGCGGCGGGTTTTGCTGCGCTTTTCGCTGCAACTGCATGACCCGTCGATCGGCGGCCGGACGGGGATGGCGGAATCTCGGCAGAATTACGCCGAGCATTTCGGGATATATGGTATTTTCAGGGTGCTTCCGGCGCCACATGAAATTTCCCATTGAAGAAGTGTAAGCAACGGGTGCAATCGACATGTGGATTTTAGTCATATTGAACTTGATTGTGTCGGCGCTTTGAAACGGTTTGTGGAGATGGGTTCATGTACGGCAATGCTCAACGTCCCCTGACAATCCCCGAACCTCTGCGCGCCAGGCATGTTAATCAATAGGTAGGGGGTATCAGCGATGCCGAAGGCTCTTCCGGTTACGCGCGGACGGAAATTTCTCCAGGTTCTGGAGGGTGCCCGAACGATTTTCCTTCGCGACGGTTTCGAAGGCGCCTCCGTCGATGATATCGCCCGCGAGGCCGGCGTCTCCAAGGCGACTCTCTACAGCTATTTCCCCGACAAGCGCGTCATGTTCATCGAGGTGTTCCGCAGCGAACTGGCCCGCGAGGCCGCGGATGCCAGCGCCCTGGTCGAGGTGGATCTGCCGGTCGAGCAGGTGCTGCCCTTCATCGTGCAGATCATCTCGGCGCATATGGTTTCCGAATTCGGGCTGCGGATCTATCGCGTCAGCGTCGGCGAGGCCGAGCGCTTTCCGTCGCTGGCCGAGGAATATTACGAAGCGGGGCCGGTACTGCTGCGCCAGCAGCTGATCACCTATCTGGAGAAATGCGTCCGCCAGGGTGAGCTGAGGATCCCGGATCTGTCGCTGGCGGCCGATCAGCTGATCGAACTGGCGCGCGTCACCGTGCATGACCGCGCCCTGTTCCTGGGGCCGCAATCAATCGACAAGGACATGCTGCGCAAGGTCAATCGCAGCGCGGTGGACATGTTCCTGGCCTATTACGGAACCGGCGGCCGGCCTGCCGTCGCGCTGGTCGAATAGGGACCGCAAGATCACAACTCTGCCGGTCGGCGGGTGGCGCGGCTTCTCATTCCCGGATCATGCTCTTATGATGCCGGCAACGGAAATTCTTGTGTTGGATGACTGGTTGATGACCCGAGCCCTGATCGCTTCTACTGTCCTTGCCATGCTTGCGGCCTGCGCGCCGGCCTATCAGACCGAGCCGGCCATGGCGCCGGAAGTTGCCCCGGTGCCGCTGATGCCCGTCGATGGCATCAGCGGCCTCGAGACGCGCGAGCCGGACGCTTGCAAGGCCGGCAACTATACCTCGGCGCTGGGCCAGCCGGGATCGATCATTCCGACGCTGGGCGTGACCCGCGATTACCGGGTGGCGGAATATCGCGGCATCGAGCCGCAGGAATACGATCCCCTGCGCATCGTCTTCCGCCTCGATGCGGCGGGCAATATCTACAATATCGACTGCGGCTGACCGGCATGGCCCTGTCAGATAAACTGCCGCTGATCCTGCTGTTATCCGCCTTGGCGGCCTGTGCCCAGCCCGAAGCGCAGGAGCCCGCCGCCCCAAGCGAAAGCGATGCCTGCGGCGCGAGCCGGTTCCAGGGTCTGGTCGGGCAGCCGGGCGCGGTGCTCGGGGACATGACCCTGCCCGAGGGCACGCGGGTGGTTGGTCCCGCCGATCCGGTCACCATGGATTACCGGCCCAGCCGGCTGAACATGGAAACCGGCAAGGATGGCAGGATTACCAGGATCGCCTGCTATTGAACGGGCAGGGGCGCGGCAACGGGCCGCGCCTTGCTTCGTTTCAGCCGGCCCGATCCCGCAACCCGCGCAGGACATGCAGGCTGCGCCTTGCGCCGGTGAGGCCGGCCAGCAGGACGACCAGCCACAGCGCCCATGACGCGACCGGCCAGCCGGAGCCAGCGATCAGCGCACCCGCCTGCAGCAATGCGCCCGCGATCACCACCGCCATGCGGTGCGATTTCGCCCCCGGCCCGGAAAAATCCGGCTCAAACCCCGAGGCGCGCCCGAATTCGCGCAGATAGGCGGTAAGGATCGCCAGCGCCGCCGCCAGCAGCCCCAGAGCAGGCGCGCCGGCCGCCATGCCGAAACCCGCCAGGATCAGCAGATCCGACAGCCGGTCGGGGATCTCGTTCCAGAAGGCGCCGTCGGGCGTGCCCAGACCGCCCTCGACCGCGACCAGCCCGTCGAACAGGTTGCACAGCAACCGCAACTGGCAAAGCGCCGCGCCCAGCACCAGCAGCGCCGCGCCCCAGCCCGGCCCGGTCGCGGGCGACAGGGCGAAGGCCGCGCCCGACAGCAATGCCGCGATCAGCGATGCGACCGAGATATGGTTGGGCGCGACGCGAAGCTGCACCAGCCGGTCGGTGACATGCGCCGCCCATTTCGTGTTGCGGCTGGCGATCGGCCGGCGGCCGGAATCCTGTGTCATAGCCATCCCCATGCCAGAATGTGCAGAAAGACCGGGGCGGAAAAGACCAGGCTGTCCAGCCGGTCCAGGATGCCGCCATGGCCCTGAACCAGCGTGCCCCAGTCCTTGACGCCCCGGTCGCGCTTGATCGCCGACATGATCAGCCCGCCCAGAAAGCCCATCGCGGTCACGGCCAGCGCGACCAGCCCGGCCTGCCACCATGCAAACGGCGTGATCGGCGCCAGCGCCATGCCCAGCAGGCTGGCGCTGAGCATGCCGCCCGCCAGCCCCTCGACCGTTTTCGAGGGCGAGACGCGCGGCGCCAGAAGATGCCTGCCGATGCTTTTGCCCCAGACATATTGCAGCACGTCCGAGGCCTGCACGACCAGAACCAGCCAGGCGACCAGCGTGAAGGAACTGTAGCGATAGCCGGGGATCTGCAGCGACAGGATCGCCGGGATATGCGAGACGCAATAGACGCAGACCATCAGCCCCCACTGGGTTTCCGACACGCGCGTCAGAAAGCCCGCGACCTCGCCTCGGAAAACGGTGACGACGGGCAGCAGCAAAAAGCAGTAGACCGGGATCAGCAGCGCCGCAAAGATCGGCAGGTTCAGCCAGACCAGCAGATATTGCAGTGGCAGGATGACATAGAATGCCAGTGCCAATGCGCCGTGATCGGCGCGCCTTGTATGGGTGACGGTGGCGAATTCGCGCAGCGCCGCGAATGAGCACAGCGCGAAAAAGACCGTGATCGCCGTCGCGCCCAGCGTGAAGATCAGCGCCAGAAGGCCGATCATCACCCACCAGGCCCAGATCCGGTCCATCAGGTTGCGCGCCGTGTCGCCGCGCACCTTGCCGCGCGCGATCAGCCAGCGCGCCAGCAGCGTGGCGACGATCAGAAAGGCGAAGAGCCCGTAGAACACGAAGGCCGAGGGGGAATAAAAGCGCGACATCTCAGCCCTCCCTGCCGGAAAGGGCCAGCATGGCCCCGGCGAGGCGCTGCAGGAAATCGTCGCGCGTTTCGCCTGCGCGCGGGCGCAGCGGCGCGCCGAAACGCACGGCGCAGTTCAGCGGCACCGGCACGAATGCGCCCTTGGGCAGGATGCGGTCCAGGTTCACGATCCATGCCGGGACGATCTCGGCCCGGGGCGCGGCATGGGCCAGATGGAAAATGCCGGATTTCAGCGGCAGCAGGGCCATGTCGGTCAGGTTGCGCGTGCCCTCGGGGAAAAAGATCACATCCTCGCCGCCGCGCAGCACCTGGGCCACGGTCTCGACCGGATCGGCGCTGCGTCTGGCCGGGTCGCGGTCGATCAGCACGGCGCGGAAGACCTGGTTTGCGATCCAGCCCCTGAGGCGCGAGGCCTGCCAGTAATCGGCGCCCGCGACGGGGCGCGTGCGCAGGCGCTGCGGCTTGGGCAGCGCCGACCACAGCGTCACGAAATCGGCATGGCTGACGTGATTGGCGACAAAGATGCGCGGAACCGTGGCCGGCGGCGGCAGGTCGATGGCGCGCAGGCTCAGCAGGGCGCGGGCGGTTCCGACAAGGGTGCTGCGGGCGATGCGTACGGGAAACGTGGCGCTCATGCGGTCTCAGGGGTCCATGACAACTGAGCGCAGACTGTCACGAATGGCGGGCGCATGTAAGGGGGCGCGCCGTGCCGGGCTGCGGCGGGCAAAGGCCCGCCGCGCTTGCGTTTATTGCAGGCGGGCGCCCTCGAAATCGGATTTCGAGATCCCCAGACGGCGCAACTCGCGCTCGGACGGGGTATTGTTCTGTTTCAGATCCGAAACCACCGAAACGGCGGCGCGGAGGGCGCGGAGAGCCGAGCGGATGATGTTCATGTCAGTAGCCTGTCTGCATATCAATTTCCGATGGCGCAAACATGGGCCCGATGGAATGTTTCTGCAATGCAGCATAGCGCATTGCCGCCATGACCTGCGGGCATGGCAGTGACCAACGGGCAGGATGCCGGCGCGGTTTTCGGCCGGGTTCGGGCGGTAAATTTTTTCCGGCCCGGCCCTCGGGGACTTGCAAAACGGCATGATTGACCTCATCTTGCCGCCATTCGCGAATTCGTGAATACAGTTTGGTGTCCGGGCCCCTCTGGCGGACGTGGCGGCACGTTCGTGATGTCGGCACCGATCTTTTGACCAGCCGCCTGGACTTTTATCGCATGACGCACGGAAACAATCCCCCGGGGGGGGCCGCTGGTGGTGGCGCCCAGCCTTCGCTGATGCATTATTTCAAATGGGCCCTGATCGTCACGGTCCTGGGCCTGGTGCTTGGCGCGGCCCTTGGCTGGCAGACGACCGGCACGATCGGGGGCATGCTCTCGGTTTTTTTCATCTGCGCGGTTCTGGCGGTTCTTGAAATCTCGCTGTCCTTCGACAACGCGATCGTGAACGCCAACAAGCTCAAGGACATGACGCCGAAATGGCAGCACCGCTTTCTGACCTGGGGGATCGTCATCGCGGTTTTCGGCATGCGGATCGTGTTCCCGCTGCTGATCGTGGTGATCGCGGCCAATATCGGCCCCTGGCAGGCGATGGTTCTGGCCGCCAGCCAGCCCGATGAATATTCGCGCATCATGCAAGAGGCGCATCTGCCCATCGCGGCCTTTGGCGGCACTTTCCTGATGATGGTCGGGCTGAGCTTTTTCTTCGACCATGAAAAGGACGTGCACTGGGTCCGTTGGCTCGAGGGGCGGATGCAGAAATACGCCACCATCCGCGGCATCGAGGTGGCCATCGCCCTGATCACCGTGCTGATCTTTTCGCGCTTTTTCGATCCTGCCGAATCCGAGGTCTTTTTCCGCTCGGCGATCTGGGGACTGCTGACATTCCTGCTGGTCGAGGTGCTGGGCGGGCTTCTGGACAGCAGCCAGCAGACCTTGCAGGCCGGCGCCAAGGGCGGGCTGGGTGCGTTCCTGTATCTTGAGGTGCTGGATGCGTCCTTCAGTTTCGACGGGGTGATCGGGGCCTTCGCGCTGACCCATAACCTGTTCGTCATCGCCATCGGGTTGGGGATCGGCGCGATGTATGTGCGCTCGATGACCATCATGCTGGTCGAAAAGGGCACGCTGACCGCCTATCGCTTCCTGGAACACGGGGCGTTCTATGCCATCATCGCGCTGTCGGTGATCATGTTCGTGCAGCCCCTGGTCCATATCCCCGAGGTGGTGACCGGGCTTGGCGGGGCGACGCTGATCGGGATCTCGCTCTGGGCCTCGATCCGCTGGAACCGCAGCAACGGCGTGGCCAGGGCCTGATCGCGCAGCCGGATCGGCCGCTGCGTCGATCCGGCCTTCGCCCCCGGGCCCGTCTGGGTTAGAATGTCCCGGTTCTCGGAACGGAGCATCCCTTGCCTTACCCCATGATCCTGTCCCTGGCCCTGGCCGCGCTTGCCGTCTTTCTGCTGGTCCTGACCTGGCGCGGGCGGCGCGGATCGCGGCTGCGCAGCGCCGGAACCGGGCTTGGCGCGCTGGTCGCGGGCGTTCTGGCCGCGCTGCCGCTGGCGGCGCCGGCCAAGGATAACGGCGAGGATGTGCAGGATTACTACAGCCAGAGCCGTACCCCGCCGCAGGGTCCGCTTCGCGTCTATCATCTGGGCCACAGCCTTGTCGGGCGCGAGATGCCGGCGATGCTGGCGCAGCTTGTCGCGGGTCATGATTACGCGCTGCAACTGGGCTGGGGCACCACGCTCAAGGCGCATTTCGAACCCGATGTCGAAATCAACGGCTTCGCGCAGGAAAACGACACGCCGAAATATCGCGACGCGCATCAGGCACTGGCCAGCGGCGAATATGACGATTTCATCCTGACCGAGATGGTCGGGCTGGCCGATGCGATCAAATATTTCGACACCCGCGATTATGTCGGAAAATGGGCGGCCGAGGCGGCGGCCGGCAATCCCGCGGGCGAGATTTTCCTGTATGAGACATGGCACCCGCTGGACGATCCGCAGGACTGGCTGGACCGCCTGCCGACCGATCTGGAAACCATGTGGAAACCCGATCTGCTATGGCCCGCCGCGCGCGGCGCGGGCAAGCCGGTCTGGCTGATCCCCGCCGGGCAGGTCATGGCGAAACTGGTCGCCGAGGCCGAGGCGCAGGGCGGCATCGCCGAGCTGAAAACCCGCGAGGATCTCTTCGGTCGCACGCCCGAGGGCGCGCTGGACACCATCCATCCCAACGATCTGGGTATCTATCTGGTGGCGCTGACCCATTACGCGGTGCTCTATGGCAAAAGCCCGGTCGGCCTGCCGCATGAATTGCTGCGCGCCGATGGCACGCCCGCCACCGCGCCAAGCCCGGAACTGGCGCGGCGGATGCAGGAAATCGTCTGGCAGGTGGTGACCTCGATCCCCGAAACCGGCGTGCCGGCGGGCGGCCTTTAGCGTCTCACCAGAACAGATGCGCCTCGTCGATGGCGCGGCGCCAGAAGGCGTCGCGATCCGCCTCGGGCGTCCAGCCCAGCAGGTCCTTGGGCTTGCGGTTGTCAAAGGGCGACAGATGCCCGCGCGATTTCCAGTCCGCCCTGGAGGCCGGCGCCGCGCCCTTTTTGCGCAGGGCATATCGTTTGAGCCCCTGTTTCGCCGCGTCCACCGCCCAAAGCGCGCTCAGGTTCGAGCCGCTGACCCGCAGCCTCGCCCCCATCCGGTCATGGATCGCCTGGAAATAATCGCGTCCCGAGAACATCGGATCGCCGATCAGGTTGAAGCTTTCGCCGATCGCCTCGGGGCGGCTCATCATCAGGATCAGCCCGTCCGAGATATCGTCGGCCAGCACGAAGGGCAGGATATTGCGCCCGTCCCCCCACAGCCGCACCGCGCCGGCGCCGTGCCAGCGCCCGATCCCCCAATGCTGCAACGGCCCGCCATCGCCCAGCACGATCCCGGGACGTGCGATGACCAGCGGCAGGCCCTCGGCCTGCATGGCCAGCAGCCGCTTTTCACCCTCGGCCTTTGAGCGGGCGTAAATATTGCGGCTTTCCATATCGCCGAAATCGGTGGCCTCGGTGATGGTGCGGGCAGGGTCCGACATGTCGTAGGAGGCGATGGTGCCGGTATGGACCAGCCGGCCGACGCCCGCGCGCAGCGCGGCGCGGCCGATGCGTTCGGTCGTGGCGACATCGTTTTCCAGCGCCGCTTCCCAGCTTTTATCGGTCGATTTCGCCAGATTATAGACGCAATCCATGCCCTGCATCGCGCGGTGCAGCGCATCGGGGTCGCGCAGGCTGACGCCGACGGTTTCGACCCGGTGGGCAAGGTCGGGAAAGGGGCCACCCCTGCCGCGCGACAGCACGCGCACATCATGGCCGCGTTCGACCAGCCGCCGGGTCAGGTTGCGGCCGATAAAGCCGGTGCCGCCGATCACCATGACGCGCGGCCGCGGCGTGCCGGTCGGGCGGGCGGGGATCGCGGGCAGGGCGGGCAGGCGCTCCAGCGCGTCGCCGATCCCCTGCATGACCAGCCGGGCCGAGGCGGGCGCGAAGCGCGGATCGGGCTGTCCCTTGCGGATGCCGTCGTAAAACGCGGCGACGGTGGTGCGGAAACTCAGCCCATAGGGGCTTTTCTGGTTCAGCGAGGCGGCCTGACGGAACGCGTTGCGCAGACCTTCGCGCAGGTGGCCGCCGGCGCGGCCCAGTTCCTTGATCAGCGGGTTCAGCACCAGATCGGCGGTATTGTCGCGCGTGACCACCAGCGTATCGGCGGCGAAATCCATCCGCGCCATGGCGGATGAGCCGCGCAGGCTGACCGAGCGGTCGTCGAAGGTCTCCACCAGCGACAGGTTGATCGACAGATCGACCTGACCGGCGCGGCCGATGATGCGCCAGCTTTGCGGGCGCTGTTCGCCGCCGGGCAGGGTGATCCACTGGCCCAGGCTGACATGCTCGATCTCCAGCGGGCCGAACAGGTCCACGGCCATGGAAAACGGATGCGGGCCCAGTTCCAGCAGAAGGTTTTTCGTCTCGCGCAGCATCCACAGCCCGTAAGGGCCGGATCGCAGCGGCACCAGCGGCAGCGCCCAGTTGATCTGCGCCGATGAGACCAGCCCCAGATCGCCCGCCTGTTTACGCGCCTTGAGCTTTTCGTATGAGGGCAGGCCCAGGAAATTGTGGCAGGCGCCAAGCTGGCGGCCGGCGGCATCGGCCGCGCGGGCCATGTCGTCGATTTCGGCCAGCGACAGGGCCACGGGCTTTTCGACCATGACATGCAGCCCGGCCTCAAGGCATTTCACCGCGATGTCGCGATGCAGGTTCGGCGGCGTCAGCACATGGACCGCATCGCAGACCTTGGCCGCGATCATCCGGTCAAGGTCGGTAAAGGCCGCGATGCCATAGCTGCCGGCCAGCGCCTCGGCCGCGTCGGCGGCGGGGTCGCAGACGGCAACCAGCCGCGCGCCGGGCGTGGCCCTGATCGCATCCGCGTGCCACGAGGCGATGTAGCCCGCGCCGACAATACCCACACGAAGATCGGAGGTCATGGAAATACCCTATTTATACTCGATAATACGCATATCCTCGCCTTTGCGGGCTCGGCGATAGTAAGTCAACATTCCTAAAAGGTTAGGTAGCTTGGCCAGGGTCAGCAGCGCGGCCTGCCGCGCGGCCATCGGCTGGCCCGCGAGCCCGCGCCAGGTTTTCCACCAGGACAGCGCATAAAGCCCCAGAACGGCAAGGGAAATCCAGGCCCAGGTGAACAGGCCCAGCAGAAAGATCAGCGGCAGGACCAGCCCATAGACCCAGACGCGCAGCTTTTCGCGCCGGAAATGCGGCGGATGCATGCGGTTCAGTTGCGCAAACCCGTGCCCGGCGCGTCTGGCGCGCCGCCACCACTGGCCAAAGCGGGTCATAGCGGCGTCATGGCGGGTCATTTCGACCGGCAGGCGGATCAGCTTCCAGCCCGCCTCGCCCAGCCGCAGGCAGAATTCGTCATCCTCGGCCGCGATGACGCCGGGGTTGAAGCCGCCGACCTGACGAAATGCTTCGGTGCGCACCATCATGTCGCCGCCACAGGCGGTGATCGGCCCGGCGGGGCGACGCCACTCGACCTGGCACATCTGGTTATAGACCGTGGCCATGGGATGGATCTCGGATCGCCAGCCGGTGACCAGGCCCAGCCCGGGATCGGCGGCCAGCGCCTCGGTCCCGGCGGTCAGCCAGCCGGCCAGAACCGTGCAGTCGCCATCGACGAATTGCACCAGATCCGTCTCGCCCGCCGCAAGCAGGGCCTGAAAGCCGGCATTGCGGGCGCGGGCGGCGGTAAAGGGGGTGGCGGTGTCCAGTTCGACCACCGTGACGCCAAGGCCCCGCGCGAAGGCGACGCTGTCATCGCCCGAGCCGCTATCGACATAGACCACCCGCGCGCAAAGCGGCACCAGAGAATTCAGACACGCCTTGAGCCGGTCGCCTTCGTTGCGGCCGATCACCACGGCGCCAAGGGTGGGGCGGGTCATGAAACGCTCCTGTCGGGTCCGGCGATAGGGCAGCTATCCTTGGCCGCGCGACGCATGTCAATGCGCGCGGGCGGTCAATCCCGACAGTTGGTTAGCGCGCCGGCGGTCCGTGTCGCAGGTTTTCGCGCGCCAGCGCCGCGATCAGGTCGGTCTGCGTCACGATGCCGAGGATGCGCCCGCCGTCGAGGACCGGCACCGCGTCGCAACCGCCCGAGGCCAGCAGCGGCAAGAGCGCGCCCAGGGGCGTTCCCGGCGCGGCATGGGGCGGATCGGTCAGCATGATCTCGGCCGCGCGGGTGGGCAGTTCCTGGCGCCGGTCCAGCAGCCGCGCCAGCGCCGCGATCAGCCGCCGGTCATGGCGAAAGGCGTCCTCATGCGCGCGCCGGATCAGGTGGATCTGGAAGATGATGCCGCGAAACCGGTCGCCGTCCTCGACCACCGGCAGCGAGGTGAAATCATGCTGGCGGAACAGCTCGGCCACCTTGCGCAGCCGCGTCTCCGGCCCGACCGAGACCAGATCGCGCGACATGATGTCGGCGGCGGTCAGCGGGCCGCTGCGATGGGTCGCGGCCTGCAATTCGGCGGCGCCGATCAGCCGCGCCAGATCCTCGACCCCAAGGTTCAGCGACTGGCGATAGCGCTGCAGGATCGCGCTCAGCTCGGCGCGGGACAGGCCCAGCCGCTTGATCGGGGCGGGGTCGGCGGTGCCATGCGGTCCGGGCTCGTCGAACTGGCGAAAGGGATAGCGCCGGCCGGTGGCGCGGGCATGGAGCATCGCCATGGCGACCAGCGTCAGTGTGCCCGCGAGCACCGGGGTCAGGACAAAGCCGAAGCCCAGATCCGCGATTGCCTCGGGGTTCAGGGCGGCGGTCATGGCGACGGCGCCGGCGGGCGGATGCACGGCCCGCAAGGGTATCATCGCGACGACGGTCAGGCCCACGGCCAGCGCCACCCGCCAGATCGGATCGGGAACCAGCATGCAGGCCAGCACGCCGATGACGGCACCGGTGCCATTGCCGATCACCGCCGACCATGGCTGCGCCAGCGGGCTGTTGGGCACCGCGAAGACCAGCACCGAGGTCGCGCCGAAGGGCGCGATCAGGTACAGTTCCAGCATCCCGTCGGCCAGCGGAGCCAGCACGAAGAGCCCCGTCACCGCCAGCCCGGCCAGGGCGCCGATGCCGGCGCGCAGGGCCTCGGCCGGGGGGCCGGCGACGATGGCCGGACCCAGGGCCTGGCCGATCCGCTGCAGTCTGCTCCGGGTGGGTTGTGTCATTCCGCGTTTCCTGACGCCCGCGATTCGGGGCGGTGCCGGCGGCTGATAGGCGCGCCCGCCGGCGGGGCGCAAGCCGCCATGGCCCGCGCCATCCGTCTATTTTCGCGGCTGCGGCAGGATTGCCCCGCCAGCGGCGACGCCTTTGCCCGGTCTGCGGCTATCCCAGCCGGGCAAAGGCCTCGAGCACGGCGCGTTCGGACTGGTGCAGATAGCTCTCCAGCAGTTCCGCCGCGCCGGTCTGGTCACCCGCTTCCAGCCGGGCGAGGATATCGGCGTTGCGGCCGATATAGGGCCGGTGCAGCAATTCGGGACTGTCCAGCAGGCCAAAGGCCAGCCGCAGCTCGGCAATGATCTGGGCGAAGAATCCGGTCAGGCGCGGGCTGTCGGTCAGCGCCACGATGGCCAGATGAAACTCCATATTGGCGCTGCCGACGCCGCGCCAGTCGCCGCGGTCATGCAGCGCCGCTGCGCGCTCAACCGCCGCGCGCATCCGGGCGACGGCGGCATGGCCGGGCCACGCCTGCGTCAGCGCCGGGATCTCGATCAGGCGGCGCACGCGGTAGATATCCAGGATCGAGGCCATCGAGGGCGTCGCCACGAAGACCCCGCGATTGGGTTCGTGGCGCAGGATCCCCTCGCGCGTCAGCAGCCGGAACACCTCGCGCAGCGTATTGCGCGAAATCTCCAGATCGGCGGCCAGCCTTGCCTCGGAGAGCCGCTCTCCCGGCAGCATCTCGCCGCCGGTCACGCGGGCGCGCAGACGCTCGGCGGTTTCTTCGGCAAGGCTGGGCGTGGGGCGGCGGGTCTCGGACATCGGCGATCCTTTCATCGGATGGCGATCATGTCCCGGCGGCGTGCCAAGGACAAGCCGATGCGCATGGGTTGCCGGCCAATCGGGCGAGGCCCATCCATGAAACCCGTCCGAATATTCCGGCGAAACCGGAGCCGGGCTGTGCGACAGGGTGAAAATCGGCCGGTGATTGGCGGGAATCGCTCAACAATCATGCGCGGTGCCGCGCCGGCGGGGGCCGGTTGCGCGACCGATCCGCAGGCTAGCCGTCCGCGAGCACCTTCTGGGCCGAGCGCGCGCAATGGATCGCGGGCCGGGCCTGCGGGGCGGGATCGCAGGCGGCGGCGCTGTCCAGCGGCGTGACGCTGAAACCGCCGCCCTCGGGCAGTTCCACGCGATAGCGCCAGATCTCGGCCTCGGCCGGGACGCCATGGACAAAGGGCGTCAGCCGCAGCGCTGTCGCGCCGCAGCGCGACAGCAGCGGTGGCTGCCCGGCCTCGGTCAGGATCTGCGTCACCACCTCGCGCATGGCCTCGCAATCCTCGGCGGTCTCGGCCTCGCTCAGGGTCAGGCGGGTGCCGCCATCGGCCATCAGGGTCAGGACCAGCAGCGCGGGTTTCAGCATGGCGCCCCCCTCAGAAGCTCTTGGTCAGGAACAGGTTGACCGAACGCTCCGCTCCGGGCATCTGGCCATAGGGCTGATAGCTGCGGTCGGTCAGGTTGTTCAGCTCGGCGACCAGCCGGATGCCATTGACGAATTCGACATCGCCGCGCAAGTTGATCGTGGCGTAGCCGCCGGCGGAATTCGTCACGCTGCCGGTATCGTCGCGGTAATCGGTGCCGCTTTCGGCGCGCAGGAACAGGTCCAGCGTGCCGGTGACATCCGAGATCTGCCAGTCCTTGCGCAGGCCGATCCGGCCCGCCGCCTCGGGCGCGCCGCTGTCAAAGGTGTTGTAGCCATTGGCATAGCGCAGCTGACGGCGCAGCAGCGCGGCCGAGATATAGGGCGTCAGGCCCCATCTGTCGAATTCGTGCTCGGCATAGACTTCCAGCCCCCAGCTGCGCGCCTCATCGACGTTTTCATAGGTGAAGATGCGCGGGCCGGACGGGGCCGAGACGATGTAATCCTCGGCCTTGGTATAGAACAGCGTCGCGTCCAACAGCCAGCCATCCGCGTCATAGCGCGCGCCCAGTTCATAGGTGGTCGAGGTTTCCGGGTCCAGATCCGGGTTGCCATAGGTCGTGCCCTCGCCGCCCGCCGTGGTGGTCAGGAACAGCTGCGACAGGGTCGGATAGCTGTAGCCCTCCGAGATATTGGCCCGCAGCGCCAGCGACGCGCGCGGCGTCCAGACCAGCCCGGCGGATCGCAGCAGCAGGCTGTCGCTGTTCGACGAGGTCGGATTGCCGGCGCCATCGGTGGTCGATGCCTCGTGATCCGCATCCACGTCGTACCAGCGCGCGCCGAAGGTGGCGGTGAGTTCCTCGTTCAGGTCAAACTCGTGCTGCGCAAAGACCGAGAAGGTGCGGATCTTGGCCCGGTCATAGCGCAGCGTGGTCGAGGGAAAGCCCGGCGGCGTGATCGTCGTTTGGGTGACCTTGTCGGTGGTCAGCTGGTCGTCCTCGTATTCCAGACCGGCCACGGTGCGGGTATTGGCCGAAAAGCTCATCTCGGCGCGCAGATTCAGGCCCTCGGTTTCCTGATCGTCGACCGAGACGGATTGCACGTCGATCTGCATCGGGCCGGCCATTGTACTGACATCGTTTACGAATTCACGGTCGATGGTCTGGCGGTAGACATCCACCGACAGCCGGTTCAGCCAGGGGGTGAGATCGGTCCCTTCGTAAAAGCCCGAGACCTTGCGCAGATCGCGTTTCGGCAGCGCGATGTCAAAGCCAGGCTGGCCGACATAGACATTGGCGGCCAGGTCATAGGACTGCGCCTTGAGCCCGAAATAATGGCGTCCCAGGCGATAGCCCAGATGTCCCGAAAGGCTGCGGTCCTGCACGTCCGAGGGCACCAGCTCGCCATCCGGGGTCTGCCGGTTCTCCTGATCCATGCGGCCATAGCTCAGCCGGTAATCCAGCGCGCCCGCTCCGGCCTGCACGGTGCCCGAGGCGGTCGCCGAATAGCGATAGCCATCGGTCGCCGAGATGTAGCCGGCGGTGGTGCTGAGCGCAAAGGGCTGCGCCGCGCCGCGCTTGGTGATGATGTTGATCACGCCGCCGATGGCCCGGCTGCCCGACACCACCGAGGCCGAGCCGCGCACCACCTCGATCCGCTCGATGATGGTCGGATCGACCAGGATCGGCTGGCCGTAATTGGTGTGGTCGGTCAGCTTCTGCCCGTCGATCAGGATCGCCACGCGGCGCGCATCCTCGCCCCGGATCGAGACCCGCTCGATCCCCTCTTCCGATATCTGGACGCCCGGCACGTCGCGCAGCAGCGTGGCGATGGAGACCGGCGCGCTGCGCTCGATGCTGTCGCTTTCGATGATGGTGATCGAGGCGGGATTGCGCATCACCTCGGTGGGCAGGCCGGTGCCGATCAGCGTGATCGCATCCAGCACCACCACGTCGCTTTGCGCCAAGGCCGGGCTCGCGGTGCCGATCACCGCCCCAAGGGCGACCGCAGGCAAGGTGGAAACGGAAAACTTGTCGCGCATGGCGCCGCCTTTCGCTGGAATGGTCAGGATGTTCGACCTGGCGCGAGGCTGGGCTGCGTTATCGCCGGTTTCTGGCCGTTTCCGGGGCAAAGGTCAATCCGCCCGCCATGTCCCGCGATCGCGACAACGGGTCGCAGCGGGCGGGCCGGAAACGGCTTGTATTCACGGCAGCACTATTAATAGGTATAATAGATACCGATTCAATAGCGAAAGCTGTCATGCGCCTGACCTCGTTCACCGATTACGGGTTGCGAATGCTGATGTTGCTGGCCAGCCAACCCGGGCAAGCCCTCTCGACGGCCGAAATGGCCGCGAGATTGCGCCTGTCGCGCAATCACCTGACCAAGATATTGCAGCGCCTGGCGCGTGGCGGTCTGGTGCAGACCCGCCGCGGCGGCGGCGGCGGCGCGGTGCTGGCCAAGGCACCCGAAGAGATCCGGCTGGGCGCCGTGGTGCGGCTGCTGGAAGGCGGCCCGCAACTGGTCGAATGTCTGCGGCCCGGCGGCGGAACCTGCACCTTTGACGGCTGCTGCGGGCTCAAGGTCCGGCTGCGGCTGGCCGAGGCGGCATTCCTTGCCGATCTGGACCGCTCGACACTCGCGGATATCACCCACCCCACAGTCGCAGCCTGAAGGAAGGGAACGTCATGAAGGCAATCGCAACACTTACCCGGCCGGAGCGCGGGACGGCCCTGCTCCTGTCCATCGGGCTGGCGGTGCTCGGGCTGGTCATGGCCGCCGTCGCGCGGCAGGGCGTGATGGCGACCCATGGCATGATGGCGGTGGCCCTGGGGCTGTTTCTCAGCGTGGCGCTGGCCGGGGCGATGAACGAGCCCGAGCCGCCCGCCGACCGGCTGCATCGCTATTACGACGCGCCGACCCGTTTCGGCATCGGCCTGACGCTGATCTGGGCGGTGATCGGCATGGGTGTCGGCGTCTGGGTGGCGGCGCTGCTCTACTGGCCCGAGGGCACGCCGCCATGGCCATGGACCAGCTTCGGCCGGCTGCGGCCGGTGCATACGTCGGGGGTGATCTTCGGCTTTGGCGGCAATGCGCTGATCGCCACCTCGTTCCATGTGCTGCAGCGCACCTCGCGGGCCAGGCTGGCCGATTCGGTCAGCCCGTGGTTCATCCTGATCGGGTTCAACCTGTTCTGCCTCTGGGCGGCCAGCGGCTATCTGATGGGCAGCACCCAGTCCAAGGAATATGCCGAGGCGGAATGGTATGCCGATATCTGGCTGGTGGTCGTCTGGGTGACCTATTTCGTGCTTTATATCCGCACGCTGGCCCGCCGGAACGAGCCCCATATCTATGTCGCCAACTGGTATTACATGGCCTTTATCCTGGTCGTGGCGATGCTGCATATCGTCAACAATATCGCCCTGCCGGTGAACCTGGGCACGGCCGAGAGCTTTCCGGTCTGGGCCGGGGTTCAGGACGCGATGATCCAGTGGTGGTACGGCCATAATGCGGTCGCCTTCTTCCTGACCGCGGGCTTTCTGGGGATGCTGTATTATTTCCTGCCGGTGCGCTCGGGGCGGCCGATCTGGTCTTATCGGCTGTCGATCATCAGCTTCTGGGGGATCGTGTTCTTCTATATCTGGGTCGGCTCGCATCACCTGCATTACACGGCGCTCCCCTATTGGGTGCAGACGCTGGGAATGACATTTTCGGTGATGCTGCTGGTGCCAAGCTGGGCCTCGGCCGGGAACGCCATCGCGACGCTGAACGGCGCCTGGCACAAGGTCCGCGACGACGCCACGCTGCGCTTCATGTTCGTGGCGGCGGTGTTTTACGGGCTGTCCACATTCGAGGGGTCCTTTCTGGCGATCCGGCCGGTGAATTCGCTGTCCCATTACACCGACTGGACGGTGGGCCACGTCCATTCCGGCACGCTGGGATGGGTGGCGATGATCGTCTTTGGCGCCATCTACACGCTGGTGCCGCAGCTTTCCGGGCGCGAGACCATGGCCTGGCCGCGCGCCATCGAATGGCATTTCTGGCTGGCTGTCGGGGGAACGCTGATCTACGTCGTCTCGATGTGGAACGCCGGCATCACGCAGGGCCTGATGTGGCGCGCCTATGACGAAGGCGGCGCGCTGTCCTACAGTTTCATCGAAACCGTCGAGGCGATGGCCCCCTATTACCTGTTGCGCACCATCGGCGGCGGCATGTTCCTGACCGGCGCGATCCTCTGCGCGCTGAACTGCCGCGCCACCTTCCGTGACGCGCCCGCCCTGCCGGACACGAGCGAGCGCCCGCTTAGCCCCCAGCCGGCGGAGTAAGGACCCATGCTGAAGCTGCATTACAATCTGGAAAAGGTCTCGATGGGGCTGGTCGTGGCGATCATCGTCGCCGCCTCGATCGGCGGCATCGTCGAGATCGCGCCGCTGTTTCGCATCGACGAGACCGTGCAACTGCCCGAAGACCTGCGCCCGAACACGCCGCTGGAACTGGCCGGGCGCGAGATCTTCATCCGCGAGGGCTGCTATGCCTGCCACAGCCAGATGGTGCGCAGCCTGGGCGATGAACTGGACCGCTACGGCCCTTATTCGCTGGCCGCCGAAAGCGCCTATGACCATCCGATGCTGTGGGGCTCCAAGCGGACCGGCCCCGATCTGGCGCGGCTGGGCGAGAAATATTCCGACGACTGGCATGTCGCGCATCTGATCGACCCGCGCGCGGTGGTGCCGGCCTCGATCATGCCGGCCTATCCCTGGCTGATGCGGCCGCTGGACACCGGATTGCTGCGCGACGGGCTGGCCACGCTGGCGCGGCTGGGCGTCCCCTATGACGAGGCGCAGATCGCAGCCGCGCCGGCCGACGCGCTGGCCCAAAGCCGCCCCGATTCCACCGAGGCCGAGGGGTTCATCGAACGCTGGGGCGAGGAGATCGCCCTGCGCGATTTCGACGGCGACCCCGCGCGGCTGACCGAAATGGATGCGCTGGTCGCCTATCTGCAATCGCTGGGCCGGCTGACCGACGCGCCCTATCGCCTGATGGCCGCAGAGGAGGGCGCGCAATGAGCTACGAGACCCTGGTCTTCATCGCCAAGACCTTTGGCCCGATCTGGATGATGGGCTTCTTTCTGGTCGTCATCATCCGCACCTATAATCCCCGGCGCCGGGCCGATCACGACCGCGCCGCCCGCTCGATCCTGCCCGACACCAGGCCGGAGGACCGGCCATGAGCGCGCATCGCGACCAGCCGCCCGAGGTCGATCCCGTCACCGGCTACGACACGACCGGCCATGACTGGAACGGCATCAAGGAACTGAACACCCCGTTTCCCCGGATCGTCATCTGGGCGCTGGTGATCACCTTTGTCTATTCGGTGATCGCCTGGGTGCTGCTGCCGGCCTTTCCCTGGGGGCGCGATTACACGCGCGGGCTTCTGGGTCTGGATCAGCGCGAGCTTGCGGTCGAGCAGTTCCGCAAGATGGACGCGGTGCGTCAGGACTGGCTGCCCCGTTTCGCCGATGCCGATTACGCGGCGCTGGCCGGGGACGAAGCGCTGATGGCGCAGGCCATGCCGGCCGCCGCCCGCCTGTTTCAGGACAATTGCGCCGCCTGCCATGGTGCCACCGGCGATGGCGGCCCCGGCTTTCCGGTGCTGAGCGACGGCTACTGGCTGTGGGGCGGCGACCCGGAAACCATCGCCGAGACGCTGCGCTATGGCATCAATGCCACGCATCCCGATACCCGCATCGCGGAAATGCCAAGCTTCAACTGGATGAGCCGCGAGGAACGCGCGGCCATGGCAAGCCATGTCGCGGGGATGCTTGACGGCCGCAGCGATCCGGATTCGGCCGCCGGCGTCTCGTTCGTGGAAAACTGCGCCGCCTGTCATGGCGAGGCGGGCGAGGGGGGGCTGGATATCGGCGCGCCATCGCTGATCGACGAAGCCGTGATCTATGGTCAGGACCGGGCCTCGGTGATGCGGACGCTGTTCGACGGCCGCGCCGGCGTCATGCCGGCATGGGAAGGCCGTCTGTCCGAGGCCGAGATCGGCCTGCTCGCGCTTTATGTCTCGGGCCTGTCGCGGGCCGATGCGGAGGATGCGCAATGACCCCGCGGAGGCAACGCCTGCTGGCCATTGCCGCTGCCCTGCTGGTGGCCGGCATCTTCATCCTGGCGAACGCGCATTTCTTTACCGTCGCCTTTCGTTCGCAACCGGCCTGCGTGCTGTCCGACAGCGCCATGGCCGCCCGACCCGCTTGCTGAGAGGACGCCATGCTAGAACCCCTTCCCACATTGCGTCCCCCCGCCCGTCCCGCCGCCGCTTTCGCGCGCGGATTGCCGCCCCGCGCGGCGCTGGACTGGCTGGCCCGGGGCTGGGCGGATCTGCGCGCCGCGCCCGCCTCCAGCCTGGCTTACGGTCTGTTCGTGGTGCTGCTCTCCTATGCGGTGCTGGCGCTGCTCTACCTGTCGGGGCTGCTTTATCTGGCGCTGCCGGCGATTTCGGGCTTTCTGATCATCGGCCCGTTCTTTGCCATCGGGCTTTACGAGAAAAGTCGCCGGCGCGAGGCCGGTCAGCCGATCTCGCTGGGCGAGATGCTGCTGCTGCGTCCGGCCTCGGGCGGGCAGCTGGCCTATGCCGGGCTGCTGCTGGGGCTGCTGGTGCTGTTCTGGCTGCGCGCGGCGGACCTGCTTTATGCGCTGTTCTTCGGCATCACGCCCTTTCCCGGCGCCGGTGACGCGCTGGCCAATGTGCTGACCACGGCGCGCGGCTGGGGGCTGATCCTGACCGGCGGCGCGGTGGGGGCGCTGTTCGCCGCCTTCGCCTTTGCGCTCAGCCTGTTCTCGATCCCGATGCTGCTGGTCGAGCCGCGCGATTCGCTGACCGCGCTTGGCCTCAGCTTTTCCATGACGGTGCAGAACCTGCCTGTGGCGCTGGCCTGGGGCGGCATCGTGGCGGGCGGCATCGCGCTGTCCGTGGCGACCGGGCTTCTGGGGCTGATCGTGATCTTTCCGGTGCTGGGCCATGGCACATGGCACGCCTTTCGCGCCATTCGCGGCGCGCCCGAGGGCGGCCCGGCATGAGCGCGCTGATCCTGATCCCGGTCTCGCTCGTCATGGGCCTTGTCGGGCTTGGCGCGTTTTTCTGGGCCCTGCGACATGGGCAATTCGACGACCCCGCCGGCAATTCCTGCCGCATCCTCATTCCGAAGCCGAACCCAGCCACGCAAGAGGAGAAACAAGATGACCGAATGGTTGCCAACGCTGATCACGAAAACCCCGGGCGAAGGCTCTGACCTGGCCGTCAAGCTGTCGCGTGTCGCCGTCAAGCTGACCCAGCCCGACGCCGAAACCCGCGACAGGCTGCGCCCGGTCTATGCCGAGAATGCCGATTCGCTGATTGCCGCCAGCCAGGTGGTGGCGACGCATTTCGCCACCGTCGCGGCGGCCAATGATTACTGGCGGGCGGCAAGGTGACCTTGCATCGTCAGGGTGACGGTTTCGTGGTCGATGCCGAATTGCTGGCCGGGATATTCGACCTTGATGCCGCCGATGTGCAGCGGCTGATGCGCGAGGGGGCGATCACCTCGCATTGCGAAACCGGCATCGACGAGGATGAGGGCCGCTGGCGGCTGGTCTTCCAGCACGGCAATCTCGCCTGCCGCCTGACCGTCGATGTCGACGGCCAGATCCTGTCCCGCGCCACCTATCCGGTCGCCGGCCCGCAGCCCTGAGCGGTCGTCGCGCGGCCTGTTCAGACGGTGCCGCCCAGCGAGCCTTCCAGCTCGGCCAGTTCCTGCCCGCCGGCCATCAGGTCCTGCAATGCGCCGGCGTCGATTTCGCCCCTGACGGCGGTCCCCAGCGTCTGGCCGCGGTTCAGCACGGTGAAGCGGTCGCCCACCGCCATGGCGTGGCGCACATTGTGGCTGATGAAGACCACGCCGACGCCCTGATTGCGCACCCGGTCGATGGTCGCGAGCACGTTCGAGGTCTGGCGCACGCCAAGGGCCGAGGTCGGCTCGTCGAGGATCAGCACCTTGGCGCCGAAATAGACCGCCCGCGCGATGGCGACCGTCTGACGTTCGCCGCCCGACAAGGTCCCCACGGCCTGATCGGGCGCGCGCAGATTGATGCCCATCCTGCGCATTTCCTCCATGGTCACCGAATTGGCGGTGTCCAGGTCGAAGCGTTTGATGAAACCGCCCTTTCTGGGTTCGCGGCCCATGAAGAAATTGCGCGTCACGCTCATCAGCGGGATCATCGCCAGATCCTGAAAGACGGTGGCGATGCCGGCCTCCATCGCTTCGCGCGGGCTGTCGAAGCTGAGCGGCCGGCCCTCGAAGAAGATCTCGCCCGAGGTCGGCTTGTGGACACCTGACATGGTCTTGATGAAGGTGGATTTGCCGGCGCCGTTATCGCCCAGCAGGCAGTGGCATTCGCCGGCGCGCACATCGAAGGTCACGCCGTTCAGGGCGATGACATTGCCGAAATGCTTCTTGATGTTTTCCATGTGGATGATGGGGTCGGACATCTCAACGCTCTCCCGTCACGCGCTTGCGGATGACATTGTTGAAGACCACGGCCAGAAGCAGCATGCCGCCCAGAAAGACCTGGAACCAGTCCTGATCGAAATCGGTATAGGTCAGGCCGATGGTCACCATGCCGAAGATGATCGCGCCGAAGAAGGCGCCGATGGCCGAGCCATAGCCGCCGGTCAGCAGGCAGCCGCCGATGACCGCGGTGATGATCGCCTCGAACTCCTTCATGAAGCCGCGCCGGGCATCGGTCGAGCCCGCGTCGATGACGGTGATGATCGCGACCAGCGCGGCGGCGCAGGCGGTCAGCATGAAGAGCGAGACCTTGACCCGTCTGACCGGCACGCCGGAATTGGCCGCCGCATTGTCGTCGCCGCCGGTGGCGAAGATCCAGTTGCCGGCGGGGGTGCGCAGCAGCACGAAGGTACAGACCAGCGCCATGGCGATGAACCACAGGATCTCGACCGGGATGCCGGGCACCTTGGGCGCGCCCGAGCTGAAGCTGTCGATGATGCCGCGCCCGGCCAGCCAGCGGAACAGCCCGCCAAAGGCATCGCCGGAAAAGATCGGCGTCAGGAAATCGCCCGCGACCGCGTCGCGCACGCCGCGCAGCTGGGTCGAGCCGCCGGTGAACAGCTTGAGACCCACCAGAGAGGCACCGCGCAGGATGAACAGGAAGGCCAGCGTCACGATGAAGCTGGGCAGGCCGGTGCGGATCACGACATAGCCGTTCAGCGCCCCCATGCCCGCCGCCGCCAGCAGGGTCAGCGGGATGGCGACGATCAGCGGCAGGCCCATATTCACCACCAGCACGCCGAAGATCAGCCCGGTAAAGGCGACCATCGAGCCAATGGACAGGTCGAATTCGCCGCCGATCATCAGCATCGCGGCGGCAATGCCCAGAATGCCCAGCTGCGCGGCCGGGGTCATGAAGTTCATGATGCCCGACAGGGTGAACATGGCGCTGTCGGCGGTGATCAGAAAGAAGATCGTGACCAGAATGACGCCGCCGATCGCGCCAAGTTCGGGGCGTTTCATCAGCCGGGTGGCGAGGGATTCGGATTTGATCCGCTCATCCGCCGGGATACCGGGGTCCGTCGTCATGGCTCCTCCACCCGGCTGCGCCGGTGTCATGGGGCGGCCGCCCGGTCTTTGCGGGCGCCCGCCGAGGGTTCAGCGAATGCCCTGCGCGGACAGCTCGACCACCTGCGCGGCCTTGTCCCCGGTGATCAGGTTCGGCCCCGAGGGCACGTCGCCGCCCGGCATCAGCCCGTATTGCGCATGCAGCGCCAGAAAGACGACCGGCAGATAGCCCTGCAGGAACTGCTGCTGGTCGATGGCGAATGCCGCCTTGCCTTCGGCCACGGCCTCCAGAAAGCCCGCCGACATGTCAAAGGTCGCGATCCTGACATCGTCGCGCCCCAATGCCTGCACGGCGGCGACCGAAGGCTCGCCCACCAGCGTGGCATTCAGCGACAGCACCGCATTCACATCGGGATCGGATTCCAGCGCGGCGCGGACCTTGGATTGCACCTCGGTCGGGTCGTTCTGCGTCGGGATCACCGCGACCGGGTTGCCGAAGCCCTCGGCAAAGCCGGCGCAACGCTGATCCAGCGCGACATTGCCGACCTCCTGATTGACGCATATCGCCTTGGTCGCGCCCATCTCGGCCAGCTTCGCGCCGGCCGCCTTGCCGGCATCGTATTCGGACTGCCCGACATGCAGCTGCGCGCCCAGATCGCGCGCCACATCGCCCCCGGAATTCATCGAGATCACCGGGATGCCCGCCTCGACCGCGCGCCGGATCGAGGGGCCGAGCGCATCGGCGTCGGGGATCGAAACCACCAGCCCGTCCGGCTCCTGGTTGACGGCAGCGTCGATGAGCTGGCTCATCTGGACCATGTCGAAGGTCTCGGGCGAGCGGAAATCGACATTGGCGCCGGTATCCTCGCCGGCCTTGGCGGCGCCGTTCTTGACCACCGACCAGAACGGGTCATTGGCCTGACCATGGGCGACGACAATGATCTCTTGCGCCATGGCAGACCCGGCCATCATCAGGGCCGTGGCGGTCGCGGCGGCTTTCAGGAAATGCTTCACGATATCTTCCTCCCGGTTTTTTTGGTTTGCAGGATGGTGCGCGGCGCGATCCGGAACGTCATGTTCCCTCCCCGGATCGGCGCGGATTCATATGTTAGCGCCAAATCGCCGGTTTTGCACATGTGTTGCGCCATGGCCCGCACCCGGCAGGCGTCGCCATCGGGGCAGGGGTCATGGCGCGGTCCGAAATCGCCGCGATCCGGCCCTTTGCCCGGGGTTTCGCGCCAGAATGGGGAACGCCGCGTCATTCCGGGCTTGCGCCCGGTCGCGCGTGGTGCTTTTAACTGCCTCCAGCCAGCCAGTTCCCAGCCCGCTTCCCGAACAGACCTGCCATGCCCGCGGCGCGCCGATCCGTCTCTACTCTCGGAGGTCGCGGGTATGGACGCCCATACCCGCAGCGGTTCAGAACAAGGAACGACGCATGACGATTATCTCCTTCCCGCGGATCAGGCTGACGCTTTGCGCTTCGGCCATTGCCATGGCCTGCGCCGGTACGGCCCTGGCCGACACCGTGTTTACCAAGCCGCTGGTGGATTTCGCCGGCGATGTCTCGGCTTCGGGACCCGACCGCATGCCCATCTACAAGGGCGGCAAGGCGATAATCTCGGGCGAAGAGATGATCCCCGGCCAGACCGTGACCCTGATGCGCGGCAACGAGGTATTGAACGCCGAGCCGATCACCGTCGATGACAAGGGCGCCTTCAGCTTCACGCTGGATATCGACGCCGAGGCCGAAACCGGCCTGCAGCCGGTCGTCGTCATCGCCGAGAACCCGGCGGCGGCGCAGGTCGTCGAGATGAAGATTTCGCCCGAGATCCCGGTTTCCGGCGCCGACAAGTTCGACGTGGTCAGCGAGCCGGTGACGCGCGGCCTGTATCAGGTCATCCGGACCGAGGACGGCGCCGCCGTCTTTGTCACCAGCGCCGTCGGCCGCCCGCCGGTCAAGGAATCGAAGCTGGTCAGGATCAACCCCGAAACCCTGAAGATCGAGGCCGAGGC
>NZ_JRKN01000002.1 GCF_000763905.1 Paracoccus halophilus
AACCTCGCGAGAGCATATGGAAAGAAGTTGATATCGAACTTGAACGCTCGCCTTTCTGGGCAAGCGGGCGGTCCGGCGGGGAGCGGAAGTTTGCTGCAACGCCGCCAACTCTTATCCGGCATGTTCAACGTTTTCCAAATTGAAGAAGCCGGCAACTTCCAAACAGTCTCGGAGGAGGGTCATGAGCTCATCGCTTACCTGCGCCTCAAGATTTCGCCTGCCGCCCGCTTGCCCAGAAAGGCGAGCGTTCAAGTTCGATATCAACTTCTTTCCATATGCTCTCGCGAGGTTCGCTCCTTCGTTTTCTGGCCAAAGGTCATTCGTGTTGGGGCTACCGCCGTCCTTCCAGAATTTCTGATTTGCTTCTTGGCGCTTTTTTCGGAACTTAGTTCGAAAGTCATCAGCACTGCGATTTATCTCTTCCTGCACAATCTGCTGCCCCTGCGCTTGGTCAAACTCATATACTTTCGCGACATGGGCTGGAGTACAATGGTATGTTTCGACATCGCAAAGTGGCGGGGAGAAAATCACCATCTCGCGATTTCTATAATCCGTCCCCCAAATATTCACCTCATCGTCTGTCATGAAATCTCTGTCTCGATGGATAACGATCATCGGATTATTTTGATACAAATCAGCCATAGCCTTGATCGCTATGGAAGACGCGGCATTGCTGATTCCGTTATACGAAATCACCTTAATTTGTTCCGACAAACCCAAGGCATCAACGCAGTTTTCGAGCGCTTTCTTGCCTTTGTCCTCGGTGCAAACGATGCAGTCTGCACCTTTCGAGTCGAGTTGATCCAGCGCCCCCAGATCCATGAGAACGTTGGCCAGATCTTTGCACTCATCCGATTCGACTTTTCCATCTTTCATCCACACTATCTTGGCAGTAGATGACGCGGCGGCGACCAAGTGCCGACTGTGTGTGGTCACGACAATGGTTGAGCCATACAATTCCGATAGCTTATCGAAGGTCTTGGCGAGCATTGCTTGGCGAGATGGGTGAAGGTGGTTGTCTGGTTCATCAACCAACAGGAACTTGGGCTCGAAAAGGCGCACATAGGCAACGATCTGAACGAGCTGGAGGATACCAGTCCCAGTCAGATCAATTGGAACGCGCTTACCTCCCGCTTGAGAAAACTGCACATCAACGAAGAGGTCTTTTTCTGCGTCATGCTTGATTTCTATATTGCAGGGCCCTATGATGTCACTCAGGATTTCTTCAACTTCAACAATCTTACCTGCCTCGCTCAGAATTCTTATAATATTCCGAAAAACAAGATTTGCCTCACCTCCGGCAGCTTTCAGAAAAACTGATGCGTAGTTCTTGTGTTCTTCTCTGTGGGGGATGCCAGATATTCCAGGGACGAATACTGAAAACATACTTTTTGGGTCGCAAATTTCCTGTCCAAAACCTGCGTATGTTCCGCCCCTATCCACTCCCACGCTTCCATAATTTCTACCTTTGTAAATCTCAACCCGGTAGCTTGCCACCGTTTCGTCATTCGCAATTCCTGTAAATTCGATGCGGCCGCGCGAACCACTTGCTTTGTTTTCGTAAGGAGCATGGTGCCCAAGCAAAGTGAACTCAGAAGTTGGAGAGTATCTCAGCTCAGACTCAGGAAGGACCTGCTCTTTTCGCTCAAGAGATAGCTTTGCACATGACGCCGCCATATGAATAGCCTGCAGCACGCTGCTTTTTCCCGAATTATTTCCACCCACAAGGTAGTTTACTTTCGATAGATTAATTTCAACTTCGGAAATTCTTTTGAAGTTGGAGATTTTGATCTTTGTTACCTGCAACGCTGAACACCTTATCCCTTAAGCGCTTGACAGCCAGATTTGCACGCTAAGGAGAAAGCTGCAAGCTTCAGAACCTTTGTGGCGATGGTCGAAATTCCGGGCAACAATGATGTGTAGAGTTCAACGGATCAGACAAAGCGTAGCCGACAGGCAAGTTTGTGGTGCTGCGTCGTAGCACGAAGACCATTATGAGAGTCCGCTTTGGGCCGATCTCTCCCCAAAACCCCAAAAGGCCCCGCAAGCGCGGGGCCTTTTGTTCTCTCACCTCAACCTTGCCCTCAGGCCTGCAGCGAGCGCACTGCGACCTCGCCCTCTTCGCGCGAGCGGATCGCGGCGACCGCCGCGATACTCCCCGCGGCCGTGGTGAAATAGGGGATCTTGTCGTTCAGCGCGACAGCCCTGATCTCGCGCGAATCGGCGATGGCCTGGGCGCCCTCGGTGGTGTTCAGGACCATCACGATCTCGCCGTTCTTCAGCCGGTCGACGACGTTGGGGCGGCCCTCATAGACCTTGTTGACCAGTTCGGTCTCGACCCCCGCCGCGCGCAGGAATTCGGCCGTGCCGCGGGTGGCGACCAGCGTGAAACCCATGCCGGTCAGGTCGCGGGCGGCCTGGGCCATGGCATCGGTCTTGTCGGCATCCCGGACCGAGACAAAGACCAGACCCTGCGCCGGCAGCTGCGTGCCCGCGCCCATCTGCGCCTTCAGGAAGGCGCGGGGGAAGTTGCGGTCCCAGCCCATCACCTCGCCGGTCGAGCGCATCTCGGGCCCCAGCAGCGTATCGACGCCAGGGAAGCGGGCAAAGGGCAGCACCGCCTCCTTGACCGAGAACCAGGGCGTGTTCGGATCGGCGAGGGTCAGCGGATCGGCAAAGGGCAGGTCGTCCTCGGGGCCGACGCCTTCGGGATAGGGTGCGCGGGCGGGGAAGTTCGACATCGGCTCGCCCGCCATCAGCCGCGCGGCGATGGAGGCAATGGCGCTGTCGGTGGCCTTGGCGACAAAGGGCACGGTGCGCGAGGCGCGGGGATTGACCTCAAGCACATAGATCGCGCCGTCCTTCAATGCGAACTGCACGTTCATCAGCCCGACCACGTTCAGCGCCCGGGCCATGGCCTCGGTCTGGCGTTTCAGCTCGGCGATGGTTTCGGCGTCCAGCGTATGAGGCGGTAGCGAACACGCCGAGTCGCCGGAATGGACCCCGGCCTCCTCGATATGCTCCATGATGCCGGCGACATGGACCGTCTTGCCGTCGGAAAGCGCGTCCACATCGACCTCGATCGCGCCGGAAAGATAGCTGTCCAGAAGCACCGGGCTGTCGCCCGAGACCTGCACCGCCTCGCGGATATAGCGGTTGAGCTGGTCCATATCGCGCACGATCTCCATCGCGCGGCCGCCCAGCACATAGGACGGGCGGATGACCAGCGGGAAACCGATGCGGCCGGCGATTTCAATGGCCTCGGCATCGGAACGGGCGATGCCGTTGACGGGCTGGCGCAGGTTCAGATCGTTGAGCAGCTTCTGGAAGCGCTCGCGATCCTCGGCCAGGTCGATGGCGTCGGGCGTTGTGCCCAGGATCGGGATGCCCTCGGCCTCAAGCGCATTGGCCAGTTTCAGCGGCGTCTGGCCGCCGAACTGGACAATGACGCCGTGCAGCGTGTCGTTTTCCTGCTCGACACGCAGAATCTCAAGTACATGCTCCAGTGTCAGCGGCTCGAAATAGAGCCGATCGCTGGTGTCGTAATCGGTCGAGACCGTTTCCGGGTTGCAGTTGACCATGATGGTTTCGAACCCGGCATCGGTCAGCGCGAAACAGGCATGACAGCAGCAATAGTCGAATTCGATCCCCTGCCCGATCCGGTTCGGGCCGCCGCCCAGAATGACCACCTTCTTGCGGTCGCTGGGACGGGCCTCGTTCTCGACTTCGCCCATGGCGGGGGCTTCATAGGTCGAATACATATAGGGGGTCTGGGCCTCGAACTCGGCGGCGCAGGTGTCGATACGCTTGAAGACCGGGTGCAGGTCCAGCGCGCGGCGGGCCTGACGGACGGCGGTTTCCTCCTGCCCGGTCAGCGCGGCCAGGCGGGCATCGGTAAAGCCCATCATCTTCAGCCGGCGCAGCCCCTCGACATCCGAGGGCAGGCCATCGGCGCGGATGCCGGCCTCGGCATCGATAATCTCGCGCATGCGGGCCAGGAACCACGGATCGAAACTGGTCGCATGCTGGATTTCGTCATCGCTCAGCCCCTCGCGCATGGCCTGGGCGATCAGGCGCAGCCGGTCGGGGGTCTGGGCGCTGATCGCCTTGACGATGGCCGCCTTGTCGGGGGCGCCGGGGATCTCGATATCGTCAAGCCCGGTCAGGCCGTTCTCCATGCTGGTCAGGGCCTTTTGCAGCGATTCGTGGAAGGTTCGGCCAATCGCCATGACCTCGCCCACGGATTTCATCGCCGTGGTCAGTTCGGGCTTCGAGCCCGGGAATTTCTCGAAGGCAAAACGCGGGATCTTGGTCACGACATAGTCGATCGAGGGCTCAAAGGATGCCGGCGTGACCTTGGTGATATCGTTGTCCAGCTCGTCCAGCGTATAGCCCACGGCAAGCTTGGCGGCAATCTTGGCAATCGGGAACCCCGTCGCCTTCGAGGCCAGCGCCGACGAACGGCTGACCCGCGGGTTCATCTCGATCACCACCATGCGGCCATCGGCCGGGTTGATCGCCCATTGCACGTTCGAGCCGCCGGTTTCCACGCCGATCTCGCGCAGAACAGCGATGCTGCCATTCCGCATCCGCTGATATTCGCGGTCGGTCAGGGTCAGCGCCGGCGCCACGGTGATCGAATCGCCGGTATGGACGCCCATCGGATCGACGTTTTCGATGGAACAGACGATGATGGCATTGTCGGCGCGGTCGCGCACCACCTCCATCTCGAATTCCTTCCAGCCCAGCAGGGATTCGTCCACCAGCACCTGCGCCACGGGCGAGGCCTCAAGCCCGGACCGCACGATGCGTTCGTAATCGTCGCGGTTATAGGCGACGCCGCCGCCGGTGCCGCCCAGGGTGAATGCGGGGCGGATGATCGCCGGCAGGCCGACCTCTTCCAGCGCATCCATGGCGATCTGAATGCCGGCGGCGATATCGTATTTCCCGCTCGCAAGCCTGGGCGCGGCGACGATGGTGGCGCGCGGGTTTTCCAGCCCGATCCGGTCCATCGCCTCGCGGAACAGCTTGCGGTCCTCGGCCATCTCGATCGCGGCGCGCTGCGCGCCGATCAGCTCGACCCCGTAGCGGTTCAGCACGCCCGCATCCGCCAGCGCCAGCGCGGTGTTCAGCGCGGTCTGCCCGCCCATCGTGGGAAGCAACGCATCGGGACGTTCCTTGGCAATGATCTTTTCGACGATTTCCGGGGTGATCGGCTCGATATAGGTCGCATCGGCCATTTCCGGATCGGTCATGATCGTCGCCGGGTTCGAGTTGACCAGAATGACCCGATAGCCCTCCTCGCGCAGCGCCTTGCAGGCCTGGGCGCCGGAATAGTCGAATTCGCAGGCCTGCCCGATGACGATGGGACCGGCGCCGATGATCAGGATGGATTTGATATCGGTTCTTTTCGGCATGACGGTCCCTCGGGCTGGCGGCAGATAAATCGTCCGGGGTTATAGCCATGGCAGGCCCGCGCGCAAGGGTCCGCGGAGCGCGCGTCCGAATTTTCACGCGCCTCGATGGCCGCGCGGCCCGGCAATGAAAAGCGCCGCGCCGTCAGAGCACGATGAAAGACAGGAACGGAACGCCCGTCCTTTCTTCTTCACCCAAATATCCAAAGAACCGCGCCACCGGCGTCACCCGGGCAGTTGATCCTCGGCCTTTTGCGCCAGCGCCTCGGCGCGCGCCGCCAGTTCGGCCATGGCCTCGGCCAGGCTTGCCGGCACGACCGGCACCTCGACCCGCTGCGGATTCGACTTCAGCCGCGCCAGCTCCCGCTCCGAGGCCGCCGCGCGATCCTCCAGCGCCGTGGTCCGGTCGGCCAGCATCAGCCCTGCCAGCAGCAGCAGCCGCGGCTCTGGCATGCGCCCGGCCTGGGCCAGGATCGCCTGCGCCTCGGTGTCCAGAAGGGCCGCTGCGCGCTTCAGCAGCCGCTCCTCGCCCTCCTGACAGGTCAGGGTATAGGATTTATGCCCGATATTGAAATCCACCTCGGCCATGGTCAGCCCCTTTCCTCGTCATCGTCCGGCATGCCGTCGGCCACCCCTTGGCCGGCGGTCTCGCGCGGCGGGGAGGCGGTTTCCGGCTCGACCACCGCATCCTCGTCCTTGTCGGCAACGGCTGTCACCGGCGCGGGCGCGGGCGTGCCCAGCATGCGATCCAGCGCGGCGAGAATGTCCTGCATCTGGCCCTCCTCGGCGGCATGGGCGGCGCGCAGCGATTCGATTTCGGCCTCCAGCGCGCGGCGGGCGGCATCGGCGGGCGCGCCCGTGCCCGCAATCAGCGCACGGTTGGCCTCGGCCAGCGCCTCGTTCGCGGCGACCAGCCGCGCCGCTTCGCGCCCGGCTTCCTGCAGGCGCTCATGGGTTTCGCCCTGACGCGTCCGCAACTGCGCAAGCTCATCGGTCAGGCGCCGGTTCTCGTCGCCCGATTGCTGCAACTGCTCCGCAGCAGGGGCGCCGGCCGCCGCCGCACGGTCCAGAAAATGGTCGATCCGGTCCAGGGCCGCGATCAGCCGCTTTTCGCTGGCGTTCAGGTCATCTCTCATCGGCCAGGATCCTTTCGGGTCGCTTGTCCTTGCGCATCATCCGACAGTTTTGGCACCTGATCGCGCTCATGACAAGGACGGGCGGGACATCCCGCCCGTCCTGCAAATTTCGCCTCAGGCGGCGATCACCTCGCGATGCTCGTCCATCAGGCCGCGGATGATGGCCCAGACCGCGCCCAGAAGCACGATGGTAAAGGGCAGCCCGGTCGAGACCGCCATCGCCTGCAGCGCCGTCAGCCCGCCGCCCAGCAGCAGCGCAATGGCGACCATGCCCTCGAAGCTGGCCCAGAAGACCCGCTGCGGCACCGGCGCGTGAACCTTGCCGCCGGCGGCGATGGTGTCGATCACCAGCGAGCCGGAATCCGACGAGGTGACAAAGAACACGATCACCAGCACGATGCCGACAAAGCTGCTGATCTGGTGCAGCGGCAGTTCCTCGAGCATCTCGAACAGCTGCAGCGGCAGCACCGCGCTGGCCGCGTCGCTTGCCCCGCCCAGCAGCTGCGTGATCGCCGTGCCGCCCATCGCCGTCATCCACAAGACCGAAACCAGCGACGGCACGATCAGCACCGCCATCAGGAATTCGCGCACCGTGCGGCCGCGCGAGACGCGGGCGATGAACATGCCGACAAAGGGCGACCAGCTGATCCACCAGGCCCAGTAGAATGCCGTCCAGCCCTGGCGGAAATTGTCGTCGGTGCGTCCGAACGGGTTCGACAGCGGCAACAGGTCGCGCGCATAGACGGCAAGGTTGCCGAAGAAGCCGGTGATGATCGACCAGGTCGGGCCGGTCAGGATGACGAAGAACAGCAGCACGATGAACAGCACCATGTTCACCTCGGACAGGAACTTGACGCCCTTTTCCACCCCGGCGACCACGCTGATCGTCGCCACGCCGGTGATCGCCACGATCAGCACGATCTTGACCGTCATGCCGTCGCCGATCCCGAACAGGAAGTTCAGCCCGGCGGTCGCCTGCTCGGCGCCGAAGCCCAGCGAGGTAGCCAGTCCGAAGATGGTGGCAAAGACCGCCAGGATGTCGATGACATGGCCCGGCCAGCCCCAGACCCTTTCCCCGAAGATCGGGTAAAAGACCGAGCGCATGGTGAGCGGCAGCCCCTTGTTATAGGCAAACAGCGCCAGCGCCAGCGCCACCACGGCATAGATCGCCCAGGGGTGCAGCCCCCAGTGGAAGATGGTCGCGGCCATGGCCAGGCGCCGCGCGCCCATCTCATCGCCCGGCGCGCCGTCGAGCGGCGCCCAGTCGGTGCGCAGGCCGTCCTCGCCCATCACCGGGCCGCCCAGGGCGGCCTGGAAATGGCCCAGCGGCTCGGAGACGCCATAGAACATCAGCCCGATGCCCATGCCGGCGGCGAACAGCATGGCGAACCAGCCGGTCAGGCTGAAATCCGGCGTCGCCTCGGGCCCGCCGAGCCGCACCTTGCCCAGGGGCGAGACGACCAGAAACAGACACAGCACGACAAAGACATTGCCGGCGAGCAGGAAGAACCAGTCGAGCCTGCTGGTCAGCCAGCCGCGCATGCCGGTAAAGAAGGTCTCGACGCCGCTGGGCTGGGCCACGCCGCCCACCGGCGGTACCGCCGTCAGGTATTGCAGGACGATCGTGCCCAGCGTGAAGATCAGGATCGTCGCCGCGGAAATCGCGAAAACCGGGTTGTGGATATCAAAGGGGATCGGGCCTTCGCCCTGAATATTGTCCTGACCGATCTCATAGGGCGTCTCGATGATCGCCGTCGGTCCTTCGGGTGGCGGGACGGCCTCGGCGCCGTCCAGCACCTCTTCTTCATGGTCATGCGCGTCCTGCGCGCCGGTTCTTCCGGTTGCGGACGATCCGCCGTCCTGGCTTGGCTCACTCATGCGCCCTCCTGTTCGGTTATTGCACTCCACTGTCGAGCGGCAGATGCCGCGAAGGCTGCAAGTTATCTGACGAATCCGCGAATTCCTACCCCCGGGCCGGCTTTTCACCCTTAGGTAGGGGGCCTATAAGGCGGCGAGCCTGGATGAAGGAGAGATGCCAGATGCGTCGCGCGAAGATCACCCGCCAGACGGCCGAGACCCGGATCGAGGTCGAGCTGAACCTTGACGGCAGCGGGGTCTATGACAACCGCACGGGGGTCGGCTTCTTCGATCACATGCTGGACCAGCTGTCGCGCCATTCGCTGATCGACCTGACGCTGCGCGCCGAGGGCGATCTGCATGTCGACGATCACCACACCGTCGAGGATTGCGGCATCGCCATCGGCCAGGCGCTGGTTCAGGCGCTTGCCGACAAGAAGGGTATCCGCCGTTACGGCGCCTTTCATCTGGCGATGGACGATGCGCTGATCCGCGCGGCGCTGGATCTGTCGGGCCGGCCGTTTCTGGTCTGGAACGTCGATTTCCCCAGCCCGAAGATCGGAACCTTCGACACCGAACTGGTGCGCGAGTTCTTTCAGGCGCTGACGACCCATGGCGGCATCACGCTGCATGTGGACCGGCTGCACGGGCTGAACGCGCATCACATCGCCGAGGCCAGCTTCAAGGCCGTCGCGCGGGCGCTGCGCGAGGCGGTCGAGCCTGATCCGCGCATCGGCGATGCCCTGCCCTCGACCAAGGGGGCGCTTTGATGCGCGTGGCGCTGGTCGATTACGACAGCGGCAACCTGCATTCGGCACAAAAGGCATTCGCGCTTATGGGGCGCGAGCTGGGCGCCGAGGTCATCGTCACCTCGGACCCCGGGGCGGTGCGCGGCGCGGACCGGATCGTGCTACCGGGCGACGGCGCCTTCCCGGCCTGCCGCGCGGCGCTGGACGCGGTGCCGGGCATGGCCGAGGCGCTCAGCGAGGCGGTACTGGACCGCGCCGTGCCCTTCATGGGGATCTGCGTCGGCATGCAGATGCTGGCCGATCTGGGCCATGAATATCGCGAGACGCCGGGGCTTGGCTGGATCGGCGGCGAGATAAGGGCGATCGCGGCGGCGGGCCTGAAGGTGCCGCATATGGGCTGGAACGATCTGCGCGTCCTGCAGCCGCATCCGCTGCTGGAGGGGATCGGGAACGGCGATCACGCCTATTTCGTCCATGGCTGGCAGTTTCGCGTCACCGACCCCGCGCATCTGCTGGCGACGGTCGATTACGGCGGCTCCGTGACGGCCGTGGTGGGCCGCGACAATATCGTCGGCACCCAGTTCCATCCCGAGAAATCGCAGGCGGTCGGCCTGCGGATCATCGCGAATTTCCTGCGCTGGCGACCGTGATGACGGGCAGGACCGGGGGCTGTCTGCCCCCGGACCCCCGAGGATATTTTCCTGAAGAAGAAAGGCCGGGCGCTATTTCACGCGCGTCCATCGCTGGGTCTTGCAAAAGACCGCGACGCAGCCCGAGACGCTGAGCGTCTTGCCGTCGAGCTGCATTTTCGACTTGTAGGTCTTGTCGGCGCCCGGGTCCCAGATCGTGCCGCCGGAGAACTTGCCGCCGCCCTCGTCGGTCATGTTCGCCACGATGTTCCTGCCGGTATTGGGCGAGGAGATTTCCTGCCCGGCGGAATCGAAGCTTTTCACCAGCCTCCCGCAATATCTGCCGCCGCAGTCATAGAACTGCACCATGCCGATATTGCCGTCGTCATTGGCCTGGGTCTGGAAGATGCCTTCGATTCCCTGCGCCTGCGCGCCGGTCGCGGCAAGCATCAGTATCGCCGCCAGGATGTTGGTCTTCATGCTGTTTCCCCTCCCCGGGATTGCTCTTCCCGGGTGCATCATGCTGCCGCAGGTTCCCGCCGATCAAGCCTGACGTGGGGTCCGCGGGGCCTTTCGGATCGGTACGGGCTGTGGCAAAGGGGCGCGATGCCATCAGGAGAAACGCAATGATCCTTTACCCCGCCATCGACCTCAAGGACGGCAATTGCGTGCGCCTGTTGCGCGGCGATATGGAGGCGGCGACGGTCTTCGGCAGCGATCCGGCGGCGCAGGCGCGGGCGTTTCAGGATGCCGGCGCCCAATGGCTGCATCTGGTCGATCTGAACGGGGCCTTCGCCGGCAAGCCGGTCAATGGCGCGGCGGTCGAAGCGATTCTGGCCGCGGTCGTGGTGCCGGCGCAGCTGGGCGGCGGCATTCGCGACATGGCCACCATCGAGGCCTGGCTGGAGCGCGGGCTGTCGCGCGTGATCCTGGGTACGGTGGCGGTCGAAGAGCCCGATCTGGTGCGCGAGGCGGCGATGGCCTTCCCCGGCAAGATCGCGGTCGGCATCGACGCCCGCAAGGGTCGCGTCGCGACCCGCGGCTGGGCCGAGGAGACCGATGTCACGGCTGTGGATCTGGCGCGGAGTTTCGAGGATGCCGGCGTGGCGGCGATCATCTATACCGATATCGACCGCGACGGCGCCATGCAGGGGCCCAACATTCCCGCTACCGAAGCGCTGGCGCGGGCGGTGAACATCCCGGTCATCGCCTCGGGCGGGGTATCGTCCATGGATGATCTGAAGGCGCTGGCCCGCACCAGGGTGATTTCCGGCGTCATCTCGGGCCGCGCTCTTTATGATGGTGCGCTGGATCTGGCCGAGGCGCTGGAGGTGCTGAAAGGCTAGCCCTCGACGCGCGCCCCGGGCCCGGTCGGCCTGGGGCCGGGGTTACTTGGCGGGCACGAAAGCAGCCAGGTTCGCGAAGGATTTCGCGAGCAGATCGCTTGCCGCCTCCTTGGCATCCCGGGCGGCGCCCTTGGGGTTTGCAAGCGCGCTCAGCCCGGTGCTCAGCGCTTCGATACCGGCGGCAACTGCGTCAGGGCGGTTCTGGTCGTCGGCTTGGTGGGACATCTCTCATTCCTTTGAATGGCGGGTTACTTCCTCCTGCCCCAGCAGATATGCCCTGCGGCGCGACACGACCAGAGGCCGGCATCGCAAGGGCGGTATGCCCCCCGCGCAACCCGGCACCGGCGGGCGGCCGGCGCCGGATCGTCCCGGGCAGGCTCTGGCCGTTCAGCGCATTTCGATCTAGAACGCCACGACCCGAGGAAAAAGGCCGCTCGCCCATGCTCAAGACCCGCATCATTCCCTGTCTGGATGTCGCCGATGGCCGCGTGGTCAAGGGCGTGAATTTCGTCGATCTGGTGGATGCCGGCGATCCGGTCGAGGCGGCGCGCGCCTATGACGCCGCCGGCGCCGACGAGATCTGCTTTCTGGACATCCATGCCACGCATGAGAACCGCGGCACCATGTTCGATCTGGTCACCCGCACCGCCGAGGCCTGTTTCGTGCCGCTGACCGTGGGCGGCGGTGTGCGCAGCCATCACGACGTGCGCGCGCTGCTGCTGGCCGGCGCCGACAAGGTCAGCTTCAACTCGGCCGCCGTCGCCGACCCCGATGTGATCGCCGAGGCCGCCGACCGTTTCGGCAGCCAGTGCATCGTCTGCGCCATCGACGCCAAGACCGTGGCGCCGGGCCGCTGGGAGATCTTCACCCATGGCGGGCGCCGGCCCACCGGCATCGACGCGGTGGAATTCGCCCGCACCGTCGCCGCCAGGGGCGCGGGCGAGATCCTGCTGACCAGCATGGACCGCGACGGCACGAAATCGGGCTATAACCTGCCCCTGACCCGCGCCATCGCCGATGCCGTGGACGTGCCGGTGATCGCCTCGGGCGGGGTCGGCACGCTGGAGCATCTGGCCGAGGGCGTGCTGGAAGGGCATGCCTCGGCGGTGCTGGCCGCCTCGATCTTTCATTTCGGTACGTTTTCCATCCGCGAGGCCAAGGAATACATGGCCACAGCGGGCATCCCGGTGAGGTTGACATGACTGCCCTGCCCCAGACCGCGCTGCAACGGCTCGCCGCCACCATCGAGACCCGCAGGAGCGCCGATCCCGAAACCAGCTGGACCGCGAAACTGCTGTCGAAGGGCCCTGAGAAATGCGCCGAGAAATTCGGCGAGGAGGCCATCGAGGCGATCATCGAAGCGGTCAAGGGGGATCGCGACAAGTTGGTCCGCGAGGCCGCGGATACGGTTTACCACCTGCTGGTGATGCTGGCCGCGCGGGATCTGACGCTCGCCGATGTCGAGGCGGAACTGGACCGGCGCGACGGGCGCTCGGGCATCGAGGAGAAGGCGGCGCGGGAATAGCCCGCGCGGCCTATTCCTTGACCGCCCCGGTCATCGACGAGACGTAGTAATCCACGAAGAAGGAATAGAGGATCACCACCGGCAGCGATCCCAGCAGCGCCCCCGACATCAGCGCGCCCCATTCATAGATGTCGCCGCGCACCAGCTCGGTCAGCACGCCCACGGGCACGGTCTTGTTTTCCGAGCTGGAGATGAAGGTCAGCGCATAGATGAATTCGTTCCAGGACAGCGTAAAGGCGAAAATCCCGGCCGAGATCAGCCCCGGCACCGCCAGCGGCAGCACCACCTTGGTCAGGATCTGCCAGCGACTTGCGCCATCGACCAGCGCCGATTCCTCAAGCTCATAAGGGATCGAGCGGAAATAGCCCATCAAGAGCCAGGTGCAGAACGGGATCAGGAAGGTCGGATAGGTCAGGATCAAGGCCAGCCGGCTGTCGAAGATGCCGACCTGAAAGACGATATAGGCCAGCGGGATGAACAGGATCGAAGGCGGCACCAGATAGGCCAGGAATATCAGCAGCCCGGTGATCCGCGCGCCGCGAAAACGCAGCCGCTCGATCGCATAGGCCGCCAGCACCGAGGCGAACAGCGCGATCACCGTCGAGGCGACCGAGACGATCACCGTGTTCCACATCCATGCCGGATATGAGGTCTCGAACAGCAGGAATTTCATATGCTCCAGCGTCGGGCCGATCACCCAGAACGGGCTGAAATTGTCGTAATCGGTCAGCTGGTTGTCGGGCTTCACCGCCGTGATCGCCATCCAGTAGAACGGAAACAGCAGCACGAAGACGAACACCGCCAGCGGCAGGTAGACGACCAGAATGCGGCGCGGCAGCGTCTCGAACTGCTCCAGCGGGGCGGAATTGTCTGTGGTCCTGTCGGCCATGGTCCCTCTCCCTAATCCTGACCCTGCTGCCACCTGCGGCGCTGCAGGCCGAAGAAGCTGAACAGGATCGCCGCCAGCAGAAAGGGGATCATCGCGACCGCGATGGCCGCGCCCTCGCCCAGCTGGCCGCCGGGAATGGCGCGCTGGAAGGACAGCGTGGCCATCAGATGGGTGGCGTTCACCGGCCCGCCACGGGTCAGCACATAGATCAGCTGGAAATCGGTAAAGGTGAACAGCACGCTGAAGGTCATCACCACGGCGATGATCGGCGTCAGCAGCGGCAGCGTGACCTTGGTGAAACGCTGCCAGGGCGTCGCGCCGTCGATGGCGGCGGCCTCGTTCAGGGATTGCGGGATGGTCTGCAACCCGGCCAGCAGCGAAATCGCGACAAAGGGAATGCCGCGCCAGACATTGGCCGCGATCACCGACCAGCGCGCATTCCAGGTATCGCCCAGGAAATTGATCGGCTGGTCGATCAGCCCCATCTGCATCAGCGACCATGAAATGATCGAGAACTGGCTGTCGAAGATCCACCAGAAGGCCATGGCCGACAGCACCGTGGGCACCACCCAGGGCAGCAGGATGACAGCGCGAAAGAAATTCTTGAACGGCAGGTGCCGGTTCAGGATCAGCGCCAGCCACAGCCCCAGCCCGAACTTCGCGACCGAGGCGACCACGGTGTAAAGCATGGTGTTGAAGACCGACAGCCAGAAGACCGGGTCATCGAACAGCCAGGCATAGTTTTCCAGCCCGACAAAGACGCCCTCGCGGCCGATCCTGGTATCGGTAAAGCCCAGCCAGACGCCCAGGCCCAGCGGATAGGTCAGAAAGAACAGCAGCACTGCCGCCGCCGGCAGCATGAACAGAAAGCCCAACCCGTTGCGGCTTTCCGACAGGCGGGAAAACCAGCCCCTGCGGCGCGGCGGATCGTCCTGCGCCGGGGCGGAGCTGGCCTGATCGGGTCCGGTCATGCTGCGTCCTTTCCGTAGATGGGCCGGTTGCGGCCGGTTTCGCTTGGCCGGCCCGGGCGGCGACTGGCCGCCCGGGCCGCACCGGATCAGCGGTAATAGCGCTGCAGGCGCCGCTCGGCATTGCTGATGGCTTCCTCGGGCGAGCGCTGCCCGGTCACGGCTTCGGCGAACATGTCGACCAGCACGTAATCGGCCATCGCCCCCGCCGAGGCCGGCCCCAGCGGCCCGGCAAAGCCGTTCACGCGCAGCGATTCCGAGGCGCGCGAATAGGGCACGTGGATCGGGTTCGAGGTCCAGACCGGATTGGCCGCAAATTCCTTGAGCGCCTGACAGCAATAGGCGCTGGCGGCCTCGATCCAGCGGTTCATGTTGTCGGACTGGTACATGAACTCGATATAGGCCTTGGCGGCGTTGGGGAACTTGCAGTGGTTGAAGATCGACAGGGTCGAGGTCTGGTGCAGTTCGACCGATTTCCCGACCGGCCCGATGGGCAGGTTGGTGGTGCGGATATCGTCTGCCAGCTCCTTCATCGCCGGGTCGTTGATCGCGGCATAATAAAGCGACACGCCATTGGCGGTCAGCGACACCTCGCCGGCCAGGAAGGCGCGGTTGTTGTTGATGTCCAGCCAGCTTTCCGTGCCGGGGATAAAGGTGTCGTACAGTGCCTTGGCATAGGCGATGGCGGCCAGCGTCTCGGGGCTGTTGATCACCACCTCGCCCGCCTCGTTCACGGTCATGCCGCCATGCGACCACAAGAGCCAATGGGCATAGTTGTTGCCGTCGCCCACCGCCTTGCCATGCGGGAATCCCGCCGGCGTCCCCTTTTCCTTGAGCGCCTGGCACAGTTTCAGGAAGCCGTCCGTATCGGTCGGGAACTCATCGAAACCGGCGGCCTTCATGTGGCTGTCGCGATAGCAGATGGCGTTGCCGATGGCGCAAAGCGGCGCCGCCACCCATTTGCCATCCTGCGAGCCATAAGCTGCCAGCCCGTCATACCAGCCGCCATGCGCCTCGCCCAGCTGGGTGCAAAGGTCGGTCACATCGACCAGCTTGTCGGGATACTGGAACGGGTCGTCGAACCAGCTCATCACCATGTCGGGGCCCGAGCCCACATTGGCGGCGACGGCGGCCTTGGGGCGAACATCCTCCCAGCTTTCCTGGTCGATGGTGACCTTGACCCCGGTCGCCTCGGTAAAGGCGGCGGTATTGGCGTTCCAGGCGTCCTCCTCGCCCTTGACGAAGGGCACCCAACGCAGCAGGCGCAGCTCGGCGCCCTCTTCGGGGGTGAACATGGGCGCGCCTTGCGCCAGCGCGCGGCCGGCGCGGAACGGGCCGGCAAGCGCGCCCGCCGCGGCCAGCGCGGCGCTGCCTTGCAACAGCTTCCTGCGGTCAATGGTCATGGGTCATTCCTCCCTTGGTGCAATGGACGATCTGCGTCGTCCGATGGTGACGTCCCGCCGCGCCTCCCACGCGGTGGCGGAACGGGGCTTCAGCCGGACACGCGTTTGCCGCTGTCCTCGTCGAACAGGTGCACGCCCGCCGGGTCGATGCCGATCGGGATCGTGCCGCCCGGCGCGACATCGATGCGCGCGCGGAATACGCCGGTGATCTCGGTCCCGCCCAGCCGGCCGACGACATGGGTCTCGGCGCCGGTGGGCTCGGTCACCTCGACCACCAGCGGGATCTCGCCGCCGGTGCTCATCAGTTCGGGGCGCACGCCATAGACCAGCGGCTGGCCCGGCCGGGCACTGCCGGGATGGGCGACCGGCAGCACGGTGCCATCCCGGCCGCGAAAGCTGCCGTCATCGGCCAGGGTGCCGGGGATCATGTTCATCGCGGGCGAGCCGATGAAGCCGGCCACGAACAGATTGTCGGGCCGGTCGTAAAGCTCCAGCGGCGTGCCGATCTGCTCGACGATGCCGTCATGCATGACGACGATCTTGTCGGCCATGGTCATCGCCTCGATCTGGTCATGGGTGACATAGACGGTCGTGGTCTTGAGACGCTGGTGCAGGTTCTTGATCTCGCTGCGCATGGTCACGCGCAATTTCGCGTCCAGATTCGACAGCGGCTCGTCGAACAGGAACACCTGCGGCTTGCGCACGATGGCGCGGCCCATGGCGACCCGCTGGCGCTGCCCACCCGAGAGCATCCGCGGATAACGGTCCAGAAGATGCGCAAGGCCCAGAATCTCGGCGGCGGGGCGGACCTTTTCCTCGATCTGAGCACGCCTGACGCCGGCCAGCTTCAGCGAAAAGCCCATGTTCTCGGCCACCGTCAGATGCGGGTAAAGCGCGTAGTTCTGGAACACCATGGCGATGTCGCGTTCCTTGGGCGCGAGATCGTTGACCACCCGGTTGCCGATGCGGATCTCGCCCGAGGTGATATGCTCGAGCCCGGCGAGCATCCGCAGAAGGGTCGATTTCCCGCAGCCCGACGGGCCGACCAGAACGACGAACTCCCCCTCGTCGATCGAGACGTCTACGCCATGCAGAACCTCGACCGAGCCATAGGATTTTCGCACGCCCGCGATCGTGACCGATGCCATTTCCGCCCCTTTCGACAGGTATCCATTAGCGGATGCTATGCGGCAAAGCTTCGCATGAGCAAGTAATATTTCATCAATCTACGGAGGCGGGATCAGGTCAATGTTTCAATTGACAATGTATACATTGTGACAAACAGTGATCGCGGGAAAATCACCAGGGGGGAGTATTGATGAACGGTAAGAACGCGGAAACCGGCCGCAGCCGGCAGATCGGACGGCGCATGGCGCTGGCCGGGGTCGCGGTTGCGGCAGCCGGGGCATTGGGCATGCTGCCCGGGTCTTTTGCCGCCGGTCAGGCGCTGGCCGAATATCCCGAACGGCCCATCGAGATGATCGTGCCATGGGGCGCGGGCGGCGGCACCGATGCCGTGGGCCGCATCTTCGCCCAGATCCTGCAAGAGAATCTGGGCCAGCCGGTCAATGTCGTGAACCGCACCGGCGGCTCGGGCGTCGTCGGCCATACCGCCATCGCGCGGGCCAAGCCCGACGGCTATACCCTGGGCGTGATGACGATCGAAATCGACATGATGCACTGGCAGGGCCTGACCGACCTGACCTATGCGGATTTCGACATCCTCGGCATGGTCAATGCCGATCCGGGCGGGCTGATGGTGGCCTCGGACGGCGAATGGCAGGACGCGGCGGCGCTGCGCGACGCGATCAAGGCGGCCGAGCCGGGCAGCTTCAAGGCCTCCGGCACGGGTCAGGGCGGCATCTGGCACCTGAACCTGCTGGGCTGGCTGATGTCCGAGGAAATCCCCGTCGATGCCGTGACCTGGGTGCCCAGCGAAGGCTCGGTCGCGGGGCTGACCGACATGGTCGCGGGCGGCGTGCATCTGGTGCCATCGTCCCTGGCCGAGGGTCGCGCCCTGATCGAGGCGGGCCGGGTCAGCGCGCTGGCCAGCATGTCGGACGAACGCCAGGAGATGTTCCCCGACACGCCCACCATCGCCGAGGCCACCGGCTCGGACTGGAAACTGTCGGTCTGGCGCACCATCGTCGTGCCCAAGGGCCTGCCCGAGGATGTGCGCGCGAAACTGGCCGATGCGGTCAGGGCCGCCTATGAAAGCCCGACCTATCAGGACTTCATGAAGGAACGCGGCTTCGGCCTGCGCTGGATGGGCCCGGACGAAGCCACCGCACAGGTCGCCGAAGACGATGCCAACCTTGGCGCGGTGATGAAAGAAGCGGGTCTGGCCAGGTGAGCCAGCCGCATCAGGCCCGGGAAATCGGGCTGGGCACCGTCTCGATCCTGATCGGGGCGGCGCTGATCGTCGGGTCGCGCGATCTGGGCGCGATCCCCGGGCAGGATTACGGCGCGGACACCCTGCCCCTGCTGATCGCGGGCCTGTCCATCGCGGTGGGCATCGCCATGCTGGTCAGGGCGCTGCGCGCCGGCCCTGTTCGCGCCGATGCGACGCCCGGGGACAATCCCGGCTGGGTCCGCGACCGGCGCGCATGGCTGCGGCTGGCGGCCGGGCTGGCGCTGGTTCTCGCCTATGCGCTGATCTCGCCCGTCGCCGGCTTTGTCATCGCGGGCCTTGTCGTGGTGGCCGGCCTTGCCCTGCTGATGGGGGTACGGCCGCTGCCTGCGCTGATCCTTGGCATCGTTGCGGCGCTGGCGCTGCGCTATGCCTTTGCCGATATCCTGCTGGTGCCGCTGCCGCGCATCTCGCTGCCCGGGTTCGGAGGCTGAGATGGTCCTGTCCCAGGCGCTGCAACTGGTGATGACGCCCGAGGTGATCCTGACCATGATCGCCTCGGGCGCGTTCGGCATGTTCCTGGGCGCCATGCCCGGGCTGACCGCGACCATGGCGACCGCGCTGCTGGTCCCGATCACCTTCTTCATGGAGCCGGTCCCGGCCATCGCGGCCATCGTCACCGCCGCCGCCATGGCGATCTTTGCCGGCGACCTGCCCGCTGCGCTCCTGCGCATTCCCGGCACCCCCGCCAGCGCCGCCTATACCGAGGACGCCTGGCGGCTGACCCGGGGCGGCCGGGCGGGCGAGGCGCTTGGCGCGCTGCTGGTGTTTTCGGCCATCGGCGGCACGCTGGGCACCGTCGCGCTGATCCTCGCCGCGCCCGCGCTGGCCGAGGTGGCGCTGAAATTTTCCTCGTTCGAGTATTTCTGGCTGGTGGTGATGGGGCTTTCATGCGCCATCTTCGTCTCGCCCGGCTCCAGCCTGAAAAGCATGCTGTCGCTGGTGATCGGGCTAACCGCGGCCAGCATCGGCTTCGACAATCCGGCGGGCCAGCCGCGTTTCACCTTTGGCAATGTCGATCTGATGGCGGGGATACCCTTCATCTGCGCGATGATCGGGCTTTTCGCCGCGGCCGAGGTGTTCCGCGCAATCATCCGCCCCGCCCAGGCGCGGCGGGCCGAGCGCGCCGATAGCAGCCGCATCTTTGCCCGCCAGTGGCAGAACATCCGCCGCTATCCCCGGCAGATGCTGCGCGGCAGCGTCCTCGGCACGATCATCGGCGCGCTGCCCGGCGCCGGCGCCGATATCGCCGCCTGGATCAGCTATGCGATATCGAAACGCTTCTCGCGCGAGCCGCAGAAATTCGGCACCGGCCATGTCGAGGGGCTGGTCGAGGCCGGTTCCTCGAACAATGCCGCCGTCTCGGGCGCCTGGATCCCGGCGCTGGTCTTTGGCATCCCCGGCGATTCCATCACCGCCATCGTCATCGGCGTGCTGTATATCAAGGGCATGAACCCCGGCCCGACCGTGTTCCTGATGCAGCCGCAGCTGATCTATGCGCTGTTCATCGTGTTCCTGCTGGCGAACCTGATCATGCTGCCGCTGGGCTGGATCGCGATCAAGCTGGGCGCGCGGCTGCTGGCGGTGCCGCAGAACGTGCTGATGCCGCTGATCATGCTGTCCTGCATCGTCGGCGCATTCGCCATCACCAATTCGCTTTACGGGGTCTGGGTGATGCTGGTCTTTGGCGTCATCGGCTTTGCCATGGAGGAATGCGAGGTGCCCATTGCGCCGGCCATCCTGGGCCTCGTGCTGGGGCCGATGCTGGAAAAGAATTTCGTCACCTCGATGATCAAGGCGGACGGCGATCTGCTGGCATTCTTCGACCGCCCGATTGCGGCGGTTCTCGGGGTGCTGACGATCCTGTTCTGGCTCTCGCCGCTGATCCGCGCGATGATCGGCCGCGGAAAGGCAGGTAGGGCATGAACATATCCGCGGGTGTGATCGGGCTTGGCTCGATGGGCATGGGGGCGGCGCTGTCGCTGCTGCGCGCGGGCATCGCGACCCATGGGCTGGACCTGCGCGAGGATGCCCGCGCGGCTTTCGCCGATGCGGGCGGGCAACCGGCCCCGGATGCGGCGGCGCTGGCGGCAGACGCGGAGGTGATCCTGGTCTATGTGGTCAATGCAGCCCAGGTGCGCGAGGTGCTGTTCGGCCCGGGCGGCGCGGTGGCCGCGGCCCGCCCCGGCACGGTCTTTGTCATCTGCGTCACCATGCAGCCCAGTGACGCGGAGGATATCTGCGCCCGGCTGGAACAGGCCGGCGTGATGGCCATCGACGCGCCGGTATCCGGCGGCGCGGCCAAGGCGGCCGAGGGGCAGATATCCATGATGGCCTCGGGGCCGGATGAAGCGTTCCAGCGCGCCGCCCCGGTGCTGGAGGCGATCTCGGCCACGGTGTTCCGGCTGGGCGCGACGCCCGGCGCCGGCGCCCGGATGAAGGTGATCAACCAGATGCTGGCCGGCATCCATATCGCCGCCATGGCCGAGGCGATGGTGCTGGCCGCAAGCCAGGACATGGACCTGGCCGAGGTGCATCGCGTCATCCAGTCCTGCGCCGGCAATTCCTGGATGTTCGCCAATCGCGGCGCGCATGTGGTGGCGGGCGATTACACGCCCCATTCCGCCGTCGATATCTTTGTCAAGGACATGGGAATCGTGACCGATACCGCCCTTGCGGCCGACGCGCCGGCACCGCTGTCCGAAACCGCGCTGAAACTGTTCCGCGCCGCCTCGGCCGAGGGGCTGGGGCGGCGCGACGATGCCGCTCTGGCACTGCATCTGGCCCGAAAGGCGGGGGTGAAACTGCCGGGGGATGAGGGCTAGGCGATGATTCTGGGCTGTATCGCGGATGATTTTACCGGCGCGACCGATCTGGCCGCGCTGCTGGTGCGCGCGCAGGTTCCCGTGTCGCTGCGGATCGGGCTGCCGGATGCCGCCGCCCCGGCCCCGGCAGCAAACGGGGTCGAGGTGATCGCCCTGAAAATCCGGTCGATCCCGCCCGATCAGGCGGTCGCGCAGGCGCTGGCGGCGCTGGACTGGCTGCAGGCTGCGGGCGCGCGGCATGTCTACTGGAAATACTGTTCCACCTTCGACAGCACGGCGCGGGGCAATATCGGTCCGGTGGCGCGGGCGCTGATGGACCGGATGGGCGCGGGCAGGACGCTATATGTCCCGTCATTTCCGGAAAACGGCCGGCGCGTCTTCATGGGCAACATGTTCGTCCATCGCCAGCCACTGGCGGAAAGCCCGATGAAGGATCACCCGCTGAACCCGATGACCGACAGCGACCTGTGCCGGGTGCTGCGGCCGCAACTGGGCGATGGCGCAGCCGTCGGGCTGATCGACTGGCCGACCATCCGGCGCGGGGCCGAGGCGATCCTGCAGGCCATCGGCAGCGGCCCCGCCCATCTGATCTGCGATGCCATCGACGATGCCGATCTGGCAGCCCTGGCACAGGCGGCCCGGGACATGCGCTTGCTGACAGGCGGCAGCGCATTCGCGCGTCACCTGCCCGATGCCTGGCGCGCGGCGGGCCGGCTTGATCCGGCCTCGGCCGCAGGCGCCCCGCCCAAGATGCCCAAAGGGCCGGCAATCGTGCTGTCGGGCAGCTGTTCGGCCATGACGCGCCGGCAGGTCGCGAATTTCGCGGCCCAGGCGCCGGTGCTTAAACTGGACGCGCTGCGCCTCGCCTCGGGCGATGATGGCGGCATGGCAGAATGCATCGCGGCGCAGATCGGCGCCGGCCGGACCTGCATGATCCAGGGCACAGCCGAGCCGGCCGAGGTCGCGGCCGCGCAGGCTGCCCTGGGCGTCGAAAAGGCCGGCGAGCTGGTCGAGCTGGCTCTGGCCCGCGCCGCCCGCATCGCCCGCAATCATGGCGCGACGCGCTTTGTCGTCGCCGGGGGCGAGACCTCGGGCGCGATCACCAATGCGCTTGGCATCACCGCCCTGCGCGTCGGGGCCGAGATCGCACCGGGCGTGCCATGGTGCGCCGGCCAGGATGCCGGCGGACCATTGGCCGTGGCGCTGAAATCGGGCAATTTCGGCGATGAGGATTTCTTTGCCCGGGCGCTGGAGCAGGCCGGTTAGCGCAGGCTTTTCATCCAGCCCAGGGTCGGCCCGGTCGGCCCGCCGGGCTTGTATTCCGCGCCCAGCGGCATCTCCCAGCCCATGCTGTCCAGATGGTCGAAGATGTGGCGGTAATTCACCTCGCCCCGGTCGGGCGGGCCACGATCGGGCACGCCGGCAAACTGGATATGCCCGGTGATCGCCGCCATGCGCCCCAAGAGCCGCGTCAGGTCCCCCTGCATGATCTGCAGGTGATAGCAGTCGAACATCAGCCGCAGATTGTCCCGCCCCAGCCTTTCGATGATGGCCGCCGCATGATCGGCATTGCTCAGAAAATAGCCGGGCGCGTCATGGCGGTTCAGCGGCTCGATCAGGATCGTCGCGCCCTGCTGTTCGGCCAGATCGCAGGCAAAACCCAGATTGGCGGCAAAGACAGACTCGGCCAGAGGCCCATGCGCAAAGCCCGCCATGACATGGACCGCGCCGCAGCCGATCTGCCGGGCATAGTCCAGGGCCTGCCCGATGGCCTGACGCGCCTCGGCCTCGCGCCCGGGCAGCGCGGCAAGGCCGTTCTCGCCCGCCGCGCCCCGGACCGTGTTCAGGCCCAGCATGGTCAGGCCGGTATCATCCAGCGCGGCCCGGACCGCGCCCGGGTCGAACTGATAGGGCCAGTGGCATTCCACCGCGTCGAACCCCGCCGCCGCAGCCGCGCGGATCGCATCGGGCAGCGCGAGTTCCGTCCAGAGAAAGCCCAGATTGGCCGAAAAACGCGGCATGTCAGTCCTCCCACTCGATCCTGTTCACGCGCACCAGATCGGCGACCTGCGCCGCATCGAGCATCTGCGCCGGCAGGCCGCGCAGCATCAGGGCAAGCCGTGCGGTCGCCTCAAGCTCCTCGACGGCATTGCAGGCGGCCTCGGGCGTGCGGCCGGCAACCACGGGGCCGTGATTGGCCAGCATCACCGCCGCGCGGCGCCCGTTCAGGCCCCGCACCGCATCGCCCATCGCCGCGTCTCCGGGCCGGAAATAGGGCAGCAGCGTGACCTTGCCCAACAGCATGATCGCATAGGGTGTCGCCGGCGGCAGCCAGTTCTGCGGATCGTCGACGGGCAGCATGGACAGCGCGACCGAGTGGCAGGAGTGCAGATGCACCACCGCCCCTGTCCCGTCGCGGGTGTCGTAAAACGCCCGGTGCAGCGGCATCTCCTTGGTCGGCGCATCGCCCCCGACATGCCGACCCGAGGCGTCGAAGCGCGCCAGCCGGCCCGGGTCCAGCCGCCCGAAACTGGTCCCGGTGGGGGATACCAGCAGCCCGCCATCCTCGCAGCGGGCCGAGATATTGCCGGTCGAGCCATGCGTCAGCCCGCGCTGGAACAGCGAGGCCGCCAATTCGCAAAGCTGTTCGCGCAGGCGGGCCTCGGCACTCATGACTGGGCACTCATGCTCAGGCGTTCCCGACCTTCTGGGTCTGCTCGCCCAGACCCTCGATCCCCAGGCGCATGACCTCGCCGCCCTTCAGATAGACCTGCGGGTTCTGCCCCATGCCGACGCCGGGCGGCGTGCCGGTGGTGATGATATCGCCCGGCAGCAGCGTCATGAAGGTCGAGCAATAGGCGACCAGTTCCGTCACGCCAAAGACCATCGTCTCGGTCGAGCCGTCCTGATAGCGCTTGCCGTCCACCTCAAGCCACATTTTCAGCTTGCCGGGATCGGGGATTTCATCGGCCGTCACCATCCAGGGACCGATGGGACCGAAGGTGTCGAAACCCTTGCCCTTGTCCCAGGTCGCCGTCCGCTCAAGCTGCCATTCGCGTTCGCTGACATCGTTGACGACGCAGTACCCGGCGACATGCTTCATCGCATCGGCCTTGCTGACGCCGGCGGCGGGTGCACCGATGACCACGCCCAGCTCGACCTCCCAATCGGTCTTTTTCGACCCTTTGGGCACCAGCACATCGTCATCGGGGCCAACAATGCAGCTGGTCCATTTGTTGAAGACGACCGGCTCGGACGGCACCGCCATGCCCGATTCGGCGGCATGGTCGGCATAGTTCAGCCCGATGGCGATGAACTTGCGCACATTGCCGACGCAGGCACCAAGGCGCAGCCCGTCCTGCGGCCTGCCCGGCACCACCGGCAGATCGGCGGGGTTCAGCGCGGCGAGGCGCGCGAGCCCCTCGGGCGTCAGAACATCGCCGGCGATGTCATCGACATGCGCCGACAGATCCCGCACCTGACCCTGATCGTCCAGCAGGCCCGGTTTCTCGGCGCCCGCAGGGCCGTAACGCAGCAGTTTCATCCTGTCCCCCAGTCTTGATAGCTGCCCGCAACCTAATGCAGCGGCGCGGGGCTTGCAATCTGGCATACCAAATCTGGCGCAATCTGTCCGGCGGTGCTATCGCGATGCCAGACGCACGGGAACGGAGGAGATCATGCGGCTTTCAGGCAAAAGGATACTGGTCACGGCAGCAGGTCAGGGGATCGGGCGGGCCTCGGCGCTGGCCTGCGCCGCCGAAGGGGCCGAGGTGATCGCCACCGACCGCGATCCCGCCCTGTTGGAGGGGCTGCGGCATCCCGGCCTGCGCACCGCCCTGCTGGACGTGACCGATGCCGCGATGATCGACCGGATCGCCGCCGAGGCCGGGGCATTGGACGGGCTGTTCAACTGCGCGGGCATGGTCGCGAACGGCAGCTTGCAGGATTGCACGGCGCAGGACTGGGATCAGAGCTTCCGGCTGAATGTCGATGCCATGTTCCACCTGACCCGCGCGCTGCTGCCGGGTCTGCTGGACACGGCCGAACGAAAGGGCACGGCCAGCATCCTCAACATGTCCTCGATGTGTTCCAGCATCAAGGGTTTCGTCAACCGCTGCGCCTATGGCGCCAGCAAGGCGGCGGTGATCGGGCTGACCAAATCCATTGCCGCCGATTACGTCAAGACCGGGCTGCGCTGCAATGCGCTCTGCCCGGGCACGGTGGACACGCCCAGCCTGCGCGAGCGCATCGCCAGCGCCGCCGATCCGGTACAGGCCGAAAAGGACTTTGTCGCGCGCCAGCCCATGGGCCGGCTGGCCACGGTCGAGGACATGACCCCGATGGTGGTCTATCTGCTCTCGGATGAAAGCCGTTTCGTCACCGGGCAATCCATGCTGGTCGATGGCGGGGTGACCATCTGACACCCCCCGCTCCCCGCGCGGCGCCCGGCCTCAATAGGTCGCGCGCCCGCCCGAGATGTCGAACACCGCGCCGGTCGAAAAGGCGCAATCCTCCGAGGCCAGCCATGCGACCAGCGCGGCGGCCTCGTCCGGTTCTAGGAAACGGTTCATCGGGATCTTCGACAGCATGTAGTCGATATGTTCCTGCTTCATCTGGTCAAAGATCGGCGTGCGCGCCGCCGCCGGCGTGATGCAGTTCACGATCACGCCGGTGCCGGCCAGTTCCTTGCCCAGGCTTTTGGTCAGCGCCACCAGCCCCGCCTTGCTGGCCGAGTAATGCGAGGCGTTGGGATTGCCCTCTTTCGCGGCGATCGAGGCCACGTTGACGATGCGGCCATAGCCGCGCTGGATCATGCCCGGGACAAGCGCCCGGCAGATGACATAGGGCGCGTTCAGGTTGACCTGCATGACCTGCCGCCAGACATCCGGCGCGATCTCCCACAGCCTGGCATTGCCACCGGTGATGCCGGCATTGTTGACCAGGATATCGACCGCTCCGGCCTCGGCCGCGGCGGCGGCGACATCCGCGTCATCGGTCAGCTCGACCCGGCGCGCCACGGCGCCCAGCTCATCGGCGGCCGCCTGCGCGGCTTCGCCGTTCGCGTCCCAGATGACCACCTGCGCGCCCGAGGCGGCAAAGCGGCGCGCGATGGCAAGGCCGATGCCCTGTGCACCGCCGGTGACGACCGCGCGGCGGCCCCTAAGGTCGATCTGATTCATGACATGGTCCCCCGTCAGGTTTCATCCGCTTCGCCGGGTGGCAGCCGGTTGGTCAGCAAGGCAAGCTGCTGGGCGTCGGCACGGGCGCGGTGGCGCTGGTGCAGGCGGCGGGCGGCGTCCTCGTTTCCGGCGCCAACGGCGGCCAGAATTTCGCGATGCTCGATATCGGACTGGCGCGGCGATGGGCGCAGCGGCAGGATCAGCATGCGCGCGCGATATTGCTGGCCCCAATATTCGCCCAGCGTCCGCAAGAGCCGGGGATTGCCGCACAGGCTGACCATGCCGGCGTGAAAATCGTCGTCCATATCGGACCAGCGCGCGATATCGCCCGCCTCGGTAGATTGCTCCATCCGGTCCAGCAGCCCGGCCAGATGGTCATGCTCGGCCCGGGCGAGGCCACGCCGGGCGACCAGGGCGACGGCGCGGATCTCGAGCGCGGAAAACACGTCGAGGATCTCGGCCACGTCGCGCAGGGTCAGTTCGCGCACGGTGATGCCGTGGCGGGCGCGGATGCTGACCAGCCCCTCCTCGGCCAGCTTGATCGCGGCCTCGCGTACCGGCGTGCGCGACAGCGACAAAAGCGCCGCCAGTTCGGTTTCCAGCAGCGTCGTGCCGGGCGCCAGCCGCCCGGTCAGGATGCGATAGCGCAGGTCGTGATAGGCGCGGTCGCGGGCGGCCATCCGCTCGACCCCCGAGAGGGTCGGATGCAGCCGCGACGCGCGATTGGGCCGGAATGCGCGCTCGGGCTTCATCGGCGCTACCCGGCCTGGCCCATGTCGCGCATATGGGCGCGGATGATGTCCTGAAAGCTGGCATCGGCGGTGAAGCCGACCTCGGTCGCGCGGGCGGCGTCGAAATTCTGCGGCCAGCCGGCGACGATGCCACGAATGGTGGCGTCGGGTTCACGCTTGATCAGCGCCACCTTGTCCTGCCCCGCGACCTCGGCCAGGGCGGCGATCATCTCGGCTATGGTGACGGCAAGGCCCGGCATGGTCAGGCAGCGCCGCGCGCCCAAAGGCGCGGTGTCCATGGTCGCGGCATGGACCAGGAAGCCGGTGGCCGCGGCCGGGCTGGCGACCCAGTGGCGGACGTCGTCATCGACCGGCAGCACGGCCTCGAGCCCGGCCAGAGGCTCGCGGATGATGCCCGAGAAAAAGCCCGAGGCGGCCTTGTTCGGCTTGCCCGGCCGCACCACGATGGTGGGCAGGCGGATGCCGACGCCGTCAAAGATGCCGCGCCGGGAATAGTCGTTCAGCAGCAGCTCGCCGATCATCTTCTGCGCGCCATAGCTGGTCATCGGCGCGGTGATGAAATCGTCCCCGATCGCCTCGGGGAAGGGCGCGCCGAATACCGCGATGGATGAGGTATACACCACGCGCGGATGATAGTCGCCCAGGGCCCGGATCGCCTCGAAGATATTGCGGGTGCCGTCCAGATTGATCCGGTAGCCCTTGTCGAAATCCGCCTCGGCCTCGCCCGAGACGATGGCGGCCAGATGAAAGATCACGTCGGGGCGCCCGGCGATCAGCCCGTCCACCGTGGCGCGGTCGGAAATATCGCCGGTCAGGGCCGTAACCTTGACCGCAGCACTGCCCTGAGTGGCGGCAGGCGCCACATCGAACAGCGTCATTTCGGTGACAGGCTTGTCGCCCAGCCGGCCCGATGCGACCAGTTCCCCGGCCAGGTTGCGGCCGACCATGCCGGCCCCGCCAATGATCAGAACCTTCATGCGCCGCCCCTTCTTCTGCTTTGGATATTATGTATACATTACGCAGCAATTGCGGCGGGGTTCAAGCGCCCAGCAGCCCCCGCCCCGCCAGATTCCGCATCAGGGCGCCGCTGCCGAAACTCCATTCCGGGCATTCGGTCGACAGCGCCACGCGGTTGACCAGTGATCCCAGCCCCGGCTCGCTGATCGTCACGATATCGCCGGCGTGATGGGTAAAGCCCTGCCCCGGCGCGTCGCGGTCCTGCGTGGGCGCGAACAGCGTGCCCAGATACAGCATGAACCCGTCGGGATACTGGTGGTGCCGCCCACAGGCCTGCGCCACCAGATCGGCCGGATCGCGGCTGATCCGCGACATGGACGAGCGCCCGTCCATGACGAATCCGTCCCTGCCCTCGACCCGCAGGGTCAGTTCGGCCCGGCGCACATCGTCCAGCCCCCAGCCGGCATCGAACAGCCGGATGAAGGGACCAATGGCGGCGGAGGCATTATTGTCCTTGGCCTTGCCCAGAAGCAGAGCCGAGCGTCCCTCGACATCGCGCAGGTTCACGTCGTTGCCAAGGCTCGCGCCCTTGATGCGGCCCCTGCTGTCCACGGCCAGCACGATCTCGGGCTCGGGGTTGTTCCAGCGGCTGATCGGGTGCAGGCCCACATCCGCGCCCCAACCGACCGAGGCCATGGGCTGGCATTTGGTGAAAATCTCGGCATCCGGGCCGATGCCCACCTCAAGATATTGCGACCAGAGGCCCTCGGCCTGCAGCGCCGCCTTGACCTCGGCGGCGCGGTCGGAGCCGGGCACGATGCCTTTCAGGTTATCGCCGACCCGGGCCCCGATCCGGGCACGGATCTCGGCCGCCAGATCGGGATTGCCGGCGGCCTGTTCCTCGATCACGCGCTCGACCATCGATTCGGCGAAGGTCACGCCGCTGGCCTTGATTGCCTGTAAGTCGGCGGGCGAGAGCAGATGCGGGCGGTCCTCTGCGGCCCCCGTAACCTGCAAATCCGAGACCGGAGCGATCACCTCGCCCTTTTGCGCGGCAAGCCAGCCGGCGGGGTCGTCCAGTTCCAGCAGGTCGCGCATCGTCGGGGCCTGCGGATCGGTCACATCGACGGCCATGCCATCGCGCAGGACCACCAGCGCCGGGCCGATCCCGGGGCGCCAGACTCGGCCAACGAACAGGCCCTGTGCGGGCAGATCGAAACCGGCCACGCCTATTTCCCCCAACGCAGAACGATGGGATCCAGCGGCCGCGCCAGGTCGATGGCCATGCGCCGCGTGTCGGGATGCAGGGGCGCAATCGGATGACGACAGAATTCCGAGCCGATCACGCCGCCTTCGACCATCAGCGCCTTGGCGGCGCGGAATCCGCATTGCCGGTTTTCATGGTTCACGAATGGCAGGATACGGGCGTAACCCGCCGTCGCCTCATCCCGGCGGCCGGCGGCCCAATCGGTCAGGATCGGCTTGATCCGGTCCGTGATCGAGGCCGAGGTCATCGAGCCCGTCGCCCCGGCATCCAGATCCGCCAGAAGGGTGATCGCCTCTTCGCCGTCCATCGGGGCCTCGATCGCGTCGCCGCCTTCGGCGATCAGGGCGCGCAGCTTGGCGGCGGCCTGCGGGCATTCGATCTTGAACAGCTTGACTGCCTCGATCTCGCGCGCCATGCGCACCAGCAGGGGCACCGGCAGATCGACGCCCGAAAGCGGCGCGTCCTGCACCATGATCGGGATGCCCACCTGACCCACGGCGCGGAACTGCTCGAATGTCTGTTCGGCCGTGCCCTTCAAGAGCGCGCCGTGATAAGGTGCCATCATCATCACCGCCGCCGCGCCCAGATCATGGGCAAGCTGCGCGCGCGCCACCGCGATGGGCGTGGCGAAATGGCTGATCGTGACGATCACCGGCAGCCGGCCCGCGACATGTTCCAGCGACAGCCGCGTCAGCCTTTCGCGCTCCTCGTCCGACAGCAGGAACTGTTCCGAGAAATTCGCCAGGATGCAGATGCCGGTCGATCCCTGATCGACCATGCAATCCAGCACCCGGCGCATGCCGTCGTAATCGACCTCACCGCTATCCAGAAACGGCGTCGGCGCGACCGGCCAGATACCTTCCCATCCCGGCATTGATTCCTCCTGTCCCAATGTGCCGCACGGATGGTATACCATTCTGGCGGGTCGGCAAGGGCGCCGGTTATGGCGCGCCCACCGGATTGCGGCCCGCTTTACAGCCCGCGCCAGCATGGTATACCAGATCTGCATATTGCAAACCGCCTGCCAGCCCGGAGGATGATCATGTCCGACACGCGCGCCAACAAACGCTTTCGCAGCCAGGAATGGTTCGACAATCCCAACAATCCGGGCATGACCGCGCTTTATGTCGAGCGCTATCAGAACCAGGCCTTTACCCGCGACGAGATCCAGTCCGGCCGCCCGATCATCGGCATCGCCCAGACCGGCAGCGACCTGTCGCCCTGCAACAAGATCCATGTCTTTCTGATGGACCGGATCAAGGCCGGCATCCGCGACGGTGGCGGCATCCCGATGGAATTCCCGGTCCACCCGATCCAGGAAACCGGCAAGCGCCCCACCGCCGCGCTGGACCGCAACCTGGCCTATCTGAGCCTCGTCGAGGTGCTGCACGGCTATCCGATCGACGGGGTGGTGCTGACCACCGGCTGCGACAAGACCACGCCCGCGATGCTGATGGGCGCCGCGACCGTCGATATCCCGGCCATCGCGCTGAATGGCGGGCCGATGCTGGACGGCTGGTGGCAGGGCAAGCGCGCCGGCTCGGGCACCATCGTCTGGGAAAGCCGCCGCCTGCTGGCCGAGGGCAGGATCGATTACGATGAATTCATCAACCGCGTCTGCGCCAGCGCCCCCAGCCTGGGCCATTGCAACACCATGGGCACGGCCAGCACCATGAACGCCATGGCCGAGGCGCTTGGCATGACCCTGACCGGCAGCTCGGCCATCCCTGCCCCGTTCCGCGAACGCATGGCCATGGCCTATGAGACCGGCAAGCGCATCGTGGGCATGGTGCTGGATGACCTGAAACCCAGCGACATCCTGACCCGCGAAAGCTTTGAAAACGCCATCGTGGTGAATGCGGCCATCGGCGGCTCGACCAATGCGCCGCCGCATCTGCAGGCCATCGCCCGCCATGCCGGGGTGGAACTGGACGTCAAGGACTGGGAGACCGTCGGCTTCGAGGTGCCCCTGCTGGTCAATATGCAACCCGCCGGCGAATATCTGGGCGAAAGCTTCTTTCGTGCCGGCGGCGTGCCGGCGGTGATGGGCGAATTGCGCAAGGCCGGGCTGATCCGCGAAGGCGCGATGACCGCCAGCGGCAGGAGCATGGGGGAAAACCTGCAAGGCTGGGCCAGCCTCGACGCCGAGGTGATCCGCAGCGTGGCCCAGCCGATGCGTCCGAATGCGGGCTTCATGGTGCTCTCCGGCAATCTTTTCGACAGCGCGCTGATGAAGACCAGCGTGATCTCGGAGGATTTCCGCGCGCGCTTCCTGTCCCATCCCGGCGCCGAGGGCATCCACGAGGCCCGCGCCATCGTCTTCGAGGGCCCCGAGGATTATCACGACCGCATCAACGACCCGGAGCTGAAGATCGACGAGAACTGCATCCTGTTCATCCGCAATGTCGGCTGCGTCGGCTATCCGGGCAGCGCCGAGGTGGTGAACATGCAGCCCCCCGACGCGCTGCTCAAGGCCGGGATCAACCACCTGCCGACGGTGGGGGACGGGCGGCAATCGGGGACCTCGGAAAGCCCCTCGATCCTGAACGCCTCGCCCGAATCGGTGGTCGGCGGCGGGCTCGCGCTTTTGCAGACCGGCGACATGGTGCGGCTGGACCTGAACGCGCGGCGCATGGATGCGCTGGTCGAGGATGCCGAATGGCAGCGCCGGCGCGCGGCATGGCGACCGCCGGAACTGACCCATCAGACGCCCTGGCAGGAACTCTATCGCCGCCATGTCGGCCAGCTTGCCGATGGCGGCTGTCTGGAACTGGCAACAGCCTATCAGCGCGTGGCACGCAACCTGCCGCGCGACAATCACTGATCGCAACAAGCGCAACGAAGGAGCCGCCATGACAAGCCAAGCCATCATCATCACCGGCGCCGGCAGCGGCATCGGCCGGGTCACCGCGCATAGATTCCTGAAAGCCGGCTGGCGGGTCGGGCTGATCGGCCGGCGCGAGGACGCGCTGCGTGAAACCGCGGGCGACAGCGCCGCGCTGATCCTGGCCTGCGACGTGACCGATGCGGCGGCGGTGGATGCGGCATTTGACAGGGCGGTCGCAGAATGGGGCCGGGTCGATGCCCTGTTCAACAATGCCGGAACCGGGCTGGTGGCCCAGACCCCGGATCAGGTCGATGCCGATGAATTCCGCCGGGTGATCGATGTCAATGTGAACGGCGTCTTCAACTGCGCGCGCGCAGCATTCCGGGCGATGCGGGCGCAGCAGCCGCAGGGCGGGCGGATCATCAATAACGGCTCGGTCTCGGCCCATGCGCCGCGGCCCGGCTCGATCGGCTATACCACCTCGAAACATGCGGTGACGGGGATCACCCGCTCTGTCAGTCTGGACGGGCGACCCTATAACATCGCCTGCGGCCAGATCGATATCGGCAATGCCCTGACCGACATGGCGCAGGCGATGACCAGGGGCGTGCCGCAGGCCGATGGCAGCACCCGGATCGAGCCGGTGATGGATGCGCAGGTGGTGGCCGATACGGTCCTGCACATGGCAAGCCTGCCCGAGGGGGCGAATGTGCAATTCGTCACCGTCATGGCCACCAACATGCCCTTTATCGGGCGCGGCTGAGCCATGTCGCCGGCCCTTTTCGACCTGACCGGAAGGCGCGCGCTGATCACCGGCTCGTCCCAGGGGATCGGGCTGGCCTTGGCGCGCGGCCTGGCCGAGGCAGGCGCGGCCGTGATCCTGAACGGCCGCGATATCGACCGGCTCGAGATCGCCGCGACGGGCCTGCGCAACGGCGGACACCGGGTCGAGACCCTGCCATTCGACGTGACCGATCACGCGGCCGCGCGTGCCGCCATCGACGGGTTCGAGGCGGATCGCGGAGCCATCGACATCCTGATCAACAATGCCGGCATGCAGCATCGCGCACCGCTTGAGGATTTCCCGGCCGAGGCCTTTCAGCACATGCTGCAAACCAATATCGCCAGCGTCTTCAACGTGGCGCAGGCCTGCGCGCGGCACATGATCGCGCGGGGACGCGGCAAGATCGTCAATATCTGCTCGGTCCAGACGGCTCTGGCACGGCCGGGCATCGCGCCCTATACCGCCAGCAAGGGCGCGGTAGCCAACCTGACCAAGGGCATGGCGGCCGACTGGGCGCGGCACGGGCTGCAATGCAACGGGCTGGCGCCGGGCTATTTCGAGACGCCGCTGAATGCCGCGCTGGTCGCCGATCCGGCCTTTACCGAATGGCTGGAACGCCGCACCCCCGCCGGTCGCTGGGGCAAGGTCGAGGAACTGGTGGGCGCGGCGATCTTTCTGTCCGGGCCGGCCTCGTCCTTTGTCAACGGCACCGTGGTCTATGTCGATGGCGGCATCACCGCCTCGCTGTAAGGAAACGCGAAAGGAATCTCCTCCATGTCCAATGTCATCGCCGTCGGCCCCTATTCCGACCCGGACGACGCCGCCCTGCGCGAGGAATTCGACGCCCGCCGCCTGCCCGGCCTTGACGCCATCGCGGAGATGCCCGAGGCCGAGCGCGCGACCGTCACCGGCGTCGCATTCATGGGGCACGAACCCTTTGACGGCGCGGTCATGGACCGCCTGCCGGCCCTGAAGGCGATCGCCAATTTCGGCGTCGGCTATGACGCCATCGACATCGCGGCGGCGACCGCGCGCGGCATCCGCGTGACCAATACGCCCGATGTGCTCAATGACGACGTGGCCGATCTGGCCGTGGCCATGTGGATCGCCCAGGCCCGCGGTTTCGAGACCGCGATCCGGAACGCGCGCAGCGGCGACTGGGGCCGCGGGGTGGCGCTGCCGCTGGCGCGCAAGGCCTCGGGGCGCAGGGTGGGCATCCTTGGCCTGGGCCGCATCGGGCGCGAGATCGCCGACCGCCTCGCCGCCTTCAAATGCGAAATCCACTACCAGTCGCGCAGCCGCAAGGACACGCCCGCCGGCTGGACCTATCACGCCGATCCGGTCGAACTGGCCCGCGCCGTCGATGACATCATCATCGCCGTGGTCGGCGGTCCCGAGACCCAGGGTTATGTCTCGGCCGGGGTGATCGGCGCCTTGGGACCGGACGGGGTGATCGTCAATATCTCGCGCGGGACGGTGATCGACGAAGAGGCGCTGATCGCGGCGCTGGCCTCCGGCGCCATACGCGGCGCGGCGCTTGACGTGTTCCGGGACGAGCCGCGCATCGATCCGCGCCTGATCGACCTGCCGAACCTGCTACCCTTGCCCCATATCGGCTCGGCCACGGTCGAGACGCGCGCCGCCATGGGCGCCCTGCAGCGACGCAACCTGCGCGCCCTGCTGGACGGGCGCGAGCCGGAAACCCCGGTCAACTGAAACCCCGAACCGAAAGGCAGCCGAGCCGTATCGTGACCGACACCGACCCATCCGAGCGCACTTTTCCGGCCGGCATCGCCGCCCGGCTGCGGCGCGAGATCCTGACCGGCGAACTGCCCCCCGGCAGCCCGCTCAAGGAACGCGACCACGCGCTGCGGCTGGGCGTCAGCCGCACCCCGCTGCGCGAGGCGGTGCGCATGCTCGGGCAAGAGGGGCTGGTGACGCTGCGGCCGCTGCGCAGCCCCATCGTCGCCGACCCGTCGCTGGCCGAGGTGCTGGACGAGATCGCCGTGCTGCGCCAGCTCGAGCTGTTCTCGGGCGGGCTGGCCTGCGTGAACGCCTCGGACGCGGAAATCGGAACCATCGCGCAAATGGTGGACAGGATCGCCGAGCAGCATGCGACCGGCGACAAGCTGGATGTTTTCGATCTGGACATGCGCATGCATCGGGCGATCGCGGACGCCGCCCATAACGCGGCCCTCAGCCGGACCTATGGCGAATATCTGGCGCGACTGTGGCGTATCCGCTTCCTGTCCGCGCGCGAACGCGCCGACGCGCCGCGCGTGCTGGCCGATCACCGCGACATGGTGGCGGCGCTGCGCGACCGCGACCCGGACCGCATGATGGCCGCGATCGGCTCGCACCTGGACGGGCTGGTGCGCAATGTCACCCGCCATTTCCAGCGCCGCGAAGAAGGTCCGGATCAACCCTAGGCGCGCCAGTCCGCGCGGCGCTCGAAAACGCTGACATCCTGGGCCAGCAGCACGGCAAAGGGCCGGGTCGATCCGAAACTGCCCATGACGATGGCGATGATCGAGGTCAGCGGAATCGCCAGGATCGCCCCCGCCACCCCCCAGACCGAGGACCACAGCGCCAGCGCCACCAGCACCACAAAGGGGGACATGTTCACCTTGCGCCCGACCATGCGCGGCTCGAGCCCGCTGCCGACAAAGACCTGCGCGGCGATCAGCAGCACCGCAAGCAGCAGCGTGCGCTGCACCTCGCCGAACTGGGCCATGCTCAGCGCCACCGGAAAGGCCACCCCGAGAAGCGAGCCGACATAGGGAATATAGTTCAGCAGCGCGATCAGGATCGCCCAGAAGATCGCGAAATCGACGCCCGTGCCCCAGAGCACGGCAAAGGACAGCAGGCCAAGGATCACGTTCACCAGCGTCTTTACCGCCAGATAATCGCTGATCGCGCGGTTGATCTCGGCCACGATGCGGCTGGTCTGCGCGCCGCTGTCGCCGGGCATCGCGACCGCGACCTTATGCGCGAATCCGCCCCGCTCGCCCATCAGGAAGATGGCATAGATCACCACCATGAAGATCAACCCCGCCGCCGCGCTGATCGAGCCGAGGATCGTGCCCGCCAGCTGCTGCAGGCGGATGCGCTCGATCATGTCCGACCAAAGCGCGGTCCAGTCCGGGTCGATGTCGAGGCCGAGCACCTCGACCAGCCGCGAGAGCAGCCCCGAGACGTTGCGCTGATATTCCGGCACGCGCGGCAGGATCTGTTCGGCGGTCGAGACCATGACGCCGCCCAGCCAGATCATGCCCAGCATGAACCCCACAAGCACCACCACCCGGCGCAGCCATTCCGGCAATTGCCGCCCGCCCGGCAGCCGCGCCACCGCGTCGCTGGCGGCGATCAGCACATAGACCGAGATCACCGCGACCACGATCGGCAGGATCAGCGATTTGCCGACGATCAGAAGGAAACCGGTCAGAGCCACCAGTGCCAGCCCCAGAACGACGCCCAGCAGACCGCGCAGCGGATCGCCCGGGCGGTCAGGCATTGTTGCGGCGGCGATGCATCGCCAGCAGCACCAGCGCCAGACCGCTGGCCAGCAGTTCGATCCCCAGCAGAATACCGAAATCCAGATTCAGCCCCAGAATCACCACCAGCCCCATCAGCGCCGAGACCGCCCCCGCGCCCAGCACCAGCGGCATGTTCTCGGTCCCCTTGAGGCTGCGCGCGGCCCATAGCTTGGCCCCGCCCGAGGCGATCAGCAGCCCGCCGGTCAGCAACCGCATCGCGCCGCCATCGCCAAACGGCCCCAGCAGCAGCGACAGCCCGAGGAAAAGCGCCGCTGCCGCGATCAGCCCGGCGCGGATCCGCGCGGAGGTGGTCGGCGAGCGCCAGGCCGACCAGCCCTGCAGCGCCGCCACGATCAGCAGCGCCCAGCCTGCCAGGGTGACCGTCGTCACGCTGGCCGAAACCGGGTTGATCAACGCCAGCAGCCCGCCGGTCAGTGCGGCGATTCCGGCGGCCATCATGGGAAACCAGGATGTCATGACATGGCCTCCGCCCGGCATCGGGCCGGCACGGCGCACGTCCGATATCGGACGAGGTGCCGGCATTCCGGGATCGTTCCGGCACATGGCCCGGAAAAACGGTTCATCATGCGACGTCCCTCCTGCTGGCCCGCGGCGCGCGGCCGAAAGCCCGTTGCTCCCAGCCCCTTGTGCCATCCGTCCGCCCCGACGGCAACCGCCCGCGACACCCGGCATCCGGGATCGCGTCCTGCGGCGCGCGCCTCTCAGGGCGCCGAACGGCGCGCCCCCGGCGGATCTCAGTCGCCCGCGTAAAGCCCTTCGTAGATCGGCCCCAGCGTGTCGACCTCGAACAGCGAACTGACAGAGGTGCCGTTCCAGATGTTCAGGATCGCCTGCGCGAACATCGGCGCCATCGGCACGATGCGGATGTTCGAGGCGCCCTTGACCTTGTCGGTCGGCTCGATCGAATCGGTGATCACCAGTGATTTCATGACCGAATTCTGGACCCGCTCGACCGCCGGGCCGGACATGACGCCATGCGAGATATAGGCATGGACCTCGGTCGCGCCATGCTCGGTCAGAACCTGCGCCGCCTTGCACAGCGTGCCGGCCGTGTCGCACATGTCATCGACAATGATGCAGGTCTTGCCGGTCACATCGCCGATCACCGTCATTTCGGCGACCTCGCCGGGCTTTTCGCGCCGCTTGTCGACGATGGCCAGCGGCGCATTGATCCGCTGCGCCAGTTCACGGGCGCGCGCCACGCCGCCGACATCGGGCGAGATCACCATCAGATCGTTCAGACGGTCGCGGAAATGGTGCCGGATATCCAGCGCGAAGACCGGCGCGGCATAGAGGTTGTCCACCGGGATGTCGAAAAAGCCCTGGATCTGCGCCGCGTGCAGGTCCAGCGTCAGGACCCGGTCCACGCCCGCCTCGGTCAGCAGATTGGCCACCAGCTTGGCGCTGATCGGCGTGCGGGCCTTGGCCCGGCGGTCCTGCCTTGCATAGCCGAAATAGGGAATGACCGCCGTGATGCGCGCCGCCGACGAACGCTTCAGCGCATCCGTCATGATCAGCAGTTCCATCAGGTTGTCATTGGCCGGGTTCGAGGTCGGCTGGATGATGAACATGTCCTCGCCGCGGACGTTCTCATAGACCTCGACAAAGATCTCCTGATCGTTGAAACGTTCGACCCGGGCATCGACCGGCGCGACATTCATGCCGCGATGCATGGACATGCGGCGGGCGATGGCGGCCGCCAGGGGTCGGTTGGCGTTTCCCGCGATGAGTTTCGGCTCGGTCATGGCCGGCATTTGCTTCCCTCGTAAGGATTCGTGCGATTGCACACGCCTTAGCACCGGGATAGCCTGCCCGCAAACCCGGAGGGCCACGCATGGCGCATATCGACTATTACTTCGGAACCCCGAGCCCCTGGTCCTATCTGGCCGGCGACCGGCTGGAGCGGATCGCCGCCCGCCACGGCGCCACGATCACCTACAAGCCCGTGGATCTGATGCAGCTTTTCGACCGCACCGGCGGCGTTCGCCCGGCGGATCGCCACCCTTCGCGGCTGGAAATGCGGGCGCAGGAATTGCAGCGATGGTCGCGGCATCTGGGCATGCCGCTCAATCTCAGGCCGGCCTTCTGGCCGGTCAACCCCGCGCCCTCGTCCTATGCCATCATCGCCGCGCAGCAGGCGGGGGGCGGCGATCTGGCGGGGCTGGTGCAGTCCTTCCTGCGCGCGGTCTGGGCGGAAGAGGAAAACATCGCCGACGATCAGGTGATCCGCGCGAAACTGTCGGCCGCCGGCTTCGACCCGGCGCTGGCCGACAAGGGGCTGTTTGTCGGCGCCGAGACCTTTGGCCGCAATCTGGAAGAGGCGGTCGCGGCGGGCGTCTTCGGGGCGCCCTTCTACATCCTGCGCGACAGCGACGCGCGGTTCTGGGGCCAGGACCGGCTGGATTTCCTCGACCGCGAACTGGCCGCGCCGTGAGCGATCTGCACCTCAGGCAATGGCCGGGAGCCGAGGAACGTCCGGCGCTGGCCCTGCATTGCATGATGGGCAATGCCAGCTATTGGGGGCCGATTGCCGGCAAGCTGGCCGACAAGGTGCGGATCAGTGCCCCCGACCTGCCCGGCCACGGCCAGAGCCCGGACTGGCCGGGCGAGCCCGATTACCACAGCTTTACCACCCAGGCAGTGGCGCGGCTGATCGACCGGCCGATGGACCTGATCGGCCATAGCCTGGGCGCCACGGTCGCCCTGCGCATCGCGATCGCCGCACCCGAAGCCGTGCGCAGCCTGACCCTGATCGAGCCGGTCCTGTTCGCCGCCACCCCCGACCCCGCGAATGACGCGGTGATGCAGGAACTGCACGCGCTGGTGGCCGCCGGCCAGAGCGACGAGGCCGCGCGGCGCTTCCTGTCGATCTGGGGCGGCATCCAGTGGGAATCGCAGACCCCGGCGGGGCGCGAGCGGCTGGCGCGGCAGATGCAGCTTGTGGTGGCCGGGAACGAGACGCTGATGCGCGACGCCGCCAATATGCTGCGCGAGGGCGGGCTTGAGGGCATCGACGCCCCCTGCATGATCCTGATCGGGCAGGATTCGCCCGCGGTGATCGGCGACATCGCCGATGCGCTGGCCGCGCGCCTGCCCGATGTCGGCCGGGCACGGCTTCCGGGCGCCGCCCATATGCTGCCGATCACCCATCCCCGGCAGGTCGCCGAACTGATCGGCCTGAACCTGGACCGTGCCTGATCGCGGCACTATTCCGCCGACCAGTCCTCTTCGTAGCGGACCGGGCCAATGGCCATCCAGCGGGCGCGAACACGCGCGACACGGGTATCGCCCCAGGTGCTGAACCGCAGCACGAAACCATCCTCCGCGATCTCGATCGCCTGAATATCGGCGCGCTGATTGGCGTTGCAATCGATATCCCACATGCTGAGCGCGACCTGCACGCAGGGCGGCTCAAGGAAGGGATGCGGGAACCGGACATGACGGCTTTCGCTGCGCGTCCCTGTGCCGGACCACATCGGGCCGTCACTCTCGAATGCGGAAAATATCTCGGTCTCTCCGGTCGAGACACCGACAGCGGCATGGCCAAAACGCTTCAAGTCACTCACCTCCATGAGACGATAAGATGACAAAGCGATGAAGTAATAAAGCCCCGGAATCTCCGGGGCTTGCTGTTTTTTTCGTCAGTTTTGATTCTAAGCCAGGAAATTCGCCTGTTTCGGGTCCAGCCCGATATGGGTGCCAAGCGCCTCCATATCGGCCAAGAGCTTGACCGCGGCGGCCACGACCTCCTCGGCGGCGCTGTCCTTTTCCCGGGCGATCTGCACCCGGCGCTGTGCCTGCAGCATCATGTCGTTGAAGACATCCTGGGTCATTTCGGCCCGCGCCAGGCCGCGTTCGGCCAGCAGGCTGACGGAATCGCCGTTGATCTCGGCGAAACCGCCGGTCACCGCGAACTCGGTCTCGTTCCCGTCGCCGTCGATCACCGTCACAACCCCGGGGCGCAGGTTCACGATGGCCGGCGCATGGCCGGGCATCGCCGTCAGATCGCCCTCGGAGCCGGGCAGGCGCACCTCGCGGGCCGGAACGGAGATCAGGCTCCCCTCCGGCGAGACGAGGTCGAACTGCATCGTATCGGCCATATCGCCCCCTTACGCCGCGTCAGCGGCGAGGCGCTGCGCCTTGGCTTTCACTTCCTCGATGCCGCCGACCATGTAGAAGGCTGCCTCGGGCAGGTGGTCATATTCGCCGGCCACGACCGCCCTGAACGAGGAAATCGTGTCCTCCAGCGGCACCTGCACGCCGTCCGAGCCGGTGAACACCTTGGCCACGTCGAAGGGCTGCGACAGGAAGCGCTGGATCTTGCGCGCGCGGGCCACGGTCAGCTTGTCCTCTTCCGACAGTTCGTCCATGCCCAGAATGGCGATGATGTCCTGCAGCGACTTGTATTTCTGCAGGATGCCCTGAACATCGCGGGCGACCTGGTAATGTTCCTCGCCGACCACGGCCGGGTCGAGAATGCGGCTGTTGCTGTCCAGCGGGTCCACGGCCGGATAGATGCCCAGTTCCGAAATCGCGCGCGACAGAACGGTCGTGGCGTCCAGGTGGGCGAAGGTCGTCGCCGGTGCCGGGTCGGTCAGGTCGTCGGCCGGAACGTAGACAGCCTGAATCGAGGTGATCGAGCCGTTCTTGGTCGAGGTGATGCGTTCCTGCATCGCGCCCATGTCGGTGGCCAGCGTCGGCTGATAGCCCACGGCCGAGGGGATCCGGCCCAGAAGCGCCGACACCTCGGAGCCCGCCTGGGTAAAGCGGAAGATGTTATCGACAAAGAACAGGACGTCGGTGCCGGTGGCGTCGCGGAACTGCTCGGCCACGGTCAGGCCGGTCAGCGCCACGCGCATCCGCGCGCCGGGCGGCTCGTTCATCTGGCCATAGACCAGCGCCACCTGCGATTCCGACAGGTTGTCGGGCTTGATGACGCCCGATTCCACCATTTCGTGATACAGGTCGTTGCCTTCGCGGGTCCGCTCGCCGACGCCGGCAAAGACCGAATAGCCCGAATGCACCTTGGCGATGTTGTTGATCAGTTCCATGATCAGAACCGTCTTGCCCACGCCGGCGCCGCCGAACAGGCCGATCTTGCCGCCCTTGGAATAGGGTGCCAGCAGGTCGATCACCTTGATGCCGGTCACCAGGATCTCCGAGGCGGTCGCCTGGGCTGCGAATTCGGGCGCCGGCTGGTGGATCGAGCGGGTCTCGCTGGCTTCGACCGGGCCGCGCTCGTCGACCGGCTCGCCGACGACGTTCAGGATCCGCCCCAGCGTGGCATCGCCGACCGGCACGGTGATCGGGCCGCCGGTATCCTTGACCGGCAGGCCGCGGACCAGGCCCTCGGTCGCGTCCATGGCGATGGTGCGGACGGTGTTCTCGCCCAGGTGCTGGGCCACTTCCAGCACCAGCCGCTTGCCGTTGTTCTCGGTTTCGAGCGCGTTCAGAATCGCGGGAAGGTGATTTTCGAACTGCACGTCCACGACGGCGCCGATCACCTGCGTGATTTTACCTTTGGCCTCTGCCATGTGTTTACCCCTACGTGTCAGAGCGCCTCTGCGCCCGAGATGATTTCAATGAGTTCCTTGGTGATCGCGGCCTGACGCGAGCGGTTATACTCGGTCGTGAGGCGGTCGATCATGTCGCCGGCATTGCGCGTCGCGTTGTCCATCGCGGTCATCCGCGCGCCCTGTTCGGAGGCCGCATTTTCCAGCAGCGCCGCGAAAACCTGGGTCGCCACCGAACGCGGCAGCAGTTCCGCCAGGATTTCATGCTCGTCCGGCTCATAGTCGTAAAGCGATGAGGCGCCGGCCTCTGCGTCCTGCTCGATCACCGCCGGGATCACCTGGCGCGCGGTCGGCACCTGGCTGATCACCGATTCGAAGCGGTTGTAGAACAGCGTCGCGACATCGAAATCGCCCGCCTCGAAGCGGTCGAGCATGCCGTCCGCGATCTCGCGCGCGTTATCGTAACCGATGCGCTTGACCTCGCTCAGATCGACGTGATGCACGAACAATTCGCTGAAATCGCGCTTGAGCTGTTCGCGCCCCTTCTTGCCGACGGTCACGATCGCGACCTGCTTGCCCTGGTTCTGCAGGTCAAGCACATGCTGGCGCGCCAGCTTGACGATCGACGAGTTGAAGCCGCCGGCAAGCCCGCGCTCCGAGGTCATCACCACCAGCAGATGCCGGTCGTCGCTGCCGGTGCCTGCCAGCAGTCGCGGCGCCAGGTCCGACCCGGCCGCCGCGGCGGTCACCCCGGCCATGACGGCGCTCATGCGCTCGGCATAGGGGCGCGCGGCCTCGGCCGCCTCCTGCGCGCGGCGCAGCTTGGCGGCGGCGACCATCTGCATCGCCTTGGTGATCTTGCGCGTGTTCCTGACACTGCCGATCCGGTTCTTGAGATCCTTGAGGCTGGGCATCTATCCCTCCTCTCAGGCGTAGGTCTTGGAGTATTCGTCCAGAGCCGCCTTGATCGCTGTCTCCAGATCGCCCGCCACCTTGCGGTCGTTCCGGGTCAGGTCGTCAAGCAGGTCGGCCTTCTGGTTGCGCAGGAACTGGATCAGCCCCTGTTCCCATTTGGTGACCTCGGACACCGGCAGGCTGTCCAGATAGCCCTTGGTGCCGGCATAGATAACGATGACGATCTCGGCATTGGTCAGCGGCGAATATTGCGGCTGCTTCATCAGCTCGGTCAGGCGCGCGCCGCGGTTCAGCAGTTTCTGCGTCGCCGCGTCAAGATCGGAGCCGAACTGCGCGAAGGCCGCCATCTCGCGATACTGCGCCAGTTCCAGCTTGACCGGGCCGGCAACCGATTTCATCGCCTTGGTCTGCGCCGACGAGCCGACGCGGCTGACCGAGAGGCCGGTGTTCACCGCCGGGCGGATACCCTGGAAGAACAGTTCCGTTTCCAGGAAGATCTGGCCGTCGGTGATCGAGATCACGTTGGTCGGAATATAGGCCGACACGTCGCCCGCCTGGGTTTCGATGATCGGCAGCGCGGTCAGCGAGCCGGCGCCGTTTTCCTCGTTCAGCTTGGCCGAACGCTCCAGCAGGCGCGAATGCAGGTAGAAGACGTCGCCCGGATAGGCCTCGCGTCCCGGCGGACGGCGCAGCAGCAGCGACATCTGGCGGTAAGCCACGGCCTGTTTGGACAGGTCGTCATAGATGATCAGCGCATCCATGCCGTTGTCGCGAAAATATTCGCCCATGGCGGTCGCCGAATAGGGCGCCAGATACTGCATCGGCGCCGGGTCCGAGGCGGTCGCGGCGACGACGGTCGTATAGGCCATGGCGCCGGTTTCTTCCAGCTTCTTGACCAGCTGCGCCACGGTCGAGCGTTTCTGACCCACCGCGACATAGATGCAGTGCAGCGTCTTCATGCCGTCGGCCTCGCGGCCGTTATAGTTCGCCTGGTTCAGGATCGTGTCCAGCGCGATGGCGGTCTTGCCGGTCTGGCGGTCGCCGATGATCAGCTCGCGCTGGCCGCGGCCAACGGGAATCATCGCATCCACCGATTTCAGGCCGGTCGCCATCGGCTCATGCACCGATTTGCGCGGCATGATGCCCGGCGCCTTGACGTCGGAAATCGCCATGGTCGCGCCCTCGATCGGGCCCTTGCCGTCGATCGGGTTGCCAAGCGCGTCCACGACGCGGCCCAGCAGCGGCTTGCCGGTCGGCACCTCCACGATGGCGCCGGTCCGCTTGACCGTGTCGCCTTCCTTGATGGCGCGGTCGTCGCCGAAGATCACCACGCCGACATTGTCGGTTTCAAGGTTCAGCACCATGCCCCGAACGCCACCGGGGAATTCGACCATCTCGCCGGCCTGGACCTTGTCCAGACCATAGACGCGCGCGATGCCGTCGCCGACCGACAGCACCTGGCCGACTTCGGCCACTTCGGCGTCCTGACCGAAATTCTTGATCTGATCCTTGAGGATCGCCGAAATCTCGGCAGCCTGGATTCCCATTATCCGACCTCTTTCATAGCGTTCTGTAGGGATGCGAGCTTGGATCTGATCGAGCTGTCGATCATCTGCGAGCCCAGTTTGACGATCATGCCGCCGATAAGAGTTTCATCGACGCGCGCGTTCAGTTTGATCTTCTTGCCCGATTTCCGGGCCAGCGTGTCCGCGAGGCGGGTTTTCTGCTGATCGCTGAGCGCCGCGGCGCTGACGACATCCGCCGTGATCTCTCCGCGCGTATCGGCGATCAGGCCGCGCAGTTTCGCCACGAATTGTGGCAGCGCGAACAGGCGGCGATTGCGCGCCATCAGCCGCAACGTATTGGCCAGCGCGGGCGAAAAGCCCATCTTTTCGGCCAGCGCGCCGATCGCGGCCTCCTGGTCCTGGCGGTCATAGATCGGAGAAACGCTCAGTTCGCGCAGATCCGCGCTGCTGTCATAGGCCGAGGCCAGTTCGTCGACCTGCCCGGACAAAGCGTCGATCGCGCCCGAATCCCGGACCAGATCGAACAGGGCCTGCGCGTAACGCCCGGCGATATCAGCGGAAATCGAAGCGGAATTGGCCACGGTCATCCTTCCGTTTAGCGCATGCTCCGCGACGGGCCGGCGGCGGGCCGGTCGGTTGCAGAGCGCGTGGTCAATGGGTCGGCCAGCCGGAACGGCGGGCTTTCCCGGAATCTGCCGCGTCTCTAGCAGGTGATTTTACCTGCCGCAACCGCATTGCACACGGAAACGCGAGTGTTTGCGCCCCCATGCCCGCCGCCGGGAAACCGCAGGCGCGAACCGTCGCGAATCGGCCACAGCGGCCCGATCCCGGCCGATACCCGGCCCCGGGGTTTCGCCCCGACGGCGCCCGCTGGTGGCCGCTGGTGACCACCATCAGCCCGGATCGCGCAGCGCACCCCCCGCGCGCTGGCCCGAGGCGATCGGCTTGGCGATTCCGCCCAGCACGTCCAGCGGGCTGGGGACGCGCATCTTGCTGTCGCGCCCGACCGGGGCCTGCACCTGCTTGCTGAACTCGGTCAGGACCACGCCCGCGACCAGCACCTGGCTGATGCGGCTGCCGGTGCGTTCCCACATCTGCGCGCTTTTCAGCCAGAAGCGCCGGTCCGAGGGCGGAATATACAGAGCCGCGCCGGTCCGCTCGGCCACGAACCCCGCCGCGCGCGCCTGCGCCTCGAGCTGGCCGGCGGTGAAGCTGCGGCCAAAGCCGAAGGGCGTCGTCTCGGACCGCGCCCACAGCCCCGCGCGGTTGGGCACCATGACCAGCATCCGCCCCCCCGGCCCCAGCACCCGCAGCGCCTCGTCCAGCAGGGCGACGGGATGGTCGGCGGTCTCGAGTGCGTGCAGCAGGACCAGCCGGTCGACGCTGCCGGTATCCAGCGGCCAGGCGGTTTCCTCGCACAGGGCCGCGCAATTGGGCAGGCCCGCAGGCCAGGCCATCGCCCCCTGCGGCCCCGGCATCAGCGCGGTCACGCGGCGCGCATGCGACAGATAGGGGCGCAGCAGCGGCGCGGCGAAACCGTAACCGGCCACCGTCATCGCCTGCGCCTGATCGGGCGGCCAGAGCGTGGTCAGCCGGTCGCGCAGGATGCGCTGCACCACGCGCCCAAGGGCGCGGGTATAATAGAACTTGCGCAGTTCATAGACATCGTGATGCATTGCGCCTCCGCCGCTACCGGGCCAGACTGGGGGAAAGAACGGGGTTTGCCAATGCCGCTGGAACTTGTTCCGATCCGCTGCCTGACCGACAACTATGCCTGGCTGGTCCATGGCAATGGCCAGACCGCGCTGATCGACGCGCCCGAAGCCGCGCCGATTCTAGCCGAGCTTGCGGCGCGCGGCTGGTCGCTGGATATGATCGCGATCACCCATCATCACGCCGATCACATCCAGGCCGTGCCCGAACTGGTCGCCGCCAGCGGCGCGCGCGTGACCGGCAATGCCGATGACGCGGCCCGGTTGCCGGTGCTGGACCACCCGGTGCGGCCCGGCGATACCCTCGCGATCTGCGGCGAGGCGGCCTCGGTGATCGATGTCTCGGGACATACCATCGGCCATATCGCCTTTCACCTGCCGCAATCCGCCATGGTCTTTACCGCCGACAGCCTGATGGCGCTTGGCTGCGGCCGCCTGTTCGAGGGCGACGCGGCGATGATGTGGGCCAGCCTGTCGCGGCTGAACGCCCTGCCCGGCGAAACGCTGGTCTGCTCGGGCCATGACTATTGCCGCGGCAACGGGGCCTTTGCGCTTTCGGTCGATCCCGACAATGCCGCGCTTCGCCAAAGGCTCGACGATACCGCCGCCGGCCGCCGCCCCTGCGCCCCCGCGACCCTGGCCGATGAGCGCGCGACCAATCCGTTTCTGAGGGTTGAGGCGTTGCGCGCATCGCTGGGGCTGGAAGACGCGCCCGATGCCGCGGTCTTTGGCAAGCTGCGCCAGATGAAAGACGGTTTCTGAGGTGATTTGGCAACGCCGCGATGCTCCGGGCCGGCGCCGGCAAAAGCTCCAAGCCGCTGTTTGCGCAGCCGCCCGGATGCTTGAAATTGCGCCGCCCAGACATCACATCTTGCTCAACTGGGGTAATTTCGGCAGCACCCAAGGAAATTACCGCTTGAATTGCGCGGAAATCCACCAAAACTTAACTGTATCGTGACAGTCTGGTCAGGTGGACCGCTAAATATGGCGGCCCATACCGCCAGCCGACTGACAGGAGCTAGACGTGCCGTCCTTTTCGACCTCGCTGGAACAGGCCATCCATGCCGCGCTCGCGCTGGCCAATGAGCATCATCATGAACTCGCGACGCTCGAGCATCTGCTGCTGGCGCTGACCGAGGAACCCGATGCCATCAAGGTGATGCAGGCCTGCAATGTCGATCTGGACGAATTGCGCCGCCTGCTCGTCGAATTCATCGAGGACGATCTTTCCACCCTGATCACCGATGTCGAAGGGTCCGAGGCCGTGCCCACGGCCGCCTTCCAGCGGGTGATCCAGCGGGCCGCGATTCACGTGCAATCCTCGGGCCGGACCGAGGTGACGGGGGCGAATGTGCTCGTCGCGATCTTTGCCGAGCGCGAATCGAACGCGGCCTTCTTCCTGCAGGAACTGGACATGACGCGTTATGACGCGGTGAACTTCATCGCCCATGGCGTCGCCAAGAATCCCTCCTTCTCGGAAAACCGCACCGTGCAGGGCTCGGACCAGCCGGCCGAGCAGGCGCAGGCCGAACAGGAACAGGCCAAGAGCGAATCCGCCCTGTCGAAATATTGCGTGGATCTGAACAACAAGGCGGTCAAGGGCGACGTGGATCCCCTGATCGGCCGCGCCGACGAGGTCGAGCGCTGCATTCAGGTCCTGTGCCGGCGCCGCAAGAACAACCCGCTGCTGGTGGGCGATCCCGGCGTTGGCAAGACCGCCATCGCCGAAGGTCTGGCGCTCAAGATCACCCGCGGCGAGACGCCCGATGTGCTGTCCGGCTCGACCATCTTTTCGCTCGACATGGGGGCGCTGCTGGCCGGCACCCGCTATCGCGGCGATTTCGAGGAACGCCTGAAAGCCGTGGTAAAGGAACTGGAAGAGCATCCCGACGCCATCCTGTTCATCGACGAGATTCACACGGTGATCGGCGCCGGCGCCACCTCCGGCGGCGCCATGGACGCCTCGAACCTGCTCAAGCCGGCGCTTGCCGGTGGCAAGCTGCGCTGCATGGGCTCGACCACCTACAAGGAATTCCGCCAGCATTTCGAAAAGGACCGCGCCCTGTCGCGCCGTTTCCAGAAGATCGACGTCAACGAACCGACCGTGCCCGACACGATCAAGATCCTGATGGGGCTGAAGCCCAGCTTCGAAAAGCATCACGATCTGCGCTATACCAATGACGCGATCAAGACCGCGGTCGAACTGTCGGCCCGCTACATCCACGACCGCAAGCTGCCCGACAAGGCGATCGACGTGATCGACGAGGCCGGTGCGGCGCAGCATCTGGTCGCCGAAAGCAAGCGCCGCAAGACCATCGGCCCGAAAGAGATCGAGGCGGTGGTCGCCAAGATCGCGCGCATCCCGCCCAAGAACGTCTCCAAGGACGACGCCAGCGTGCTCAAGGATCTCGAGGCCACGCTGAAACGGCTCGTCTTCGGCCAGGACGCCGCGATCGAGGCGCTGGCCTCGTCGATCAAGCTGGCGCGCGCAGGCCTGCGCGAACCCGAAAAGCCGATCGGCAACTACCTCTTTGCCGGCCCCACCGGCGTCGGCAAGACCGAGGTCGCCAAGCAGCTGGCCGCCAGCCTCGGCGTCGAACTGCTGCGCTTCGACATGTCCGAATACATGGAGAAACACGCCGTCAGCCGCCTGATCGGCGCCCCGCCCGGCTATGTCGGCTTCGATCAGGGCGGCCTGCTGACCGATGGCATCGACCAGCATCCGCATTGCGTGCTGCTGCTGGACGAGATCGAAAAGGCGCATCCGGATGTCTACAACATCCTGTTGCAGGTCATGGATAACGGCAAGCTGACCGATCACAATGGCCGTCAGGTCGATTTCCGCAACGTCATCCTGATCATGACCTCGAACGCCGGCGCGGCGGATCAGGCCAAGGCGGCCTTCGGTTTCGGCCGCGACCGCCGCGAGGGCGAGGATACGGCCGCCATCGAGCGCACCTTTACACCGGAATTCCGCAACCGCCTTGATGCGGTGATCAGTTTCTCGCCGCTCTCGCGCGAGACGATCGTCCAGGTGGTCGAAAAGTTCGTCCTGCAACTGGAGGCGCAGCTGATCGACCGCGGCGTGCATATCGAACTGACGCCGGAAGCCGCCGAATGGCTGGCCGAGAAAGGCTATGATGATCGAATGGGCGCCCGCCCGCTGGGTCGGGTAATCCAGGAAACCATCAAGAAGCCTCTGGCCGAGGAGCTGCTGTTCGGGCGCCTCACCAAAGGTGGTGTCGTCCGGGTCCGGATCGAGGAAGACAGGCCCATCTTCGACATCACGGGTCCGGACACGCCGAGGATCAGCAACTCCAAACCGCCACTGCTGACTGCGGACTAGGACCCGCGGGCAGTTGCGTGATCCATAGGAGGGTTGCGGCGATTGTGATCACATGGAGGAAATTTCTCGCGGTTTTTCATAGCGTGTTGCCACTCGGCGGAACTGCTTGAGCTTTGAAAAGCAGCATTCTATCAGGCGCCGCTGTGCGTACAGCGCCGTATCAAGAGGATATTTGCGCGCACGCGGCGGGTTGTCGGGGATCACTCCGATGGCGTTCTTGTCGACGATGGTTCTGCGCTGGTTATTGCTGCCATAGGCGTGACCTGTCACGAGATTTTTCTTCCATCTGCAGCTAGAGTCCTTTCCAGCGAGAGGGCAGATGATGATGAAGGCACGACTGACCGAAGAACAGATCATCGGCATCCTGCAAGAGCACGAGGCCGGGGCGAAATGCGCCGATCTGTCCCGTAGGCATGGCATGTCGGAGGGCACGTTCTGCGCTTGGAAGGCAAAGTAGTCCGGGCTGGCGCTATGGGGCCAAGAGACTTCGAGCACTTGATGACGATAATCTCAAGCTGAAGAAGCTGGTGGCCGAACAGATTCTGTAGCTGGCAGAGATGAAGGAACTGCTTGCCAAAAACTGGTGACGCCTGCCGTGAAGGCGAAGCGGTCGCGCATTTGAAGACCCTGTTTGGCCTGCCAGATCGCGGGCGCGGATCGCAGGAGGGTGCGCTACCAGTCCCGACGTCCGCCGGAGACGGCGCTGCGGGGCCGGCTGCGCGATCTTGCCAATGAGAGAAACCATTTCGGCTATCGGCGGCTGGTCATCCTGTTGCGTCGGTAAGCCGAGCCGTCCGGGATCAATCTGATCTACCGCCTGTATCGCGAAAAGGGACTGGTGGTAGGCAAGCGCAAGGCGCGCCACAAGGCACTTGGACGCACCCTTTGATCTTGATCGAGGCGCGCCAACGCCCATTGGTCGCTCGGCTTCGTGCATGATCAGTTCGCTTGCGGGCGGAGGTTCGGGATCCTGAACGTGGTCGACGACGCCACCCACGAATGCTTGGCAGAGACCCCGTTCGCCATCGGCCTCGGACCGGTGGCGGCTCGATGGCTCACCCTCGTTTTCCGGCCGACATGTGGTGCGTGAACTGACATCATTGAGCGAGCGAAGAGGCCGACCGAGCATGATCGTGTCCAAAAAATGGCACCGAACTGACCTCGAATGCCATCCTGCGGTGGTATGCCGAGAGCAGAATCAACTGGCCCTACATTGCGCCCGGCAAACCGATGCAAAACGCGTCGCAGGTTCTCTCGGACCGGTGACGTTCACCTGCTCCCTCTCGAAAGCTTCAATGGTCGGATGCGCGACGAGTTCCTGGAGGATACCTTGTTCCGCAACCTGTCCCCTACTTGCGAGCTGATCACGGCATGGGCGATCGACTACAACACCGAGCGGCCACACTCGGCCCTGGGCAACCACACGCCTGCGGGGGTTCGCCCTGCCCCTGACCATTGCAATCGCCCGGCACGCTGCGCGCGATGAATGCTCCGCAGGCCGGACGATTGCTCAACCTGCGCCGATCAGCGCAAATGATCGAAAGGTTCCGATGCGACCAGATGAAAGACCCGTGGCAGGTCAAGCAGCAAGGCAAAGAGATCCCGTCCTGACCTGAACTCGGTGATGTCGGGCAGAGCCGAGGCCAGTGCGCGGGCAGAGATCGGACCAAGGCCAGGGATGGTCTGTAGCGGTTGTGCCGCGTCATTGGCCCTCGCAGCATGTCGGCAGGAACAGTCGCCGACTGGTCCCGGCCTTCATCGCCACCGCCTTCGCCCAGTCCGACCATGCGGCGACCAGGGCCCGGTGGCGATCAGGTAATTCGCCCCGGGTGGCGCAACCCCTCACAGCCGTTTTTGTCGGCAATATCTGAGGTTTACGGCACGCCCTTTCCGCTTTTCCGCGAGGTTCGTCGGAAAAATATGGTGCCGCAGAAGGGACTCGAACCCCCGACCCCAACATTACGAATGTCGTGCTCTACCAGCTGAGCTACTGCGGCATCCGCGCCGATTTAACAGCGCAGCGCGATCCTATCAAGACATCTTCGTGTCCAAGGGACCACTGGCAACAAGAGACGCAAACCACGTCCCGCACCGCGCCGGATAGCAGCTTCCGGCGCGGTGTGAAAGAGAGATCAGCGGTTTTTCTCGAGGAACCCGGCATCATCGGGCGGCTCGACATCCGGGCGCACCGGCACGACTTCGGATTCGTCGGTAAACCGGGGCTTGCGCCCGTGCTCGGCCGGTTTCTCGGGCGGCGCCGGCTCGGGATCGGTGACGGTCATCGCCGGCTCATGGCGCGCGCTGCCGTTCGGGCCGGCGGCGCGATAGTCCGAATCGCGCGGCACCATGCCCGGCGCGACATCGGGCTCCGGAGCCGGATCGGGTTCAGGCGTCACCGGCGCGGGCTCGGGCGCCTCGGGCTCCGGCCCGACCATGCCGGGCGCTGTCGCGGGTTCGGGGCCGGCCTCGGAGGCCGACGCGATTTCGGCCGCGGGCCTGTCATCCGCCTTTGCGGCCTCGGGCTGCCCGCCGATCAGCAGCGGCAGCATCTCGACGCCATCGCCCGGCCTTGCCCGCCAGGCCGGCGTATCCGGCTCGCGCCAAGTCAGCGTGTCGAAACCGGCGCAGCTGTCGCAGACCGGCGCCCAGTCCGCCATCACGTTATGGCATTTGTCGCAAACCCATTGCGGGCCACGGCTCGCGGCCAGCGCCCTGGCAAGGATGCCGCGCACCACGGCGTCATCCGCGCCCTCGCCCCGCTCGATCGCGGCCAGGATCGAGAGCGAGCGCACCGTCGGATGCTTTTCGGCCAGATCGCCCAGGGCGCGGCGGGCGCCGGGGAAATCCTCGGCCGCCAGCAGCAACTCGGCGCGCAGAAGCCGGGTTTCCTCGTGATCGGGGTTCTTGCGCATCAGATCCTCGAAACGGCGCAGCCGCGCGGCGGGCTTTTCGTCCGGCGCGATCTCGGCATAGGTGGCCGCGATCGAGGGATGCGGCCGCACGCTCCAGGTCTTTTGCAGCACGCGGCTGGCATTGCGCGCATCGCCCTGCGCGATATAGCTGCGCGCGGCCAGAACGGCAGCCGGGATCAGGTCGGGGCTGGCACGGCTGGCCGAGATCGCGGCCTCGCGCGCGCTGATCGAACTGCCGGCCGCCAACACCTCCGAGGCCTCTTTCAGCGCCAGAACCGCATCGCGGCGGATATGGACATCCTGCGGCAGTTGCCCCTGCCTGCGCTTGTCCTTGAGCACCGAACGCGCGCCCTTCCAGTCGCCCTGCCTGGTCTGCAATTCCAGCAGCGTGTCCTGCAATTCGGCGCTTTTGGGTTTCAGCGCATAGGCTTTTTCCGCCAGTTTCAGCGCGGTGGCGGTATCGCCCTCGGCCAGTTTCTGGCGCAACAGGCCGCGGATCCCGACAAAGCGGGTGCGGTCGTCGGACAGCAGGCGGCGATAGACCTCGCCCGCGCGGGTGGTGTCGCCCGCCACCTCGGCCGCCTGCGCGGCCAGCAGGTCGGTGACATGCGGCTTGTCGAGGAATTTCGCGGCCCGCGCCGCCTTGTCCTGCGCCAGCCGCCCCTCGCCCGAGGCCACGGCCAGCATGCCTTCGGACAGCGCCTCATAGCCCTTGCGTTCGCGCGACCGGGCGAAATAGCGGTTGATCGCTGTCTGATCGCCCAGAAGAAAGCGCACGAAGGCGACGATCAGCCCGACGATGCGCACCACCAGCCAGCCCAGCAGCACCACCACGATCACGGCGATCAGCACATGGACCGGACCCAGCACATATTCGGTGCCGTCATAGACCATGGTCAGGCCCTGATTGCTTTCCGAAAGCTGCATCGCGCCCAGGGCAACGGCCAGGACGATTGCGAAAAACAGCAGTATCTTCAATGCCGAAAGCAGCATGTGGCCCCTCCTGTTACATGCTGCCCGCCGCCAGGGCGGACAGTGCGGCATTGGCTTCGATCCAGGTTTGCGCCCTGCCGGTCCAGCCCGACATGGCGTCCTGCCCCGGCTGCGGAAGCGCGGCGATTTCGGCAAGCGCGCCCGGGATGTCGCCGGCCTTCACGGCGGCATCGGCGCGTGACAGCACGGCGTCGGGATCGTTCCCGGCGCGCGGCTCGACCGAGCGGGCGCCGGTCTGGACGCGCAGGAAATTCCCGATCGTGCCAAGCGCGCCCTCGCCATCCGAGGCAACCTTGAGCGAGGCGGCCAGGCCCTCGCGCGCGGCGGCCGGGAATTCGGCGCGCAACTGTTCAAGCGTCGGTACATCGCCGGTCAGCACGGCCGGGGGCTCGACCCCCGCCGCGGCCAGATCGGCCAGCGCCTGATCGCGCGCGCCGCCGGTTTCGATGGCGGCCTGCAGCGCGGCGGCGGCGGTCGCCGCCTGCGCCCGGCGATTGGCGGCCTCGACGCTTTCCTGCAGGGTGGCGGCCTGCGCCTCGGCGGCGGCGATCCGCTGCTGCGCCTGATCGGCGGCGGCGGTGATCTGGACCTGCAATTCCTGCGCCTGCCGGACAAGGCCCTGCACCTCTTCGGCCAAGCCGGCATCCTGCGCCGGGCGCGCGGCCAGTTCATCGATGCGCTGCTGCTGTCGGGCAAGGCCTGCGGTCAGATCCTCGAGCACCGCCTGCAGCTGCGCGTCCCCTTCGCCCGAGACGACGGGGGCCACGACCGGGCGGGCGGCAAGCTCGGCCACGGCGCTTTCCAGCGCGGCCAGCTGGTCCTGCTGCGCCTGCAAGGCGCCGCTGTCGGCCGCAGGGGCGGCGGGCGGGGCAGCGGGTGGCGGGGCGTCGGCCAGCGCCTGCCGCGCCGCCTCGGCCCCCGCTTCGGCCGCGCGCGCGGTCAGCGCGTCAAGCTGCGCCTGGAATTCGGCGCGGGCGGCCTCGGCCCCGGCATCGCGGGCGGCATCCAAGGGCGCTTCATCCGAGGGTTGCGCGGCACTGCCCGCGGGCTGCCATGCCGCAGGCAGTTTCGGGATCGCCCAATAGGCTGCGCCAGCGCCCAGGGCGGCCGCGATGACACCGCCCAGAAAGGTCGGCATGAAGCCCGCCTTGCGCACTTCGACCACACGGGTTTCGGATTTGACCGGCTCGGCACCGGCTCCGGCGGATTGCGGTATCGCCGGTTGCTCGGGCTCGGATTTCGGCGTCTGGGACTGGGCAGGCGCGGCTTTCGTGACCGGCGGCACACGGGCCGATGCCGCCTCGGCGGGTTGGTCGGCCGGCTGCGATTCGCCGGGTGCGGCCTTCCGGCTGGCCGGCCCGGCCCCCTTGCCATCGCCGACAAGGCTCGATTCGACCGGCGGTTTCGGCGCCGTCTGCGCCGTCTGCGGGGGGGTCCCGGCACCTACCGGATGGCTGTCGATCACCGCCCCTGTCGCGGCCTTTTTCCTGCCGTTTTTGCCCGGGGTTGATTCGCTATTGCTGGCGTTTGTCTCTGGCTTCTTCACAACTCTTCCCCGTTTTCCTGTTGGCCGCCGTGGGATCAGGCTGCGGCCGCTCCGCCGCGGGCGCAGTGGATCATGGCGCGATCCGTCGCGGGCAGTCTAGACGGCGGCGCCCGACGCCTCAACCCGCGCTTCATAGAGATTGTTCCGCTGCCAAAAGGGTTTCGACAGCTTCGATCACGCCGCCGGCATCGGGGCGCGGGGCGGTTTCGCGCCGCGCCGCACCCGCCTGCCAGGCGCGATCCGCCGCCGCGCTGATCGAGGCCAGCCATAGCGGCGCGATCGCATCCGAAACCCGTTCCGCCACCAGCCGCGCCGATCGCGGCGAAAAGAGCGGCAGGATCACCGGCGCCCGCCCGGCCAGCAATCGCCGCGCCTGCGCGTTCAGATCCAGCGGCAGCTGATCATAGACCACCATGCCCGGCACTGGCAGCACCCTGGCCACATGCGCGCCATGCGGGTGCAGCCAGCCCGGCCCCAGATCCCGCAACAAGGGCATCATGCGCGCCGCGTCGCCCGGCCCCTCGGTCACGTCGAAACCCGCGGCGCGGGCCGCCTCGGCCGTGGCGGGGCCGACGCAGATGGCGGGACGGCCCTGCCCCGCCCCGGCCAGCGGCACCGCATGGACCGAGGTCAGGACCAGCCCCCGCGCGTCACGCAGCCGCGTCTCGTCATGGGGCCGCGTCTCGATCCGCATCACCGGCGAGATCACCACCGGCAGGCCCAGATGCGCGACGCTTGCGGCAAATCGCCGCGCGGCAGGTTCGGGGCGGGTCACAAGCAGGGAGGGCGGGGCATTCGGCGGCATGGCAATCGGCCTGACAAGGTGCTACTTCCCTTTGCCTAGGGCCTTGGCCGCGCGTGAACAAGGATGAGCATGTCACTGACCTTTCTGGGCATCGAAAGCAGCTGCGACGACACCGCCGCCGCCGTGGTGACGGAAGGGCGCGAGATCCTTGCCTCGGTCGTCGCCGGCCAGACGACGCTGCATGCCGATTTCGGCGGCGTCGTGCCGGAAATCGCCGCCCGCGCCCATGCCGAGAAACTGGATAGCTGCGTCGAGCAGGCGCTGGCGCAGGCCGGACGGTCGCTGGCCGATCTGGACGGGATCGCGGTCACCGCCGGGCCGGGGCTGATCGGCGGCGTGCTGTCGGGGCTGATGCTGGCCAAGGGGCTGGCGGCGGGCAGCGGCCTGCCGCTGGTCGGGGTGAACCACCTTGCCGGCCATGCGCTGACCCCGCGCCTGACCGACGGCACCGACTATCCCTATCTGATGCTGCTGGTCTCGGGCGGGCATTGCCAGTTTCTTTCGGTCGCGGGCCCCGAGGATTTCACCCGCCTCGGCGGCACCATCGACGACGCCCCGGGCGAGGCTTTCGACAAGGTCGCCAAGCTTCTGGGCCTGCCGCAACCCGGCGGCCCCTCGGTCGAGGCAGCCGCGCGGGACGGCGATCCGCGCCGCTTTTCCCTGCCCCGGCCGCTGCTGGACCGCCCGGGCTGCGATCTCAGCTTTTCGGGGCTGAAAACCGCCGTTCTGCGCCTGCGCGACGATCTGGCGGCGGCGCAGGGCGGGCTGCACGAACAGGACCGCGCCGATATCTGCGCCGGATTTCAGGCCGCCGTGGCCGAGGTTCTGGCCGAAAAGACCCGCCGCGCATTGGCGCAATCCCCCGCGCCGGTGCTGGCCGTGGCCGGGGGCGTGGCCGCGAACCAAACCCTGCGCGCGGCGCTGCAACAGGTGGCGCGTGATGCCGGCGCCGGGTTTCTGGCGCCGCCCTTGCGGCTATGCACGGACAATGCGGCGATGATCGCCTGGGCGGGGATCGAGGCCTATCGCGCCGGCCAGCGCGACGGCATGGATCTGGCCGCGCGGCCGCGCTGGCCGCTGGACCGCAAGGCCGCCCCGATGCTGGGCGCGGGCAAAAGGGGGGCCAAGGCATGAGCATCGCGGTGATCGGCGCGGGCGCATTCGGCACGGCGCTGGCGGTCAGCCTGGCGGCCAAGCGGCAGGTGACGCTTTGGGGCCGCGATACCGATTGGGCCGGGCGGCGCGAAAACCCGCGCCTGCCGGGGATCCGCCTGCCGGCCGGGCTGCAAGTCTCGGGGCAACTCGACCGGATCGTGGCCGAAACCCTGCTGCTGGCGCTGCCGGCGCAGGTGCTGGGCGGGTTTCTGGCCGAACATGCCGCGCGGCTGGACGGCCGCCGTCTGGTCAATTGCGCCAAGGGGATCGACCTGGCCAGCCTGACCGGCCCGACCGCGCTGATCGCCCGCGCCTGCCCCGCCGCCACCGTGGCCGTGCTGACCGGCCCCAGCTTTGCCGCCGATATCGCGCGCGGCCTGCCCACCGCACTGACGCTTGCCTGCGCCGATGCGGATGCGGCCGAGGCGCTGCAACGCGATCTCTCGACCGCCTCGCTGCGGCTTTATCGCACGACCGATGTCATCGGCGCGGAACTGGGCGGCGCGCTGAAGAACATCATCGCCATCGCCGCCGGCGCCGCCATCGGCGCGGGTTACGGCGACAGCGCGCGGGCCAGCATCGTCACCCGCGGCTTTGCCGAGATGCAGCGCCTTGCCATCGCGCTTGGCGCGCGGCCCGAAACGCTGGCGGGCCTGTCGGGACTGGGCGATCTGGTGCTGACCTGCACCTCGCAGCAATCGCGCAATTTCCGCTATGGGCTGGCGCTTGGCGCCGGCAAGCCCTTTGCGCAGGGCACCACGGTCGAGGGCGCCGCCACCGCCCGCGCGGTCAGCGCGATTGCCCGGCGGATGGAGCTCGAGATGCCGATCTCGGATCTGGTCGCCGGGCTTGCCGAAGGCCGCGTCGCCATGGAACATGCCCTTGATATTCTGCTGAACCGACCGCTGAAGGAGGAATGATGCCCCTGTTCGCCGTGATCTGCCGCGACCACCCCGGCAAGCTGCAAACCCGTCTGGACACTCGCGACAGGCACCTGGCTTACCTGAAGGACCAGCCCGGCCTGCAAATGGCCGGCCCCCTGATCGAGGCGGGCGAGATGCGCGGCTCGCTGCTGATCGTCGAGGCCGAGGGTTTGACCGAGGTCAAGGAATGGGCCGATGCCGACCCCTACAAGGCAGCCGGACTCTTCGCCTCGACCGAGGTGATCGAATGGAAAAAGGTGATCGGCTGATGGCGTATTGGCTTTTCAAATCCGAGCCGGACGTGTTCAGCTTCGACCACCTGATCGCCAAGGGCGAGACGGGCGAGGAATGGGACGGCGTGCGCAACTATCAGGCCCGCAACAACATGCGGGCGATGCAGCTGGGCGAGCGCGGCTTCTTCTATCACTCGAATATCGGCAAGGAGATCGTCGGCATCTGCGAGGTGGTGGCGCTGGCGCATCCCGATTCCAAGGCCGATGACCCGAAATGGGAATGCGTGGACATCAAGGCCGTCGCCCGCGTCCTGCGCCCCGTCTCGCTGGACGAGGCCAAGGCAGAGCCGCGCCTGAAAGACATGGTGCTGGTCAATAATTCGCGCCTGTCGGTGCAGCCGGTCTCGGATGCGGAATGGGAGATCATTCTGGAACTGGCCGGCGGCACCGCAGCGCTGTAGCCCGGCATCGCCCGGCGACTGAAGGAGAAGGCATGGCACGCGGCACCAGAGTCATTGCGGACCGACCGACGACGAAACGCATTGGCGCCCTGCGCGCGCTGTGGCCATTCATCCGTCCCTGGCGCGGGCTGATGCTGGCGGCGATGGCGGCGCTGGCGCTGACCGCCGGGATCAGCCTTGTCCTGCCGCTGGCCGTGCGCCGCGTGGTCGACGGTTTCGGCGCCGGCGCGCATCTGCTGGACCAGTATTTCGGCGCGGCGCTGGCCATCGTCGCCCTGCTCGCCCTTGGCACCGGGCTGCGCTATTACCTTGTCACCCGGCTGGGCGAGCGCGTCGTGGCCGATATCCGTAAGGCCGTCTTCGACCGCGTCATCGCGATGAGCCCGGCATTCTACGAGCGCATCCTGACCGGCGAGATCATCAGCCGCATCACCACCGACACGACGCTGATCCAGTCGGTGATCGGCTCATCGGTGTCCATCGCGCTGCGCAATTTCCTGATCCTGATCGGTGGCATGGTGATGCTGGTCTGGACATCGGTCAAGCTGTCGGGGCTGGTGCTGCTGCTGGTGCCGGTTGTGGTGGTGCCGATCATCGTGCTGGGCCGGCGGCTGCGGGTGCTGTCGCGCGAAACCCAGGACTGGATCGCGCAATCCTCGGGCGCCGCCTCGGAAAGCCTGCTTTCGGCGCAGACGGTGCAGGCATTCACCCATGAAGGTCCGACGCGCGCCCGGTTCGCCGCGGTGACCGAGGGGTCCTATGACATCGCGCTGCGCCGGGTCCGCACGCGCACGGTGATGACCGTGATCGTGATCTTTCTGATCTTTTCCGGCGTGCTGGGCGTCCTGTGGATCGGCGCCCGCGATGTCCGGCTGCAGGCGATGACCGTGGGCGAGCTGGTGCAGTTCGTCATCTATGCGGTGCTGGTCGCCGGCTCGGTCGGCGCGCTGTCGGAAATCTGGGGCGAATTGCAGCGCGCCGCCGGCGCGACCGAGCGGCTGAGCGAATTGCTGACCGCCAAGGATGTGCTGAACGACCCCGCCCGGCCGGTCGCCCTGCCCCGCCCGGTCCAGGGGCGGATCGGTTTCGACAAGGTGACCTTCCACTATCCCAGCCGGCCCGACCGCTCGGCGCTGGAAAACGTGACGCTGGATATCGCGCCGGGCGAAACCGTGGCGCTGGTCGGCCCATCGGGCGCCGGCAAGACGACGGTGATCCAGCTTCTGCTGCGCTTCTGGGACCCGGATGCCGGCGCGGTCCGCATCGACGGGCTGGATCTGCGCGACATGGCGCGGGCCGATTTCCGTCGGGCCATCGCGCTGGTGCCGCAGGACCCGGTGATCTTTGCCGCCTCGGCGCGGGAAAATATCCGCTTTGGCCGCCCCGATGCCTCGGATGCCGAGGTCGAGGCCGCCGCCCGCGCCGCCCATGCCGACGAATTCCTGCGCCTGCTGCCAGAGGGCTATGACAGCTATGTCGGCGAGCGCGGCGTGATGCTGTCGGGCGGGCAGAAACAGCGCATCGCCATTGCCCGCGCCATCCTGCGCGACGCGCCGATCCTGCTGCTGGACGAGGCGACCAGCGCATTGGACGCCGAATCCGAACGGCTGGTGCAGGAGGCCGTGGACGAACTGGCCCGCTCGCGCACCACGATCATCGTCGCGCACCGGCTGGCGACGGTGAAAAAGGCCGACCGCATCGTGGTCTTCGATCAGGGCCGCATCGTGGCGCAGGGCCGGCATCAGGACCTGGTCGCGCAGGGCGGGCTCTATGCGCGCCTCGCCCGGCTGCAATTCACCGAAGGGCTGAACGCCGCGGCCGAGTGATCCGCCCTGCGCGCGCGGCCGATGCGGCGGGGACCGTGCCGGCCCGCGACGGCCGGCGCGACATCCGGTCGCGCCCTGCAAGATTTCCGGGAACCGCCGGGCGGGCGAGGCGTTGCCGCTGGGAGTTGATGTGAAAGGAGAAACAATGGCTTTCTGGGATTTCGTCAAGGATGCCGGCAAATCCGTTTTCGGGTCCGAGGCCGAAGCCGCGCCCGCCCCGCAGGCGGCGCCGGCCGAAACCGCGCCAAGCGAAACCGACCGCAAGGTCGCCGCGCTCAAGGCCGAGTTGAAGAACCTGGGCCTGACCGCCAAGGACGTGCATCTGACGCTGCGTGGTGGCGACACGATCATCATCTCGGGCAAGGCGCGCGATCAGGAGACGCTGGAAAAGCTGGTCGTGGCGCTTGGCAATATCAAGGGCATCGCGCGGGTCGAGGTGGCGGATGACACCAGCACCGAAACCCCCGCGCCCGCCGGCGCCAAGCCCGTCTTTCACACCGTCCAGAAGGGCGAGACCCTGTCCGCCATCGCCAAGCGCTATCTGGGCAATGCCAACAGCTATCACCAGATATTCGAGGCCAACAAGCCGATGCTCAGCGACCCCGACAAGATCTATCCCGGCCAGACCCTGCGGATCCCGCAGGCATAGCCCGGCGGCCTGACGCTGCGTTCCTGTTCCGGGGGCGCAGCGCGGCCTTGCCCCGGGGCCCTGTTTGGGAGCAATCTGGCCGCCAGCGGGTGGGACCGCTGTCGTTCTGGGAGGAATATCAATGGCGAGCTTCACCGACGTCGCCGGCCGTGATGCGGTCGAGGCGGAAATGCCCTATAACCGGCGCGATCTGCCGCGCTCGATCCATGAAGCTCTGAGCCGTACCCGAGATGCCTTTCCCCGGCGCCCTGCGATCAGCTTTCAGTTGTTCTCCGATCCCGGCGCGCATGCGCAGACGCTCAACTGGAGCGAATTGCACGAACGGGTGACCGAAACCGCGAACCTGTTTCGCAGCCTTGGCGTCGGCCCGGGCGATGTGGTCGCCTATCTGCTGCCGAACTGCACGGCGGCGCCGGTCGTGCTGCTGGCCGGCGCGACCGCCGGCATCGTGAACCCGGTCAATCCGCTTCTGGATGCCGAACAGATCGCCGGGATCCTGCGCGAAACCCGCGCCAAGGTCCTGGTCACGCTGAAGAGCTTTCCCAAGACCGATATCGCGCAGAAGGCGGCCGAGGCGGTCTCGCTGGCGCCCAATGTCGAGACCGTCCTCGAGGTGGACCTGCGCAGCTACCTGACCGGCGTCAAGCGCCTGCTGGTGCCGTTCATGCGCCCCAAGGTTCCGGTCCGGCATCACGCCAGGGTCATGGATTTCGAGGCCGCCGCCAGCGCACAGCGCCATGACCGGCTGACCTTCGAGCCGGGGACCGAGGATCGCGTCGCCGCCTATTTCCACACCGGCGGCACCACCGGCACGCCCAAGGTCGCCCAGCACAAACTGTCGGGCATGATCTATAACGGCTGGCTGGGCGCGACGCTGCTGTTCAGCGAAAAAGACGTGATGATGTGCCCGCTGCCGATGTTTCACGTCTTCGCGGCCTATCCGATCCTGATGTCCTGCCTGCTTTCGGGCGCGCAACTGGTCATGCCCACCCCCGCCGGCTATCGCGGCGACGGCGTCTTCGACAATTTCTGGAAACTCATCGAGCGCTGGCAGGCCACTTTCCTGATCACCGTGCCCACCGCCATCGCCGCGCTGATGCAGCGCCCGGTCGATGCCGATGTGTCATCGCTGCGCACCGCGCTGTCGGGCTCGGCGCCGCTGCCCATGGAGCTCTACAACCGCTTCAAGGCCGCCACCGGGGTCGAGATCGCCGAGGGCTACGGGCTGACCGAGGCGACCTGCCTGGTGTCGTGCAACCCCATCGAGGGCGCCAAGAAGGTCGGCTCGGTCGGGATCCCGATGCCCTATTCCCATGTCCGCATCCTCAAGCGGCGCAACGGCGCCTTCGAGGAATGCGCGACCGACGAGATCGGCGAGATCTGCGTGGCCAGCCCCGGCATCTTCGAGGGCTCGACCTATACCGAGACCGACAAGAACCACGAACTGTTCGTCGAGGACCGGTTCCTGCGCACCGGCGATCTGGGCCGCATGGACCCGGACGGCTATCTGTGGATCACCGGCCGCGCCAAGGACCTGATCATCCGCGGCGGCCACAATATCGACCCCGCCGAGATCGAGGACGCGCTGCTGTCGCATTCGCAGGTCGCCTTTGTCGGTGCCATCGGCCAGCCCGACAGCTTTGCCGGCGAACTGCCCTGCGCCTATGTCGAACTGATCGAGGGCGCCGATGTCCCGGTCGAGGAGTTGCTGGAACATGCCCGCAAGCATATCCACGAACGCGCCGCGATCCCCAAGCATGTCGAGATCCTGCCCGAACTGCCCAAGACTGCGATCGGCAAGATCTTCAAGCCCGATCTGCGCAAGATGGCGATCCGCCGCGTCTATGACGGCGCGCTGGCCGAGGCGGGACTGGCCGCCCGGGTCTCCGAGGTGGTCGATGACAAGAAGCGGGGGCTCGTGGCCAGGCTCAGCCGCAGCGGCGAGGTCGCGGACGAGGCCGTCGTGCAATGTCTTGGCCGCTTTACCCTGCCATGGGAATGGGCCTGACGCCACGGCGGGCATGCAAACCCGGCGCGGCTGATTGCACAGCACCCCGCCGGGGCCTAAGATGAAGCTCCAACGGACAGCCGCGAGATTTCCATGGCCGAGACTTCCAAACCCGGCGGCGACGATGATGACGAGCGACTGGATGACGAGACAGCCGCCGCCGCCGCGCAGCCGGACCCGGCGCCGCGCTGGCTGGTGGACTGGCGCCGGTCGGAGCATCGGCGCGGCTTTTACAGCGCGCTTGGCGACCACGCGCTGCAGTTCACGGATCGCGGCAGCGACCACCTGATGGTCAGTTTCGACAACCTGTCATCGGCGCGCGACGACCGGATCGAGCGCGAGCCCTGGGGCTATGGTTTCGTCGCCAAGCATGGCTGGTCGCAGCTTGGCGTTCTGGCCTTCGCGCCCGACTGGTTCCGCAGCGACGAGTTGTTCGACGCCCTGCGGCAGCTGGCCGGGAACGGCTTTTTCCGCCGCTTCAGATCGGTGACCATGACCGGCACCTCGATGGGCGGCTACGCGGCCTGCGCCTTTGCCTCGCTGGTGCCCGGCTGCCGGGTGATCGCCTTTTCGCCGCAATCCACCCTCAAGGAGGACCTCGTCCCCTGGGAGGAACGCTTCGCCTCGGGCCGGCGCGCGGACTGGAGCGGCCCCTTTGCCGATGCCGCCGAGGAATCGGCCGCCGCCGCGCAGGTATTTCTGGTCTATGACCCGACCTTCGAGCCCGATGTGAAACATGCTGCGCGTTTCCGCCACCCCAATGCCATCCATCTGCGGACGCGCTATGCCGGCCACAAGACGGCGCTTGTCCTGCGCCGCAGCAGCCTGCTTTCGACCATCGTGCGCGAGGCCGTGAACGGCGAGTTGACCGCCAGCCGGTTCTACGCCCATTACCGCCAGAGCCGCCGACTGCCCTGGTTTCTGAACAGCGTGGCCGACAAGGCATTCACCCGTGAACGCTTCGGCCTTTCGGCGCGGATGATCCTGTTTCTGCGGCAGCGGGGTCAGGGATTCGCAGCCCATAAGCTAAGGCAGAAACATATCGAACTGTCCGGCTTCGACCCCTTGTCCCGACCGCGGGCGGTGGATACGACTCGCCCCGAACACCAATGGCAAGGAACAGAAGGTGATGCTCGACCTCAATGACAGCGGCAACGACATCGTCACATTGCGAAACGCCCTTGTCGTGCCGCCCCTCTCGGAGGCAAATCTGCGCGAACAGCCTTCGGGCGTCCTGGATGCGGACGGAAATTTCGTCGAGAACTCGATCAGCTGGACCAGTTCAACGCGGCCGGTGAACAGCGCCCCCGTGCTTCCCGCCGATGCGGCGATCCGCGACCTGCCGGGCCATTACATGTTCGGCGGCATCTTCTACGGCCATTTCGGGCATTTCATCGTCGAGTCGCTGGCCCGCAGCTGGGCACTTGACAGGCTGAAAGACAAGCTTGACGGGATCATTTTCACGCCCAAGGTCCCGCGCGTGAACGAGCGCGCGGTCGCCGTGCATCAGCAACTGCTGACCGCTTTCGGCATCGAGGTCCCGGTGATTATCGCCGCCGGGATCACCAGGGTCGAAACCCTGTCCGTGCCGCGCCAGGGCATCGGCATGTATGACCTGATCGGCGGCAGCGCCGCCTTTCGCGATTACGTCAACACCCATGTCGGCGCGAAGGTGCCCGCCGAAGGTTCGGAAAAGATCTACATCTCGCGCTCGAAGCTGGGGCCGCACCGGGGCAGCATCCTGGGCGAATACAAGATCGAGCAATATCTCGAAGCCGAGGGTTACGAGATCTTCCACCCACAGCTTGCCTCGCAGAATGAGCAGATCGCGCGCTACAAGGCCGCGCGGCTGATCGTCGGCGCGGATTGCTCGCCCCTGCATCTGCTGGCATATGTTGGCGACCCCGGACAGAAGGCGGCGATCCTGACGCGCCGCAGCATGGAGATCGGCAGTTACCTGACCGAGCAGCTGCGGGTCTTCAAGGGCATGCAGGCGGTCGAGATCAATGCCCTGGTCAATGACTGGATGCCGCAGCCCGGCAGCCGGCCCAGCCGCAGTTCCTGGGGCGAGTTGGATTTCCCGCGCGTCCATGCCGAATTGCTGGCAGCGGGGCTGATCAGCAACCCGACGCCCTGGCCCAGCCTGACCGAGGCCGAGCGCGCGGCGGAACTGGACCGCCTGTCTGCCTCGCACAAGACGAGCTTCAAGCCGTTCCGTGAAGCTGCCTGAAGGCGGCGCGCAACGGCGGCGGGCCGGGTTCTCCGGCACGCCGATGCGGCGTTGCGATCGGCGCCCGGTTGACGGCTAGCGCCCGATGAAACGGGGCGCGCGTTTTTGCAGGAAGGCCGCAACCCCCTCGGCAAAGTCCTGCGTTGCCGCCATCTCGCCCTGCAAACGTGCCTCGACCTGCAATTGCGCGGCCATATCGTTGCCATCCGCCGCGCGCAGCGCCTGACGGGTGGCCATGAACGCGGCCGTCGGCCCCTGGGCCAGGTATTTCGCCCGCGCCGCTATGACGGATTCGAACTCCGCGTCGGGCACGGCCTCCCAGATCAGGCCCCATTCGGCGGCTTTCACGGCCGGGACGCTCTCGGCAAACAGGGTCATGCCCATGGCCCGCGCCATGCCGACCGCGCGCGGAAGGATATGCGTGCCGCCGGCATCCGGGATCAGCCCGATGCGGCTGAAGGCCTGCACGAAGCTGGCGCTTTGCGTCGCGATCACCACATCCGCCGCCAGGGCCAGATTGGCCCCCGCCCCCGCGGCCACGCCATTCACCGCCGAGATCACCGGCACCGGCGCATCCCGGATCGCGGCCAGCATCGGCTCGTATTCGTCGCGCAGCGTCGCCTCGACATTCAGCCCGGCACTGGCATCGCCAAGATCCTGACCCGAGCAGAAGGCCCGCGCGGCCCCGGTCAGCACGACGCAGCGCGTCGCGGCCGGCAGATCGCGCAAAGCCGCCACGATTTCGCGGCGCATGCGGCTGTTGAGCGCATTCATCACCTCGGGCCGGTTCAGCACCAGCCTTGCGATACCTTCGCCATGCGTGACCGCGATCGTCTGAAAATCCATGCGCACCCGCTCCCCTGATTTTCAGGCATCCTGCCGAAGACAGGGCAGCGGGGAAAGTCCGACCTCACGTCAGTCGCGCATGATCCGGTCCAGCCGCGCCTGCTCATCGGCGCTCAGCGCGGCCGGACCTTCCTCGGGCCGGTTGCGCGAGCGGATGAAGGCGATCCCCAGAATCAGCGCCAGCAGCGCCATGCCGGGCCCGGCCAGATAAAGCAGCAGATTGACGCCCCGCGCCGGCGGCTGGAACAGGACATATTCGCCGAAACGGTCGACCACGGCCTGCACCGCATGATCGTCACTGTCGCCGGCGACCAGCCGCTCGCGCAGGTACAGCCTCAGATCGCGGCTGATCGGCGCGTTCGATTCGTCGATATTCTCGCCCTGGCAGACCGGGCAGCGCAGGACCCGGGAAATCGCCCGCGCCCGCGATTCCAGGGCCGGATCGTCCAGCACCTCATCGGGCTGCACGGCGAATGCGGGCAGCGCGAGCAGCAGCGAAAGGCATAGCAGAAGCGCGCGCATGATCTACTCGGCCGGTTGGGCATGGGCGGGCGCGCCGCGTGCGCCGGCGGCGACGCGATAGCGCCGGTCGGACAGGCTGACCAGCCCGCCAAGCGCCATCAGCGAGAAGCCGAGCCAGAGCCATGTCGCAAAGGGTTTTATATAGCTGCGCACTGCCCAGCCTCCATCCTGCTGCGGATCGCCGATCACCAGATAGATGTCGCGGAACATGTCGCTGGCGATCGCCGCCTCGGTCGTGGGCATGGCCTGCACCGGGTAGACGCGCTTTTCGGGGTAAAGCGTCGCCACCTCGCGGCCGTTGCGGGCGATGCGCATCGTGGCGGTGATCGAATCGTAATTCGGGCCCGGGTGCTGATCGACCGCCTCCAGGGTGATGTCATAGCCCGCGACGTTGAAGGTGTCGCCAAGGCGGGCGACACGGATATCCTCGACCTGCCAGGCCATCAGCAGGCTGACGCCGATGAAGGTCACCCCCAGCCCGCCATGGGCCAGCGCCTTGCCCCAATCGGCGCGCGGCAGGCGCAGCAGCCGCGACAGGCCGGATTTGCCGATGCGCATCCACAGATCGAGGACCGAGCCGGCGATCAGCCAGCTGCCCAGTCCCGCCCCGACCACCGCCAGCGCCGAACGCCCGGTCGAGACCGCATAGACCAGCGCCATCACCGCGAAGGCAAAGACCAGCGCGCCGCGCAGCGAACGCAGCGCGCGGCCCGGCTTGCCGCGTTTCCAGGGCAGGATCGCCCCGATCGGCAGGACGATCGCCAGCACGATCATGAAGGGCGTGAAGGCCTGCTCGAAGAAGGGCGCGCCGACCGAGAGCTTGCGCCCCCAGGCCAGCTCGGCGATCAGCGGCCAGACCGTGCCGATGAACACCACGAATGCCGACACCGCCAGCAGGATGTTGTTCAGCACCAAGGCCCCCTCGCGCGAGACGGGGGCAAAGACCCCCTTGGCCTGCATCGAGCTGGCGCGAAAGGTGAACAGCATCAGCGCGCCGCCCACGAACAGGGCCAGGATGAACAGGATGAACACGCCGCGCTCGGGATCGCTGGCGAAGCTGTGGACCGAGGTGATGATCCCGGAACGCACGATGAAGGTGCCGATCAGCGAAAATCCGAAAGCCAGGATCGCCAGCAGGATGGTCCAGCTTTTCAGCACCTCGCGCTTTTCCACGACGATGGCGGAATGCAGCAGCGCCGTGGCGAACAGCCAGGGCATGAAGCTGGCATTCTCGACCGGGTCCCAGAACCAGAACCCGCCCCAGCCCAGTTCATAATAGGCCCACCACGAGCCCAATGCGATGCCGATGGTCAGGAACATCCAGGCGGCCAGCGTCCAGGGGCGGACCCAGCGTGCCCAGGCCGCATCGACGCGCCCCTCGATCAGGGCGGCAACGGCAAAGCTGAAGGCCACCGACAGCCCGACATAGCCCAGATACAGAAACGGCGGATGCAGCGCGAGACCCGGATCCTGCAGGAGCGGGTTCAGATCGCGCCCGTCGAACGGCGGGTTGTCGAGCCGCAGGAACGGGTTCGAGGTGAACAGGATAAAGCCCAGAAAGGCCGAGCCGATCGCGGCCTGCACCGACAGCACGCGCGCGCGCAGCCGTGGCGGCAGGTTGGTGCCGAAAACCGCCGCCGCTGCCCCGAACAGCGACAGGATCAGCACCCAGAGCAGCATCGACCCCTCGTGATTGCCCCAGACGCCGGAAATCTTGTAGATCATCGGCTTGGCGGTATGCGAATTCGCATAGACCAGCCGGACCGAGAAATCCGAGGTGACAAAGGCGATGGTCAGCGCGGCAAAGGAAATCGCGATCAGGCCGAACTGCGCCAGCGCGGCGGGACGCGCGGAATCGATCCATCCGCTCCAGCCCTTGGCGGCGCCCACCATCGGCACGATCATCTGGTAAAGCGCGACCGCAAAGGCAAGGATCAGGGCGAAATGGCCGAATTCCGCATTCATGGGCTATCTCCGGATGACTGCCCACAGGATAGCGGCGGCGCGGGCGTCAAACCAGCCCCCCCGCGCCGGCCATATTGTCACAGTACCGCTAGCTTGCCGCCCCGGTCCCGGCCCAGTCGCGCAATGCCGGATTGTCGGCGAACCTGTCCGGCGCGGCCGCCGGCCCCGGATCCATGCCGGACGGGCCCATGGCCTTAACCGCATCCGCGGGCAGGCCGGCCGCACCGAACGCCAGGCCGGCGATGGCCGGAATGACCGGACGGCTGCGGAAATAATGCGCCTCGCGCGCGCCGAAGTAAAAGCTGATCACCGCGCCCAGCAGCCACCACAAAGGCTCGGGGACCAGGTTCAGGTTCTGCATGCGCAGGCCGAATCCCTGGGGTTCGATCATCGCATAGGCGAACAGCCCGATCGTGCCCAGGGTCAGCAGCGGTCGCGGCAGGCGGTTCAGCCCATTCATGAATCCGTCGAACCAGCCGCGCGGCGCGGCGGCGAATTCGCCCGTAAGCTGGCTGATCGCGCGGGCATAGGCCTCTTCGTTCAGCTCCATCTTGCGGGTCGAGTTCTCGCGAAACACCTCGGCCATGTTGGTGGCCGCATTGGCAACCGTGGTGACGGCGGCACCGCCACCCAGCAGGCGGTCCATCATCCCCATGCCGCGATCCTCGCCTGATGTTCGGCCGCGCTCAGGTGATAGCGCTCCGAGATGAATTCCTCTGCCCGGGTGATCCAGCCGCCCTTGCCACCGGCGCGGGTGCGCGCATATTTGCGGCTGGCCGGGCGCGCATCCGCCAGCGCATAGTAATAGTTGCGCCGCGCGATGCCGTAGGCATCGGCCAGATAGCCCCGCGCCGCCGCATCCGCCTGCCGTGCCGCCAGAATGGTGCGCGGCCCGATCACCCCGTCGGCCACCGCCGGAAAGCCCATCCGCGTGACCAGTTGTTGCAGGATCTTCACCGCGTTCGCCCCGGCATTGACATACATGTCAAAGACCGAGGCCTGAACCGACGGCGGCAATTCGCCCAGCCGCGGCCGGCGAAAGTAATGCTCGACAAAGATCCGCTCGGCATCGGCGCGGGTCAGCGCCCTGACATCGCCCGTATCGACGCGACCGTCGCCGGTCTTGTCGATCCCCAGGCGCCGCAAGGTGTCGATGGTCACGCCGAAATTGGTCGCGCCGCCCGGATCGTCGGGGTCGTTGACGTAGCCCCCCTCACGCGCGACGATTTCCTTCGCGATCTGTTCCACTGTCTTCATCCCGGCCCCCATGTGAAGCGGGTCAAGGCTGAAGAAATCCGGTTAACCTTTCGTTAAGCAATCGCGCGTTGCAAGCGGGCGCGCCGCATCTGGTCAGGCGTTGGGGTCCTCGTAGACGCCCTGCTCCTTCAGCGAATCCATCACCTCGCGCGGCATATAGTTTTCATCGTGCTTGGCCAGGATTTCGGTGGCGACGAAGGTATCACCCTCCATCCGGCCGGTGCCGATCATGCCCTGCCCCTCGGAGAACAGATCCGGCAGCACGCCGGTAAAGCGCACCGGCACCGAGGCGCCGCCATCGGTCACGCTGAAGGTCACCGTCTCGCTGGCGCCACGGATCAGGCTGCCCTCCTCGACCAGGCCGCCCAGACGGAATATCTCGTCCGCGCCGGGCGGGTTCTCGGCCATCTCGCTGGGCGAGCGATAGAGGTTGATGCCGTCACGAAAACCGTAGCCGATCAGCCCGACCGCCAGCGCCAGCGACAGCGCGGCGGCGATAATGATCTGAATTCTGCGTTTTTTCTTGAGCGATTTCATTTTCTTGGCTCTTCATATCTCAGGCTGGTTCGAACCGGATCGAATGGCGGAGAAACTGCGTGGCCTTGCCCGAGACGCGCCCGGGCTCGCCAGTGGTCAGAAAGCGCGAGTCCCCACCCGCGCCCTGCATCTCGGGGTGGCGCTTCAGATAGTCGTCCAGGCTTTCGGCGACCAGCTGCGGCTGCGAATAGACCGCGACATCGGGGCCCAGAGCCTTCTGGAAGGCGGCCTGCACCAGCGGGTAATGCGTGCAGCCCAGGATCGCGGCCTCGGGATGGGGCATCCGGCGCAGCAATGCCTCGACATGGGATGTCACCAGCGCCTCGGCCAGGATCTCGTCGCCCTGTTCGATCGCATCGACGACACCGCCGCAGGGCTGGGCCTCGACATCGACGCCGATGGCGCGGAACGCCAGTTCGCGCTGAAAGGCGCGGCTGGCGACGGTGGCCGGGGTGGCGAACAGCGCCACATGCTTGACCGCGACCTCGCGCGGCGGCGAATTGTCGCCCCAGCGGCGCTCGGTCAGGGCCTCGATCATCGGCACGAAGACCCCCAGCACGCGCTTGTCGGCGGGCAGCCAGGTTTCCTGCATCCGCCGCAGCGCCGCGGCCGAGGCCGTGTTGCAGGCAAGGATCACCAGATCGCAGCCCTCGGCCCAGAGCCGCTCGACGCCCGCGCAGGTCAGCTGAAAGATATCCTCGGCATCGCGCACGCCATAGGGCGTATGGGCATTGTCGCCCAGATAGACCAGCGGCAGATCGGGCATGCGGGCGGCAATGGCGGCCAGAACGGTCAGCCCGCCCAGACCCGAATCGAAAACGCCCACCGCCATGACTAGCCTCCTGCTCGCGACCGGACTTATTTAGGGCGCGCGCCACGCAAATGCCATGACTTATGTCATTCGGCCGCCTGCGCCAGGGGCGTGCCCCCCTGCCGGATCGCATCCAGCAGCCAGAGCCGCCGCGCCGCCGCCTGTTTCGCGGACTCCTCCTTGACCGGGCCATAGCCGCGCACGCTCAGCGGCAATTCGGCCAGTTCGCGGATCAGCTCCAGCGTTTCCGGCCGCGCCTGCGGCCAAACGTCACGCATGTCGGATTCGTATTCGGCGATGGCGGCACGCTCGGCGCGGCGCTCGGGCAGCCAGCCGAACGGGTCCAGCGCAGTGCCGCGCAGCCCCTTCATCCGGGCCAGCAGCCGAAAGACGGGCAAAACCCAGGCGCCGAATTCGCGCTTGCGCGGACGCCCGTCGGGATCGCGCCCCGGCAGCACGGGCGGCGCCAGATGAAAGGACAGCCGGCCGCCCTCCTCGAATTCCTCAAGCACCTGCCGCGCCGAATCCAGATGCAGCCGCGCGACCTCGTATTCGTCCTTGTAGGCAAGCAGCTTGTAATAGCCTCTGGCGACACTTTCCCGCAATTCTTCGGGGGCTTGCGCAACGAAATCCCGAAAACGGCTGGCCAGCGCCGTATTCTGGTAATCGACCAGACGCGCCGCGCGGTAGGCGACCGGATCGACCGCCTCATCCTGTTGCGCCGGCCCCGCGATGAGTTCCGCCGCCTTGTCCGGATGCAGGATGGCCCAGCGACCGATCTGGAAGGCGCGCTGGTTCTCGGCCACCTTGGCGCCGTTCAGCTCAATGGCCTTCAGGATCGCCTCTTCGCCCAGGGGCAGCAGGCCGCGCTGCCATGACGCGCCCAGCACCAGCATGTTGGAATAGATCGAATCGCCCAGCAGCCGCAGCGCCAGCGTCGAGGCGTCGAATAACGCCACCTTGTCGCCCAACCGCGCCTCGAGCGACAGGCGCAGCCGGTCCGAAGGCACCTGGAAATCGCGCTGCCGGGTGAAATCGCCGGTGATGATCTCGTGATCGTTGACCACGGCGCCAGTGCGCCCATTGGTCATCAGCCCGATCGTCTTGGCGCCGCCGGTCACCACCAGATCGCCGCCGATGACGCAATCCGCCTCGCCCACGGCGACGCGAATGGCGCTGATATCGCCGGGCGCATTGGCCAGACGCAGATGGATATGGACCGCGCCGCCCTTTTGCGCGAGCCCGGCCATCTCCATCATGCCGGCGCCCTTGCCGTCGATATGCGCCGCCTGGGCCAGCACCGCGCCGATGGTGACGACGCCGGTGCCGCCGACGCCGGTGACGACGATGTTATGCGTGCCCCGGATCGCGGGCAATGCCGGCGCGGGCATTTCGGGCAGGTCCAGCGCGGCGGCCCTGGGTCGGCGCAGCTTCGCGCCCCGGACCGAGACAAAGCTGGGGCAGAAGCCCTTGACGCAGGAATAATCCTTGTTGCAGCTGGACTGGTCGATGGCGCGCTTGCGGCCCAGTTCGGTATCCCTGGGCACGATCGAGACGCAGTTCGACTGTACGCCGCAATCGCCGCAGCCCTCGCAGATCTCGGGATTGATCCAGATGCGGCGGTCAGGGTCCGGGAACAGCCCGCGCTTGCGGCGGCGGCGCTTTTCCGCGGCGCAGGTCTGGATATAGAGGATGGCGCTGACGCCGCCGACCTCCTCCAGTTCCTTTTGCACGGCCAGCATCGACTCGCGCTCTTCGAAACGCATGTTGGGCGGGAATTCGCCGCGATCGACATCCTCTTTCTCGTCATAGACGACCACCACCGGGCTGACGCCCATGGCATGCAATTCGCGCGCGATCTGCGATGCGGTCAGCCCGCCCTCATTGGGCTGGCCGCCGGTCATGGCGACCGCGTCGTTGAACAGGATCTTGTAGGTGATGCTGGTGCCCGCAGCCAGCGCCGCGCGGATCGCCAGAGAGCCGGAATGATTATAGGTTCCGTCGCCAAGATTCTGGAAAACATGTTTTCTTTTGCTGAATGGCGCCTCACCGACCCAGTTCACGCCTTCGCCGCCCATATGGGTGAAGCCCTGGGTCTCGCGGCCCATCCACTGCACCATGTAATGGCAGCCGATGCCGGCATAGGCGCGCGCGCCCTCCGGCAGACGGGTCGAGGTGTTATGCGGACAACCCGAACAAAACCAAGGTGTTCTGGTGACAATCTCGGGCGCATTGTCATTGCGACGCACTTCGGTCAGGCGCTGCAGCCCGGCCTTGATCGCCTCGGTCCCGCGCCCCTCCTCGATCAGGATCGCGCCCAGCTTTTGCGCGATCATCACCGGATCCAGCGCGAAGCGGGTCGGAAACAGCTCCTCGCCGGTGCGGTCATGTTTCCAACCCAGCACGCGACGGCCGTGGCGATTGTCGAATATCGCCTCCTTGACCTGCACCTCGATCAGCTTGCGCTTTTCCTCGACGACGACCAGAATTTCAAGGTTTTCAGACCATTCCTGAAAGGATTTCATGTCCATCGGCCAGGTCTGCCCGACCTTGTAGGTGCTGATGCCCAGCCGCTCGGCCTCGGCCTCGTCGATGCCCAAAAGGCTCAGCGCATGGGTCAGGTCCAGCCAGTTCTTGCCGGCGGCGACAAAGCCGATCCGGGCGCCGGGCTTGCCCCAGACCATGCGGTCGATGCGATTGGCGCGGGCGAAGGCCTCGGCCGCGAAGCGCTTGTAGTCGATCATCCGCGCCTCTTGCGCGACCGGCGTGTCGCCGAGGCGGATGTTCAGCCCGCCCTCGGGCATGGCGAAATCGGGCGTGACGAAACGCAGCCGCTCGGGATCGCCATCGACGACGCTGGTCGCCTCGACCGTGTCCTTCATCGTCTTGAGCCCGGTCCAGACGCCCGCAAAGCGCGACAGGGCAAAGCCGTAAAGGCCGAAATCCAGGATCTCCTGCACGCCGGCGGGGGACAGGACGGGGATATAGGCATCCACCATCGCCCAGTCCGACTGATGCAGCACGGTCGAGGATTCGCCGGTATGATCGTCGCCCATCGCCATGACCACGCCGCCATGCCTGGACGAGCCGGCCATATTCGCGTGGCGCATCACGTCGCCCGAGCGGTCCACCCCCGGCCCCTTGCCATACCACAGCGCGAAGACACCGTCATATCTGCCCTCGCCCCGCAATTCCGCCTGCTGGCTGCCCCAGATCGAGGTCGCGGCCAGATCCTCGTTCAGGCCGGGCTGGAACAGGACACTGGCGGCCTTCAGTTCCTTGTCGGATTTCATCATCTGCAGATCGACCGCACCCAGCGGCGAGCCGCGATAACCGGTGCAGAAACCGGCCGTGTTCAGCCCCGCCGCCCGGTCGCGCGCCGCCTGCATCAGCATCAGCCGCACCAGCGCCTGCGTGCCGTTCAGCAGCACATGCCTGCGCTTCAGGTCGAATCGGTCCGAAAGAGAAAACTCCTGCACGCTCATCTGGCCCTCCCAAGCTCGACGGCTGACATCTCCATCATAGGTCAGTAAAACTGACCGATAAAGCGTTTTATACGTTTTTTTACCGATTTGTTTGCTGCAGCCAGCATGGTAAGGGTTGCACGAATTGCATGGCAGATGCCGCAAGAAAGCAATGATATGGATTGGGACAAGCTAAGAATATTTCACGCGGTCGCGGATGCGGGCAGTCTGACCCATGCCGGCGATGTGCTTCACCTGTCGCAATCGGCCGTCAGCCGCCAGATCAGGGCGCTGGAGGATTCGCTGAACACGACCCTGTTCCACCGCCACGCGCGGGGGCTGATTCTGACCGAACAGGGGGAGCTGCTGTTCGATGCGACATCCGCGATGGCACGCAAGCTGGACACCACCGCCGCGCGCATCCGCGACAGCGAGGAAGGCGTTTTCGGCGAATTGAAGGTGACCACCGCCACCGGCTTCGGCTCGATGTGGCTGGTGCCGCGGCTGGCCAAGCTTTACGAACTCTATCCCGATCTCAAGATCAACCTGATCCTGGAAGAGCGCGTTCTGGACCTGCCGATGCGCGAAGCCGATGTGGCGATCCGCATGAAAGAGCCAAGCCAGCAGGACCTGATCCGCCGCCGGCTGCTGAACATCCGCATGCGACTTTATGCGACGCCGCAATATCTCGAGGCAGCCGGCACACCGCAAACGATCCAGGACATGGCCGCGCATCGGCTGATCTGCCAGAGCCCCGAGACGCCGCAGGTCAGTTCGGGCGCCGTTCTGGCGCAGATGCTGCTGTCGCACAACATGACCTCGACGCTGATGGTCAACAATTATTTCGGCGTGCTGCAGGCGGTCCTAAACCATGTCGGCATCGGCCTTCTGCCCGATTACCTGATCTCGGATTTTCCGAACATGGTCCGGGTGTTGCCCGATATCCAATCGGGCGAGGTGCCGGTCTTCCTGGCTTTCCCCGAGGAATTGCGCGCCTCGCGCCGGGTCACCGCCTTTCGCGATTTCGTGCTGGAAGAGATCCAGTCGATCCGCAAGCAGCAGGCCGAGGACGAGGCCATGGCCGACGCGAAATAGGCGCTGCCGGACCGGCGCCGCCGGGGGCTGTCATGCTTGCAGCGCATATCCGCCATGACGCTGAAAACCCAGATCAACCTTGATCCGTTCGTCAAGCGCACATATCTGAGGCAGCGAAGGGGATGATTTGAGGAAACTCTCATCAACTTCAACCTCCCTGTTGGACTTGAGCCGGGCCTCGTGCCCGGCTTTTTTTTGCCCGCTCCGGCAGCTTTCGCCCGGGGTTTCCGGGCTCAGAGCGCACGCCCCCTTTCCTAACCCGCAAGTGCCGCTTAAAAGGCCGGAAAACCGGGGGAAAGGCCGTCCGCATGAACGAACCGCAGATCACCAGCGACCTGATTGCCGCGCATGGCCTGAAGCCCGACGAATATCAGCGCATCCTCGACATCATCGGGCGCGAGCCGAGCTTTACCGAGCTGGGTATCTTCTCGGCCATGTGGAACGAGCATTGCTCCTACAAGTCGTCCAAGAAATGGCTGCGCACCCTGCCCACCACCGGCCCGCAGGTGATCTGCGGCCCCGGCGAGAATGCCGGCGTCGTGGATATCGGCGACGGGCAGGCGGTGGTCTTCAAGATGGAAAGCCACAACCATCCCAGCTATATCGAGCCGCATCAGGGCGCCGCGACCGGCGTCGGCGGCATCCTGCGCGATGTCTTCACCATGGGCGCGCGGCCCATCGCCGCCATGGACGCGCTGTCCTTTGGCCGGCCCGAGCATCCCAAGACCACGCATCTGGTCAAGGGCGTGGTCGAGGGGATCGGTGCCTATGGCAACGCCTTCGGCGTGCCGAATGTCGGCGGAGAGGTCCGCTTTCATCGCAGCTATGACGGCAACTGCCTGGTCAACGCCTTTGCCGCCGGCCTCGCCGATGCGGACCGGATTTTTTATTCGGCCGCCTCGGGCGTCGGCATGCCGGTCGTCTATCTGGGCGCCAAGACCGGCCGCGACGGCGTCGGCGGCGCCACCATGGCCAGCGCCGAATTCGACGACACGATCGAGGAAAAACGCCCCACCGTTCAGGTCGGCGACCCGTTCACCGAGAAATGCCTGCTGGAAGCCTGCCTTGAGCTGATGCAGACCGACAGCGTGATTTCCATTCAGGACATGGGCGCGGCGGGGCTGACCTGCTCGGCCGTGGAAATGGGCGACAAGGGGGGCCTGGGCATCCGTCTGGTGCTGGACGCCGTGCCGCAGCGCGAAACCGGCATGACCGCCTATGAGATGATGCTGTCGGAATCCCAGGAACGCATGCTCATGGTGCTCAAGCCCGAAAAAGAGGCCGAGGCCCGCGCCATCTTTGAAAAATGGGATCTGGATTTCGCCATCGTCGGCGAGACCATCGCCGAGGACCGCTTCCTGATCCTGCATGGCAATGAGGTCAAGGCCGATCTGCCGCTGTCCAAACTGTCCTCAAGCGCGCCGGAATATGACCGGCCATGGGTCGAGACGCCGCCTGCCGCCGCCATGCCCGCCCTGCCCGCGATCACCCCGATCGCGGCGCTGAAAGCGCTGATCGGCTCGGCCAATTACGCATATAAAAGCTGGGTCTGGGAACAATATGACACCCAGGTCGGCGCCGATACGGTCCGCCGCCCCGGGCTGGGCGCCGGCGTGGTGCGCGTGCACGGCACGGACAAGGCGCTGGCCTTCACCAGCGACGTGACGCCCCGCTATGTCCGCGCCAACCCGTTCGAGGGCGGCAAGCAGGCCGTGGCCGAGGCCTATCGCAACCTGACCGCCTGCGGCGCGCAGCCGCTTGCCACCACCGACAACCTGAATTTCGGCAATCCCGAAAAGCCCGAAATCATGGGTCAGTTCGTCGGCGCGATCAAGGGCATCGGCGAGGCCTGCGCGGCGCTGGATTTCCCCATCGTCTCGGGCAATGTCTCGCTTTACAATGAAACCGACGGCAAGGGCATCCTGCCCACCCCGACCATCGGCGGTGTTGGCCTGATCGCGCATCTGGACGAGTTGATCGCCGGCCTGCCCGCGGATGGCGATATCGCGCTGGTGATCGGCGAGACCGCCGGCCATCTGGGCCAGTCCGCTCTGGCCGCCGAGGCCTTTGGCATCGAGGCCGGCGACGCCCCCCATGTCGATCTGGCGGCCGAGCGGCGCAATGGCGAGTTCCTGCGCGCCAATCGCAAGCTGCTGACCGCCGCGACCGATCTTTCCGATGGCGGGCTGGCGCTGGCGGCCTTCGAGATGGCCGAGGCGGCGGGTCTGGGCGTGATCCTGGACAGCAACGATATCGGCCAGCTTTTCGGCGAGGATCAGGCACGCTATCTGGTCGCCTGCGCGCCGGACTCGGCCCGGACGCTGCGCGACGCGGCCCAAGCGGCCGGCGTTCCGGTCATGCAGGTCGGCCGCTTCGGCGGCGACAGGGTGACGCTGGGCGGCGATGACTCAGCGCTGGCGGAATTGTCGCAACTCTATCGCGGCAGCTTTGCCGAAAAGCTGAACCTGCACTGACGCCTGCCGGCCGGCGCCCCGCACCGGGGCGCCCGATCCATCGCAGAAGGCGGCAATTTCAAGGATTTGCGGTGGTACCCGAGGCCGGACTCGAACCGGCATGCCTTGCGGCGGCGGATTTTGAATCCGCTGCGTCTACCATTCCGCCACTCGGGCACATGCCGCCGGGATAACGGGGATTGCGGGCGGCGGCAAGTGCCCTTGCAATGCCCCGGGATCGCTTTTTCGCCCAGCCTTCAGGCGCGGCCCAGCCTGGCCAGCCGGGCATCGCGCAGCCGGGCGAAATCGTCGCCCGCATGATAGGATGAGCGCGTCAGCGGCGTCGCCGAAACCATCAGGAAGCCCTTGCCGAAGGCGGCCTTTTCATAGCCCTTGAACTCCTCGGGCGTGACGAAACGGTCCACGCGGTGATGCTTGGGCGTCGGTTGCAGATACTGGCCGATGGTCATGAAATCGATATCGGCCGCGCGCATGTCGTCCATCACCTGCAGCACGCTTTGCCGGTCCTCGCCCAGCCCGACCATGATGCCGGATTTGGTGAACATGCCGGGGTCCAGTTCCTTGACCTTCTGCAGCAGCCGCAGCGAATGGAAATAGCGCGCGCCGGGACGGACCGAGGGGTAAAGCGCCGGCACCGTCTCAAGGTTGTGGTTGAACACGTCGGGCCGCGCCTCGACCACGGTTTCCAGCGCGCCGGGCTTGGATTTCAGGAAATCCGGGGTCAGCACCTCGATGGTCGAGCCGGGCGCGCGGTGGCGGATCGCGCGGATCGTCTGGGCAAAGTGATCCGCCCCGCCATCGTCCAGATCGTCGCGATCGACCGAGGTGATGACGACATGTTTCAGCCCCAGCTTCTGCACCGCATGCGCGACGCGGCCCGGCTCGAACACATCCAGCCGGTCGGGGCGCCCGGTGGCCACGTTGCAGAAGGTGCAGCCACGGGTGCAGATCTCGCCCATGATCATCATGGTGGCGTGGCCCTGGCTCCAGCATTCGCCGACATTGGGGCAGCCCGCCTCTTCGCAGACGGTGGACAGGCGGTTCTCGCGCATGATGTCGCGCGTCTTCTTGTAGCCCTCCGAGGTCGGCGCCTTGACGCGGATCCAGCCGGGTTTCTTCGGCTGCGCCTGATCGGCACGATGGGCTTTCTCGGGGTGGCGCAGAACCGGGGGCTTATCCGCCATGACGGCATCCTTTGCTGATATCAGCCGAACTTAAGGGCTTTTGGGGGCTTGATCAACGCCATTGGTCAGGGCATCTACATGGGGCCGATGCCGCAACGCAGCATCGACAAATGGGAGGAGCCGATGTCAGATGAGGACGAAAAGATGAAACAAGGCGACCTGCTTCCCGAAGTGACCTTCCAGACCCGCGTGCGCGACGAATCGCTGGGCGGCTCCAACCCCTATCGCTGGCAGCCGGTCACGACTGCGGATTATTTCAAGGGCAAGCGCGTGGTGCTGTTCTCGCTGCCGGGCGCATTCACCCCGACCTGCTCGACCTATCAGCTGCCCGGCTTTGAAAAGGCGGCGGCCGAGATGGCCGATCTGGGGATCGATGCCATCTATTGCATGTCGGTCAATGACAGCTTCGTCATGAACCAATGGGCCAGGTCGCAGAACCTGAACAATGTCAAGGTGATCCCCGACGGTTCGGGCGAATTCACCGACCGCGTCGGCATGCTGGTGCGCAAGGACAATCTGGGCTTCGGCGCGCGCAGCTGGCGCTATGCCGCGATCATCAACGATGGCCGGGTCGAGGCTTGGTTCGAGGAACCCGGCCGCGTCGACAACTGCCCCGAGGATCCCTATGGCGCAAGCTCGCCGGAATCGGTGCTGGAATGGCTGCGCGCCAATCCGTCCAGGGCCGCGGCCTGATCGCCGCATCCGGCGGAAACGCAAAGGGCGCCCTCGCGGCGCCCTTTTTCATCCCGACCCCGGCATTGTCGCGGCATCAGCCGATCATCGGCGCGCCCGAGCCATAGGTTTCGCTGTAATGGCGTTCCAGCCGCATCAGCGCCAGCCGCAGCACGATCTTGCCCGAACGCGCCGACCAGCCCAAGCGCCGCTCGGTCATCTCGATCCCTTCCAGAAAGCAGCAGACGCGCAGCACCAGATCGCCCATGCCCGGACCCAGTTCGCGCAGGGCGGCGGCGACCCGGTTGCGCGCGCCCTCGGATCCGCCGCCATAGCCGCCGGCCATGCGCGACACATCGACCCCGGCGGTCAGGAAGCGGTCCCAGTTCTGGGTCACGCGCGGCCCCATCTGGGCCAGTTCGAAATCCTCGCGCAGCCTTTCGCCCGCCGCCACCATCCCGGCCGACAGAAAGGGCGAGCCATCCGCCTCGCGCCGCCGGGCCAGCACCAGAAGCGGGCTCTCGGCGATATTTACCCGCGCGCGGCGGCGGCGGCCATCCTCGGGATCGGTGATCTCGCGTTCTTCCCATTGGCGATGCTGGTCGGCATGGGTGAATTCGGCGGCCTGTTCGGCGCAGCCGGCATTTTCCGCGACCGGCTGGGCCTGGGCGAAATCGTCGCGGCCCGGCATGCTGCGCCCGCGCCTTGAGGCCAGCAGCCGGCGCAGGGTCTCGCGCCCCTGGGCGGAAATCGCATAGCGGCTGACCCGCCCCTGCCCGACCAGCTGCACCAATGCCCGCAGCGCCATGTGCTCGGCCAGTTCGCGGTCCAGAATCGCGGTGCGGATATCGTCCCGGACCACGATCGCCTTGTCCATCCCCTCGGCCACGACCATTTGCGCGCCGGGTTCCGCCAGGCGGCGCAGCACGCGGGAAATCTGCTTGCTGCCGGCATGTCCCGGGGCGGGCAACGCCTTGCCGTTCCCCTGGGCAAGCACCGCACGTTCGACCCCGCGATCGACCAGCGGATCGTCGCGGCGCGCCTCGAACCGGCGGATGCGGCGCAGGACGGTCGAGGCGTGGCAGCCCAGTTCGCGGGCCAGCGACCGGATCGTTTCGCCACCCTCGATATGGCGCAAATAAAGCTTGAGGTCGTCATCTTCTGGCCCGGCCACGACAGGCTGGGCCGCGCCGGATTCAGGGCGATCGCACGCCGTGGTGCCAAGACCGGATGGCAGTCCGGCGATCGAGGCGTCCAGGGCGAAATCTCCCGTCAACATTGTCATGGTCATTCCTTCATTTCCTGAAGACGAGCGGGCAGACGCTCGCCTATGGGTTGTTTATTAACCCTGCCATCAATCGCAGGCACCCGCCGAGATGAGGCGATATTTGCTAATAATTACTAAGGATTCCTTGCCGGGCCGCGCGCAGCACGCCGCCGATGCGCAACACACGCTTAGATTGTAGATACTGGCCGCATCAAAGTTCACCTCAGGGAAGCGAGACGACCATCATGAGCAACGTAATCGCCTTTGAACCGCGCCCTTCGCAACCGCGTCTGCGCCGCCCGGGGCTGCTGGTGCGCGCCGCCCGCGCCGGGCTGGCGGGCTGGAATCGCCGGCGCGATCTGCACCGCGTGCTGAAATGCGAACAGCTGCCGCCCGCCGGCGCAATCCTGCCCCGCCTGCATGCCGAAGAGGCGCGGCTGGACGCCGCCCGCCGCGCGGGACAGGCCGAATACGACCTGCATCGCCATATCATGCTGCTGATCGCGATTCTGGCCGAAACCGCCGAGGCCGCCCCGCGCCCGGTGGCCGGCGCGCCGCGCGCGGCTATTTGCCTCTGAACAGCGAACCCAGCACGCCGCGCACCAGCGCCTGCCCGCTTTTCGTGCCCAATTGCCGCGCGAAGCTTTTGCCAAAGGCTTCGATCATGGAATCCGAGCGGCGCGACGATGACCGGCTGCGGCTTTTCTGCCGGGTTTCGATCTGCACGCCCGGGTCATAGCGCCGGGCGCGGGTATAGTCGCGATCCATGTCCCAAAGATCGTCATCGGCGCCTTTCGCGCCGGCATCCGCGCTTTCCCGGGCGGCGGCCTCGGCCCGCTTCGCCAGCAATTCGGCGGCGGATTCCCGATCCAGGTCCTGGCCATATTTGGCCGCCATGGGCGAGGCCCGATTGAACGCGCCGCGCTCGGCATCGGAAATCGGGCCAAGCTGCGACAGGGGCGGGCGAATCAAGGTGCGCTGCACGATCCCCGGCACCCCCTTGGCCTCCAGCAGCGAGGTCACCGCCTCGCCGGTTCCGACCGACTGGATCGCCTCGGCCGTGTCGAATTCGGGATTGGGACGGTAATTCTGCGCCGCCAGACGCAGCGCCTTCTGATCCTTGGCGGTAAAGGCGCGCAGCGCATGCTGGACGCGGTTGCCCAGCTGGCCCAGAACCGCCTCGGGCAGGTCGGCGGGGTTCTGGCTGATGAACCACAGGCTGACCCCCTTGGAGCGGATCAGCCGCGCCACCTGCTCGATCTTGGCCACCAGCGCGTCGGGCGCGCCGTCAAACAGCAGATGCGCCTCGTCAAAGAAAAAGGCGATGCGCGGCTTGTCCGGATCGCCGACCTCGGGCAGCTGCTCGAACAGTTCCGACATCAGCCACAACAGAAATGTCGCATAAAGCCGCGGCGCGTTCATCAGCCGCTCCGCCGACAGGATATTGACCATCCCCTTGCCCGAGGCATCCAGCCGCATGAGATCGGCAAGCTCCAGCGCCGGCTCGCCGAACAGCCGGTCGCCGCCCTCGTTTTCCAGCACCATCAGCGCGCGCTGGATGGCGCCGACCGAGGCGGTCGAGACATTGCCGTATTGCAGGCTCAGATCCTTGGCGTTCTGCCCGACCCAGATCAGCATCTGCTGCAGGTCATTCAGGTCCAAGAGCGCCAGCCCCTGTTCATCGGCAATCCGAAAGGCGATGTTCAGCACGCCTTCCTGCGCATCGGTCAGGTCCATGAGCCGCGACAGCAGCAGCGGCCCCATCTCGGCCGGGGTCGTGCGCACCGGATGGCCACGCTCGCCCCAGACATCCCAGAAGGTCACCGGAAAGGACTGGTAGTCCAGCTCCATGCCGATCTGCCCGGCGCGCCTGACAAAGGCATCGTGCAAGCTGGCCCCTTCGCTGCCGGAATTGGCGATCCCCGCCAGATCGCCCTTCACATCGGCCATGAAGACCGGAACCCCGGCGCCCGAGAACGATTCGGCCAGCGTCTGCAGGGTAACCGTCTTGCCGGTACCGGTGGCGCCCGCGATCAGACCGTGCCGGTTGGCATATTTCAGAAGCAGGCTCTGCGGCGCGGCATATCCCTGCCCGCCGCCGCCGACAAAGGCGATTCCGGCATCCAGATCGACGATTTGTGTCATTATACCCCCTCGGATCGGCAAAAAAACGCAAGGCTACCACAAAAGGACAATACAACCGTAACGCATTTGTGCCAGTGTGAACCTGTCGAACCCCGCCTGGCGGGGGATCGGCTTCCTCCCTGTTGGACTGCCGCGCCTTCGGGCGCGGCTTTTTTTCCTGCGATTTCGGTCGCGCGCATCACGGATCGGGGCGGGCATCCCATATGACAACGACATGACGAATAGGACAGTTGACGCATTGCGCAACGAAGCCTAGCTTTTGGCGCAATGATGACCGGCCAGTCCGGCAGGGAAGGAAAGCAAGGGGATCCGGGGCGGCCATCTTACGCTTCGGGTCCCTGGCTTTCCGCTCCGGTCGCTGGCGTCGGGCGCCGCAAACGCGCCGCTCAGCGGCCCGGAGATCGGCGGTCTTTCGTTCATGCCGCCCGTTCAACAGAATGGTGACTCCTTTTGTAGGCGCCCCATCCTGACAAGCCATGTCACGCATGCTAATGGCGGTTGCGAAGCATGGACCAAAGGATGTTAACCATGGCCAAACTGACCTCCGCGGCTATTCTTGCCGCTCTTTTCACCCTTGCGGGCGGGGCCGGGATCGCAACCGCGCAAGAGGCGGCGGAAACCAGCGGGCAGCCCGCAGCCGAAGCGCCGGCTGCCGAAGCAATGCCGGCCGAGGCGCCGGCGGCCGAGGCCGACGCCGATGCGAATGCCGAACCCAAGATCGGCGAGCCCTATGCCAAGGAAACCCATGGCGCATGGACCCTGCGCTGCATGAGGACCGAAAGCGGCAGCGACCCCTGTGAACTTTATCAGCTTCTCAAGGATCCGAACGATTCGCCCGTCGCCGAGGCTTCGGTGATTCCCATGGCCGAAGACGAGGTTCGCGCCGTGATCACCTTTATCGCGCCCCTGGAGACCGAGCTTCAGGCCGGTCTGGGCCTGCAGATCGACAGCGGCAAGGAAGCGCGCTATCCCTTCATGCTGTGCACGCAGATCGGCTGCATCTCGCGCATCGGCCTGTCGGATGCCGAGATCAACCCGCTGAAGGGGGGCAATACCGCCACCGTCTCGCTCCTGCCCTTTGGCGCGCCCAAGGAACGGATGGTCAAGCTGCCCATGTCGCTGTCCGGCTTTACCGCCGGCATGAATGCGCTGGTCGAGGCGAACAAGGATGGCGCGCCGGCCGCCCAGGACGCACCGGCAGCAGCCGCACCGGCAGCAGCGGCCGAAGGCGCCAGCCAGTAAGCCGAAACGAAAATGGGCGCCAATCGGCGCCCCGCTTTGGAAACGGGCCGGTCTTTGCCGGCCCATTTTCGTTTTCGCGAAACCGCTCCTACTTGACCGGCAGGGCGACAAAGCGCGGCTCGCCCGCGCGGCGCACCATCAGCAGGACGGATTTGCGGCCCGCCTCGCGCGCTTCGCTGATGCGGTCCTCCAGATCGGCCATGGTCTCGACCGGCTGCTGGCCCGCCTCGGTAATCACGTCACCGGCGGTCAGCCCCTTGTCGGCAGCGGCGCCCGAGGGATCGACCGATTGCACGACCAAGCCGCGCATGTCGCGCGACACGCCAAGCTCGGCCGCGATCTCGGGGGTCAGCGGCGCCACGGTCATGCCCATCAGATCGGTCGCCGATTCGGCGGCGCTGCTGATCTCGCCGCTGCCGCCACCCTCGGCCAGTTCGCGCCGGCCCAGCGTCACCTGCAGCTCGACCGGTTCGCCGTTGCGCAGGACGATCACCTCGACCGCCTCGCCCACCGGGGCATCGGCGACGCGCCGCACAAGATCGCGCGGATCCTCGACCTCGCCGCCGGCGAAATCGATGATCACATCGCCCGCCCGCATGCCGGCATCGGCGGCCGGCCCCGAGGGCACATCGGTGACCATCGCGCCGCGCACATCCGTCATCCCCAGCGAATCCGCGATATCCTGGGTCACCGGCTGGATCTTTACGCCCAGCCAGCCGCGCCGGGTTTCGCCGAATTGCTCAAGCTGCTCGACCACCTTCGACACGACATTCGAGGCCATCGAGAAACCGATCCCGATCGAGCCGCCATTGGGCGACAGGATGGCGGTGTTCACGCCGATCACCTCGCCATCCATGTTGAACAGCGGGCCGCCGGAATTACCCCGGTTGATCGCCGCATCGGTCTGGATGAAATCGTCATAGGTGCCCGACAGCGCCCGGTTGCGCGCCGAGACGATCCCGGTCGAGGCCGAGAACCCCTGCCCCAGCGGATTGCCAAGCGCCAGAACCCAGTCGCCCACGCGGGCAACGTCGCTGTCGCCGAAACTGACAAAGGGCAGCGCCTCGTCGCTCTCGACCCTGAGCACCGCGATATCGGTCTTTTCGTCCCGGCCGACCACCTCGGCGGGCAGTTTCTCGCCCGAGAAGAACTCGATCTCGATCTCGTCTGCATCGACGATCACATGGTTGTTGGTGACGATAAGCCCGTCGGCCGAGATCACGAAGCCCGAGCCCAACGCGTTCGAGCGCCGCTCGGTCGGGGCGCCGCGGTTGAATGGGCTGCCCTGATCGGGAAAGCCGGGAAAGCCGAATTCGCGGAACAGGTCGCTGAATGGGCTGCCCTCGGGGAATTGCGGGCCACGCGCCAGCGGCGAGGAAACGGTCGCGGTGGTGGTGATGTTGACGACGGCCGGGCTGACCTGCTCGACCAGATCGGCAAAGCTCTCGGGCATCGCCTGTTGACGGCGGGCCTGGCTTTCCGGTGCCGTCAGGGGTTTGTTTTCATTGGCCGCGGCCTGGGCGGCATCCGCTGTCGCGGCCTCTTGCGCATGGAGCGGCGACAAGGCCAGCATCAGCGCCATGCCCGATGCGGTCAAAAGATGACGGGGGGAGGTGTTCTTCATCTGACAGGTCTCCTTTCATGCCGGAAGATTTTTCTCCGTTCCGACAATCTGTTCACGTTCAACGGGATTTTTACCCCCGTTGCAAATGAATCACGCTCTCAGGGGATGAACTGATCGTGACTTGCACAGGATCTTTGTCGCAGGCTGGTGCGCGGGGTTTCCGCGATGTCCCGGCGCCGCCCCCGCGCCGCATCCCGTTCCGCAGCCATGGCAGGCAAGACATGAAGATCATCGACAGGCAGGCCGCGCGCGGCATCCTTCTGACCCCGGATGACGAGGTGCTGCTGATCCGGGTCGCGGTGCAGAACGGCAGTTTCTGGATCTGCCCCGGCGGCGGCATCCAGCCCGGCGAGACAGCGGAGGAGGCCCTGCGCCGCGAACTGGCCGAGGAAACCGGGCTCAGCGGCGCAACGATCGGCCCGCTGATCTGGAAGCGCCGCCATGAGCTGACCATGCACGGCAATCGCTGGCGCCAGTCCGAGCAATATTTCATCGTCCCCTGCCGCCGCTTCGCGCCCCGGATGCGGGACGCGGCCGAGGCCCGGATCACCCGGGAATTCCGCTGGTGGCGACCCGACGGGCTGCGCCAGGACAGCGCCGCCGTCACGCCGGCGGCGCTTTTGCGCATCGTCATGGATTATCGCGCATACGGACCGCCGCGCGGCCCATTGGCGACCGAGATCGTCAGGGACTGACCGCCGCCTCGGCCGATTGACAGGCGGCGTCGAAAAACGCCACTTCCAGCGCCACCGCACGGCCGAAGAAATCGCGCGCCCGATCCGCAGCGGCCGGACCCACCCGGTCAAGCTCGGCCCGCAGGAAGGCCACGAATTCGCGGAATTGCGGGTTGTCGTGCAGCCTGATCCATTCGGCATGAACGAAGTTCTCCGGCAGCGGGTCGCGGGCGCGCATCGCCCAGTCCAGATACAGGCCCTCGGCCACGTTCAGGACGGCCAGCGCGGCGGCATAGGAGCCCGAGGCGGCCGCCTCGCGCATGATCGCCTTGAAGCCGGTGGTGGCGGCGGCGTCCGGGATTGCCGCGCGATCCCCGGCCGAAACGCCAAGCGCCTCGAAGGCGCGCAGGAAATAGTCGTTCTCCTCGCCCGAGACGAGGCCGACGAAGCGGCCAAGCACCAGCCGCGATTCAAACCGGTCGGCCGAGGCGATGGCGGCGCCCAGAAGCGTCAGGAAGGCGTCGAGGAACCGGTGATCCTGCACCAGATAGCCCGCCATGACCGCATCCGGGATCGAGCCGTCCAGCAATTCGCGCACGAAACGATGGGTGACGGCCGCAGACCAGTTGGCGCCGTTTTCCCGGCGCAGGGTTTCAAAGAAGGTTTCGGTCATCGCAGGCTCCTGCATAAGGGGCGAGACCGGGCGTTGTGGTTCATTCTCGGCCTCGCGGTGAGGCCGGCAAAAGGCAGGTGCATTTCTTCCCATCCCTCCGCCGGCATGATCCGGTTCAGGTTCGAAGGGTCACCGCGCTCGCTGCGCCAGCGGTTTCTCAGCCCCTTGCCGGGGCTCCCCTTGGTGGCGCCAGGTTAGCCTTGCGATATCACAATGTCACCCGGTAACGTCAGAATGATGCGGAACCTGGTCCGGACCCGTGGCATTCTGCTTGCAGCCCGAGCGGAACTGTTATCTCGTGGCGCGCGGCCCCTGGCGGGCCGGAACCGGGGTCGGACAGGATGAACACGCGCGATATGCCTGACAGAATGGGCGCGTCCGCGCCGGGCGGCGACAAGCCCGTTCAGGGCCAACCGAACCAGGTCGGGCTTCGTGTGTATCGCCAGCCGCTGGTGACCAATATCTCGGCGGCGCGCTGGCTGCTGCTGGCGATCGTCGCGGCCTCGGTCTATTTCTTTCACGGCTTTCTGGTGCCGGTGCTGGCCGCCTCGGTCATTGCGCTGGCCAGCTGGCCGATCCGCGACCGCGCCGCCGAAGGCATGGGGCTGGGCCGGACGGGCGCGGCGACGCTGCTGATCGTGCTGCTGGTCTGCTTCCTGCTGATCCCGATCGCCATGGCGCTGCTTTACGCGTTCCGCGAATTGCGCGACTGGATAAGCTGGGCGATTCTGGTCAACAGCGCCGGCGCGCCGACGCCGGGCTGGATGCTGGACCTGCCGCAGGTGGGCGAATGGCTGGACCGGAACTGGCAGACCTATATCGGCCGGCCCGGCGGCATCAGCGAGATCGTGCAACTGGTCAGCGGCTCGAATATCGGCGCGATCTATCGCGGCGCGATCACCGCGGGCACGCTGACCTTTCATCTGGCGCTGAACCTGCTGTTCCTGCTGATCACCCTGTTCGTGCTGTATCGCGACGGCGACAAGATCGTGGCGCAGATCGACCGCGTCGGCCGCCGCATCCTGCCCGAGCGGTGGGGCCGGCTGTCGCGCGTCGTGCCCGCGACGATCAGCTCGACCGTAACCGGCATGACGCTGATCGCCATCGGCGAGGGGGTCATTCTGGGCGTGGCCTACTGGCTGGCGGGCGTGCCCTCGCCGGTGACCTTCGGCGTCATCACCGGCTTCATGGCGCTGATCCCCGGCGGCGCGCCGCTCAGCTTCACGCTGGTCTCGGTCTATCTGGCGGCCAGCGGCGCCCCGGTCGCCGGGCTGGCACTGTTCGTCTGGGGCACCTGCGAGCTGTTCATCGTCGACAAGACGGTGCGCCCGATGCTGGTCGGCGGGCCGGTCAAGCTGCCCTTCCTGCCGACGTTTTTCGGCCTGATCGGCGGGGTCAAGACAATGGGCATCGTCGGCCTGTTCGTCGGGCCGGTGCTGATGGCGCTGCTGGTCTCGATCTGGCGCGAATGGCAGCGCGAGATCGCCGATGACGAGACACGCCGCCCCGGCACGGCACCCGGCGCCGAGACCTGACCGCACCCTGCCACCGCGCACCCTGCGCCCGGCTGAAAGCAAGGGGCCGGGCAGAAGATCCGCCCGGCCCCCTCGTTTCAGGACATGCGCCGATCAGTCGGCGGCGCCCGGCGCCACCACCGGCTCTTCCTGCGGCGGGCTGGCCAGCGCTTCGGGCATCGGCGTCAGCTTGACGCCGGCATTCGCGCCCAGAGGCTCGCCCTCGCGATTGGTCTCGGTCGGGGCGACGGCTTCCTCCGAGACATCGGCAGCCGCATCCTCTTCGGGTTCGGCTTCGGCGGCCGGGGCAGCGGCCGGCGCGGGCACCGGGACCGGATTGGCCCGGTCCGAGCCGTCATTGCGCAGATACGAGAAGAACTCGCCCTCGGGCTGGATCACCAGCGCGCTGTTCTCGCCCCGCAGCGAGCGCTCGTATGAGGTCATCGAGCGGGTGAAGGCAAAGAACTCGGGATCTCGGCCAAAGGCCTCGGCATAGATCGCGTTGCGGCGGGCATCCGCCTCGCCCCGGACCACCTCGGCCTTTTTGCGCGCCTCCGAGGTCAGTTCCACGACGGTCCGGTCGGCGGCGGCGCGGACGCGCTGCGCCGCCTCGCCACCGCGGGCGATCTCGTCGGCGGCCTCGCGCTCGCGCTCGGCGCGCATCCTCGCATAGGTCGCGGTCAGGTTCTGCTCGGGCAGGTCGGTCCGGGTCAGCCGCACGTCGATGACGCGCACGCCCAGATCCTCGGCCTCGGAGCGCGACAGGTCGCGGATGCGGTTCATCAGCGGCGTGCGGTCATCCGACAGCACCGTGGTCGAGGGCACCGAGCCCAGCACCTGGCGGATGTTCGAGTTGATGATATCGTCCAGCCGTTCCTGCACGCGCGGCAGGCCCAGACCCTGCGTGGCCTGATAGACGCGCTGCGCGTCGGTCACCTGCCAGCGGGCGAATGCGTCCACCACCAGACGGCGGTCGTCCAGCGGCGTGACCTCCATCGGGCTGGTCGGCAGGCCAAGGATGCGGGCATCGTATTTCACCACCGAATCCAGCAGCGGAACCTTGATCCCGAGGCCCGGATTCTCGCGCACCGTCACCACCTCGCGAAAGCGCAGGACCAGTGCGCGTTCGCGCACATCGACGATATAGAGCGAGCTGAAGACCAGCACGCCGATCACCACCAGGGCCGGCAGGGCCAATGTCGACATAAAGCGTTTCATCAGTTGCTCCCCGCGCTGGCATTGGTCCGGTTGGCGGCGCCGCCCGATCCGGGCCGCAACTGGTCAAGCGGCAGATAGGGAACGACCCCCTGCCCGCCCTCGCCATCCATGATGACCTTGTTCACGCTGCCCAGCACCTGTTCCATGGTCTCCAGATACATGCGGCGGCGTGTCACCTCGGGCGCCTTGACATATTCGTCATAGACCGAGTTGAAGCGCGCCGCCTCGCCCTCTGCGGTGTTGACCGCCTCGGCGCGATAGCCCTCGGCGCGTTCGATCACGGCGGCGGCCTCACCCCGGGCGCTGGCCAGCACGCGGTTGGCATAGGCATCGGCCTCTTTTTCCAGCCGGTCGCGTTCCTGCTGCGCGGCCTGCACCTCGCGGAAGCTGTCGATCACCTCGCGCGGCGGATCGGCGCGGTGCAGGTTGACGCGGATCACGTTGATCCCCGCCTCATAGAGGTCCAGCGTGCCCTGCACGGCCTCTTCAAGTTCGGCGCGGATGGTTTCGCGGTCGCGGTTCAGGATCGGCGCCAGCTCCGAGCGCGCCACGATGTCGCGCATCGCGGATTCGGCCACGGCGCGGATGGTGCCGGGCGGATCGGCCAGATTGAACAGATACTGTTCCGGGTTCGAGACGTTCCAGACCACCTGATAGCCCATATCGACGATATTCTGGTCGCGGGTCAGCATCAGACCGCTATCCATGGCGCCGCCCTGTCCCACACCGATCTCGGTCACGCGTTCGCCGGTGGCCTGCACGATTTCGCGGGTGACGACCGGCCAGGGCGCGAAGTTCAGGCCCGGCATGCCGATGGCCGAGGGGCGGCCGAACAGCAGCTCGACCGAGCGCTCGCCCTCGTCCACGGTATAGAAGGACATGAAGGCCCAGAGCGCGACGGCGCCAAGCCCGATCAACCCCCATGTGCCGCGCCCGAGGTTCAGTTGCGGCGGCTGCGGCCGGCGCGGCCCGCCGCCGCGCTTGCCGTTGCCCGTGGACTTGCCACCCATCAGCACGCGCAGCCGGTCCTGGCCCTTGCGCATCAGCTCCTCGATCTCGGGCATCTGGTCGCCACGGCGCGGCCCCTGCGGATCCCGGTCGTTACCGTCCTGATCGCCGCCGCCATTTCCCCAGGGGCGCGGCCCCCCCTGCGGCCTGCCGCCGCCCTTGCCGTCATCTCCGCCGCCGCCCCATGGGCCTTGTCCAGCCATGCCTCTCGTGCCTCGCTCTTGCTTTGTCGTCTGGTTGAAACTGGTGGTTTCAGCCTGAAAATCAAGCCAAACCCCGCTCTTTCCCGGCAAACTCCCCGCCAATCCGCCGGCTTGGCTTGCGCATCGTGACAAGCTCTTCGGCCAGCGTCGGATGCACGGCCATGGCCGCGTCGAAATCGGCCTTGGTCGCGCCCATGCCGATCGGGATGGCGACCATCTGGATCATCTCGCCCGCCTCGGGGCCGAAGATGTGGCAGCCCAGCACCTTGTCGGTTTCCGCCGCGACGATCAGCTTCATCACCGCCCGCGCCTCGGATCCGGCGAAAAGCGAACGCATCGGCCGGAAACTGGCGACATAGACATCGGCGGGGCCGCGCTCCGCGGCCTGCTCCTCGGTCAGGCCGATGGTCGCCAGCTCATGCGGGCGGGTATAGACGGCACTGGCCACAAGACCGTGATCGACCTTGCGCGGGCGCGCGCCAAAGATCGTATCGGCAAAGCTGTGGCCTTCGCGGATCGCGACCGGGGTCAGGTTCACCCGGTTCGTCACATCCCCGACCGCAAAGATCGAGGGCACGGAAGTCTGCGACCATTCGTCCACCACGATCTCGCCCTTGCGGCCCAGCCTGACGCCGACCTCGTCCAGCCCCAGCCCCTGCGTATAGGGCGCGCGGCCGGTGGCGAACATCACCGCGTCGAAACGGTCGGTCGCGCCATCCTCGAAACTGACGCGGATGCCGTCGCCGTCGCGGTCGAGCCGCGCGGGATTGGTTTCCAGCCGCACCTCGACGCCAATCTGGTCAAGCTGCGCGGTGACATGGCGGCGCATCTCGCCGTCAAAGCCGCGCAGCACCGCGTCGCCGCGATAGGCCAGCACCGTATCGCTGCCCAGCCCGTTCAGGATGGTGGCGAATTCGCAGGCGATGAAGCCGCCGCCCACCACCAGCACGCGGCCGGGCAGCTTTTCCATGGTGAACAGATCGTCCGAGATCATGCCCAGATCCTGCCCCGGAATGCCCGGCAGTTGCGGACGCCCCCCCACCGCGATCAGGATATGCTTGGCCGTCACCCGCCGGCCATCGGCCAGCGCCACGCTATGCGCGTCATGGATACGGGCGCGCTGGCGGTAGATCTTGACGCCGGCCGCATCCAGCCCGCCGGTATAGGCCGCTTCCAGCCGGTCGAGCTCGCGCATCAGCGCGGCATGGAACATCGGCCAGTCGAAACCGCCGGCGCTGGCCTCGGCCCAGCCATAGCCGCGCGATTCCGCCGCCATCGCCCCCGCCTGCGAGGCAAAGATCATCAGCTTTTTCGGCACGCAGCCGCGAATGACGCAGGTGCCGCCCATGCGGTCCTCCTCGGCCAGGGCCACGCGGGCGCCGTATTCGCTGGCGGCGATGCGCGCCGCGCGCACCCCCCCCGAGCCACCGCCGATGACGAAAAGGTCGTAGTCGAAATTCATTCGAAATCCTCGCGTGCCAGTTCCACGACCGAGCCGTCGGGACGGCCGATGATCGCAAGCTGGCAGATATTCAGGAAAAGCCCGTGTTCAACCACCCCGGCGATTGCCGACAGCTCGGCCGCCAGCGCCTCGGGGTCGTGGATCTCCTCCAGCGCCAGATCAAGGATCAGGTTCCCCTCGTCGGTCAGCAGCGGCTGGTCGTCGCGCTTGCGCAGCAGGACCGGGCGCTGGCTCAGATCCAGCCGCTCGAGCGCGCGCAGGATCAGCTGGCGCGTGGCCTGCCAGCCAAAGGGAATCACCTCGACCGGCAGGTGGAACTGGCCCAGCCGGTTGACCACCTTGCCCTGATCCGCGATCACCACCATCCGGTCCGAGGCGGTCGCCACGATCTTTTCACGCAGATGCGCCGCGCCGCCGCCCTTGATCAGGTTCAGGTCCGGGTCCAGCTCGTCCGCCCCGTCGATGGTCAGGTCGAGCCAGCCGATATCGTCCAGCTCCTCGACCCGGAGCCCCAGCGAGCCTGCCAGTTCCGCCGTCCCCTTCGAGGTCGCGGCGCAGCGCAGCTCGAACCCCTCGGCCTTGACCCGCTGCGCCAGCCGCCGCACGAAGATCGCGGCGGTCGAGCCGGTGCCCAGCCCCAGCCGCATCCCCGGCTCGACCAGCCTGACGGCGGCGGTGGCGGCGGCATCCTTGGATTGATCGGCAATGGCGGGATCGGTCATGGCGGGTTCCTTGGCACGGTCGCGAATGCCCAGCAGGGCGGTCGCGCCCTTATACGCAGAAGCCGCGCGCAGGGCCAAGGCCGCTTGCGCCGCCCGCCTGCGACGAAAGGCGCTTTTGCGGCGATTGCCTCGGGCGGCGGGCTCGCCTAAAGCTGTCGCCATGACCATACCCGCAACCTATGCCGCCATCATCACCGCCGCCGGAAGGGGCACGCGCGCCGGCGATGGCCCGCCCAAGCAGTGGCGCGCGCTGGCCGGTCGCAGCGTGCTGGCGCGCAGCATCCGCGCCTTTGCCGCGTTTCCGCGCATCGTGGTGACGCTCGCCCCCGAGGACATGACCCGCGGGATCGAGGAGCTTGCCGGCCCGGTCACGCTGATCGCGGGCGGCGCGACGCGCAGCGAAAGCGTGCGCGCGGCGCTGGAAAGCCTTGCGGGCAGCGGCGTAAGCCATGTGCTGATCCATGACGGCGCGCGGCCGCTGGTGCCTGCGGCGGTGACCGCCGGTGTGGTGCAGGCTCTGCAATCGGGCGCGCCGGCGGCCGCCCCCGCCCTGCCCGTCTCGGATGCGCTCTGGCGGGTGCGGGACGGCCGCGTCACCGGCACCGCCAGCCGCGAGGGGCTGTTTCGCGCCCAGACCCCGCAGGGCTTCGCGCTGGACGCCATCCTTGCCGCCCATCGCGCCCATCCCGAGGGCGCGGCCGACGATGTCGAACTGGCGATCCGCGCCGGCCTGCCGGTCATCGTCACGCCGGGCGACGAGGACAATCTGAAACTGACCTATCCGCCCGATTTTTCGCGCGCGGAACGCATATTGGGGAATGCCATGGATATCCGTCTGGGCAATGGCTACGACGTGCATGCCTTTACCGCCGGCGATCACCTCTGGCTGTGTGGTGTGCGCATCGCGCATGACAAGGCGCTTCTGGGGCATTCGGATGCCGATGTCGGCATGCATGCGCTGACCGACGCGATCTATGGCGCGCTGGCGCAGGGCGATATCGGCCGCCATTTCCCGCCCTCGGACCCGCAATGGAAGGGCGCGGAAAGCCATGTTTTCCTGCGCCATGCGGCGGAGCTTGCCCGCGACATGGGCTACCGGATCGCGAATGCCGATGTGACGCTGATCTGCGAACGCCCCAAGATCGGCCCGCACGCGCCCGCGATGATGGCGCGGCTGGCCGAAATCATCGGCATCGCCACGGACCGGGTCAGCGTCAAGGCCACCACATCCGAGCGGCTGGGCTTTACCGGCCGCGAGGAAGGCATCGCCGCCATCGCAACCGCCACATTGATCCGCGACTGAACCGAAAGGGGCACAGGATGGACAGACAGATCGCAACGCTATTCGGCATCGGCAACCTGCGGCCGGCGCCGGGCACCTGGGCCTCGGCCGTGGCGATCCTGCTGGGGCTGGCCATCCACCGGCTGGGCCATTTCCCGGCGCTGCTGGCCGCCACGCTGATCGCCATCGCGGCGGGGTTCTGGGCGGTGCGGCGAATGACCGCCGGGCTTGCCCACAAGGACCGCAAGGAAATCGTCATCGACGAGGTCGCCGGCCAGTGGATCGCGCTCAGCTTTCCCTCGGCCGGGTTCCTGCTGATGGGGCTGCCGCGCGAGATGTTTCCCTATCCCGGCTGGGTGGCGGCCTTTGTCTTTTTCCGGCTGTTCGACATCTGGAAACCCTGGATCATCGGCCGCGCCGACCGGCGAGGCGATGCCGATGCGGTGATGTGGGACGACCTGCTGGCCGGGCTGTTCGCGGGCGTCGCGACGATGATCGCGGCGGGCCTGTCGCACGGGCTGCTGATGCGATGACCGATACAGCCGAAATCCTGCAACTCGCCCGTGCGCGCGGCGTGATGATCGCCACCGCCGAAAGCTGCACCGGCGGGCTGATCGCCGGCCGGCTGACCGATGTGGCGGGCTCCTCGGACGTGGTGGATCGCGGCTTCGTCACCTATTCCAACGCCGCCAAGATCGAGATGCTGGGCATCCGCCCCGAAACCCTGGAGGCCCATGGCGCGGTCAGCGAGGAAATCGCGGCCGAGATGGCACAGGGCGCGCTGGCGCGTTCGCGGGCCGGGATCGCAGTGGCGGTCACCGGCATCGCCGGGCCGGGCGGCTCGGAACACAAGCCCGAGGGCCGCGTCTGCTTTGGCATCGGCGACGCGCGGGGCTGCCGCACCGAAACGGTGGAGTTCGGCCCGCTCGGCCGCGCGCAGGTCCGGGCGGCGACCGTCGCACATGCGCTGGACCTGCTGAAATCGGCGCTGAGCTAAGGCATCGCGCCTTTTGCAATATGGGCTGCGGCCCTGAAGCCGATGGGGACCCGCCGCATGGACGCTGCGGAGCAGCGTCCGACAGACCTCGGCGGGGCGGGGAGCGCGATGCCAGCCCAATCACCTGCCCGCCGCGTCTCAACCCGGTGCTGGCGCAAGAACCGCCCCCGGGTTCATGATCCCCAGCGGGTCCAGCGCCGCCTTGAGCGTGCGCATCACCGCCAGCCGCGCCGGATCGGCCCAGCGTTCCAGTTCCGCGACCTTCAGTCGCCCGACGCCATGCTCGGCCGAGAACGAGCCGCCGCGCGCCATGACCATCTCATGGATCAGATCGGACAGGGCCTTGCGGCGGTCGTCATAGGCGTCGCGCGACCGGCCCGGCGCCGGGAACAGGTTGTAATGCAGGTTGCCGTCGCCCAGATGGCCGAAACAGTTGATCCGCAGTTCCGCCCGCGCGGTCAACGCCGCTTCCGCGTCGCGGATGAAGCCCGCGATCTCGGACAGCGGCAGGCTGATATCATGGCTGGCGATGGCACCGATCCGGGCATTCGCCTCGGGCAGGTTCTCGCGCAGGTTCCAGAAATCGGCCGCCTGCTGGCCCGATTGCGCGATCACCCCGTCCAGAACCAGGCCACGCTCCAGCGCATCGACCAGCAGCCCCTCGAGCGCATCGCCGGGCGGCAGGCCCTCGGGCAGGCCGACCTCGATCAGCACCGACCAGGCGGCATCGGGCAAGGGACGGCGGATATCGGGCAGAACCTCGGCCAGAAAGGCCAGCCCCTGCCCGGCGATCAGCTCGAATGCGGTGACGCCGCCGGCCATGCGCCCCTCGGCCAGGGACAGCAGGCTCAGCGCCTCGGCCGGGCCGGGCACGGCCAGCATGGCGACGCCGGTATCGGGCGGCGGCACGACCAGGCGCAGGCTGGCGGCGGTAATGATGCCCAGCGTGCCCTCGGCGCCGATCAGCAGGTCGCGCAGATCGTAGCCGGTATTGTCCTTGCGCAGCCGCTTCAGGTCGTGGATCACCCTGCCATCGGGCAGCACCGCCTCGATCCCCAGGCACAGCGCGCGGGCGGTGCCATAGCGCAGCGCGGTGACACCGCCGGCATTGGTCGCAAGACAGCCGCCGATCGCCGCCGTGCCCTGACTGGCCAGCGACAGGGGAAACAGCCGCGCGGCCCCCGCCGCCGCGTCGCGCACCGCCTGCAGGCTCATGCCCGCCTCGGCGACCAGCACGTTTTCCTGCGGCCAGAGACCGCGCAACGCGGTCATCCGCTCGAGCGACAGGATCAGCGGCGCGGGGCCGCCGGGCATCACCTGCCCGCCGACCAGCCCGGTGCCGCCGCCGCGCGGGACGATGCCGACGCGCGCCTCGGCGCAGGCGCGGACCACGGCGGCCACCTCATCGGTATTGCGCGGCGCGGCAACCAGACCGGCCTGGCCGGACCAGCGCCGGCGCGGCTCTTCCAGATAGGCGGGGGTCAGCGGGCGCAGCACGCCCGCAGGCAGCCGCCCGGCCAGCGCCGCATCGGCAGGGTTCAGGGACATGTCCGGCATCGCTTCCCCCTTGTTTTCAGCGCGCCTCGGTCTTGCCGCGCCGGTCGTGGCGCAGGTTCGAATAAAGCACATGGTTGCGCCAGCGGCCATTGATCTGCAGATAGCTTTGCGCCACGCCCTCATATTTGAAGCCCGAGCGTTCCAGAACCCCGCGCGAGGCGGCATTCTCGGGCAGGCAGGCGGCCTCGATCCGGCTGAGGTCGAGCTGGGTGAAGGCGTGGTGAACCAGCGCGCCGATCGCCTCGCGCATGTAGCCCTGGCGGGCAAAGGGCTGGCCGATCCAATAGCCGATCGTCGCCGATTGCGCCGGGCCGCGGCGGATATTGTCCAGCGTGATCGCGCCCAGGAGCGACCCGTCCCGGCGGATCAGGAACAGCGGCAGCGCGGTGCCGTTGCGGCTGGCCCGCTGCGCCCAATAGACGCGGTTGGTAAAGCTTTTGCGCGACAGGTGGTTTTCGGCCCAGACCGGCTCCCACGGGGTCAGAAAGGCGCGGCTTTCGACGCGCAGCGCACTCCATGCCCCGAAATCGCCATGCGCCGGCAGGCGCAGCACCATCCGCTCGGTTTCCAGTCGCAGCGGACGGCGGCGCAGAAGCATCAGGCGGCCAACCTCTCGGTCAGCCTGACAAGCGAGGGCGCGGCGCGGACCGGCCCGTAAAGCGCCAGAGCCGGGCGGGCATCCCGGATCAGCTTTTCGGCATAGCGGCGCAGATCGGCGGCGGTGACCGCGTCGATGCGCGCCGCCACCTCGGCCGGGTCCGAGATGCGGCCCCAGATGGCCAGCGACCGGGCCATGCGCTCGGCCTGGCCGGTCGGGCTTTCCAGCCCCATCAGCAGCCCCGCCTTGAGCTGCGCGCGGGCGCGCGCGATCTCGGCCTCGGTCATGTCGCCGGCGGCGCGCTTGAGCTCGTCGACGGTCAGATTGGCCAGATCGGCGATCTGATCGCCCGAGGTGCCGGCATAGATCGTGACCATGCCGGTATCGTCATGGAACCCCGATTGCGCAAAGATCGAATAGCACAGCCCCCGCTCTTCGCGGATCTTCTGGAACAGCCGCGAGGACATGCCGCCGCCAAGCGCCGAGGTCCAGATCTGCGCGGCATAGAAATCATCCGACAGATAGCCCGGCCCCTCAAAGGCCAGCGCGAAATGCGCCTGCTCCAGCTTCTTGACGCGCCGCGCCTCGGCACCGCGCCAGCGGGCGGGTTCGCGCGGCGTATCGGCGCGCGGCGCCAGATGCGAGAATATCGCCTCGACCTGACGCAGGATGCGGTCGTGATCGACGGCGCCGGCGGCCGAGACGATCATCCGCTCGGGGCCGTAATGCTGGCCGATAAAGCCCGACAGGTCGTCGCGGCTGAAATGGCTGACCCGCTCGGCCGGGCCCAGGATGGTGCGGCCCAGGGGCTGGTCGGGATAGGCGGCCTCTTGCAGCCAGTCGAAGATCACGTCGTCGGGCGTGTCCAGAGACTGCCCGATTTCCTGCAGGATCACGCCACGCTCGACCTCGATCTCGCGCTGGTCGAAAACCGGGTTCAGAAGGATGTCCGAAAGCACGTCCAGCGCCAGTTCGACATCGCCCGCCAGCACCCGCGCGTAATAGGCGGTCACATCGCGCGAGGTATAGGCGTTGATATAGCCGCCGACATCCTCGATGGATTCGGCGATCTGCAGGGCATTGCGCCGCGCCGTCCCCTTGAACGCCATATGCTCAAGGAAATGCGCGACGCCGTTCTGTTCGGGGCGCTCATCGCGGCCGCCGGCATTGACCCAGATCCCGATCGAGGCGGAATGCAGGCCGGGCATGTCGCGGGTCACGACGCGCAGGCCGTTGGCAAGCGTGGTAATGCGGGGTTCGTTCAAGCTGTCCTCCGTTCGAGGATCAATGATTTAATCGCCTCGGCATCATTTGCAATCCGGGTAATGCGTTCGTCGCGGGCGAACAGATCCGCCATATGCGGCGGCAAGGGCGGGCGGATCCCCACCGCATCCTCGACCGCGTCGGGGAATTTCGCGGGATGCGCGGTGGCCAGGCTGATCATCGGCACGCCGGCGCGGATATGTTCGCGCGCCACCTTGACCGCGACCGCCGTATGCGGGCAGATCACCTGGCCGGTTTCCTCGCGGATGGTGGCGATCATGGCGCTGGTCTCGGCCTCTGACGCGCGGCCCGAAACATAGGTTTCGCGCAGGTGCTCAAGCGCGCCCTGACTGATCGTGAACCCGCCGGATTTCAGCTCCTCCATCAGCTGGCCGATGGCAGAGCCGTCGCGGCCATAGGCCAGCCACAGGGCGCGCTCGAAATTCGAGCTGACCTGAATATCCATCGACGGGCTGATCGAGGGCGCGACCGTGCCGACCCGGTATTCGCCGGTGCTGAGCGCGCGATGCAGGATGTCGTTCTGATTGGTGGCGACGACCAGCCGGCCGATGGGCAGGCCCATCTGTTTCGCGATAGAGCCGGCAAGGATATCGCCGAAATTGCCCGTGGGCACGGTAAAGTCGATCTCGCGCGCCGGCGCGCCAAGGCTGGTGGCGGCGGTGAAGTAATAGACGATCTGCGCCAGCACCCGCGCCCAGTTGATCGAATTGACCCCGGCCAGCCCGACCTCGTCGCGAAAACCGTGATCGTTGAACAGATCCTTGAGCCGCGCCTGGCAATCGTCGAAATTGCCATCCACCGCCAGCGCATGGACATTGGCGTCAGCGGGGGTGGACATCTGGCGGCGCTGCACCTCGCTGACGCGGCCATGCGGGTACATGATGAACACGTCCACATTGTCGAGACCCCGAAACGCCTCGATCGCGGCCGAGCCGGTATCGCCCGAGGTCGCACCCAGGATCGCGACCCGCTGGCCGGACCGCTTCAGCGCCAACTGGAACAGCTGGCCGATCAGCTGCATGGCGAAATCCTTGAAGGCCAGCGTCGGGCCGTGGAACAGCTCGAGCAGGTGATGGCCCGGCGCCAGTTCGATCAGCGGCGCGCGCGAGACATGGTCGAAACCGGCATAGGCGCGGGCAATGGCGCCGCGCAGCTCGTCCTGCGTGAAGCTGTCGCCGATATAAGGGGTGACGACGCGCAGCGCGACCTCTTCATAGCGCAGGCCGGCAAGCGCGGCGATCTGGTCCCGGGTCATCGCGGGCACGGTTTCCGGCAGGTAAAGCCCGCCATCGCGCGCCAGCCCGGTCATCATCGCCTGTTCGAAATCCAGGACCGGGGCCTGACCCCTGGTCGAAACGTAACGCATCGCGTCCCCCTAGAATTGCCGCTGCCTGATACGCCAGATCAGCGCCACTGTCATCCCTGCCCAGACGGCGGCGATCATGAACCACTGCACCGCATAGCTGAGATGGTTGTTCGGTATCCCCTCGACCGCGACCGGGATCGGCTCGATCCCCTGCGCGTCGCCCCGCGTCTCGGCCGCGACGATCAGGATCGGCTCGGTTCCCAACTGCGCGGCCATGGCGGGCACGTCGCGGGCAAACCAGATATTGGCGTCCAGGTTCGGATCGGGCGTGGCGCTGCCCTTTTCCTCGGGCCAGTGCAGATTGCCGGCGATCTCCAGCCGCACGGCCGGGCGCGGCGCGCGCTTGTGGTCCTGGTCGATGAAGCCCCGATCCACCAGGATGCGCCGCCCGTCATCGGTGACGAAGCTCGAGACGACCTGATAGCCGCCGCCCCGTTCCTTGGTGCCCGACAGCACGTCGATCTCTTGCCCGGTGGTCCGGCCCGAGACATAGACCGGCAGATATTTCATCGACGGGTCAACCGCCGCCGGCAGGCCGACCGGCGCGCCGCCGATACGCTGCTCGATGCCGCTGATCATGTCCTGTTTCCACTCCATCCGGCGCAATTGCCACATGCCCAGCGAAATCAGGATGGCGCAGCCGAGGATGCCGACAAACAGGGGGAAAAGATAGCGTTTCATCAATCGTGTTCTTGCGGAAATTGCCGTGCGGTTTCGGGAATGACGATGCCGGGCAGCTTGCTCGAGGTCCAGATATGCCAGGCGCCGCGCAGATCGACACCGCCATCGAGCGAGCCGCCCTTGACCGACAGCTCATCCCCGGCAGGGTTGTCGACATGCCAGACGCGGCTGCCGCATGCGGGGCAAAAGGCGCAGTCCAGCACCTTGCCGGTCACCGTTGGCCGCGACCATATCCGCGCCTGCCCCCGTGTCAGCGTCACCGCATCGGGCGGCACGATCACCGAGATGCCGAAGGCCGAGGCCGATTGCGCGCGGCACTGCGTGCAATGGCAGCAATAGACGCGGATCGGATCTGCATCGACCCGATAGCGCAGGGCACCGCATTGGCAACCGCCGGTCAGCATGTGAACCCTCCGAATGAAAACGCGCGGGGGGCCGCCCCGCGCGTCGTTCTCGGGAACCGGATGCGGGATCAGCCGCCCCAGATATAGACCACGACGAACAGGAACAGCCAGACCACATCGACGAAGTGCCAGTACCAGGCGGCCGCCTCGAAGCCGATATGCTGTTCCTGCGTCATCTGGCCCCGGATCATCCGGATCAGGCAGACGAACAGGAAGATCGTGCCGATGATGACATGGAACCCGTGAAAGCCGGTCGCCATGAAGAACACGCCGGCATAGACCGTGTCGGACATGCCGAAGGCGGCATGGCTGTATTCATAGGCCTGAAGCGCGGTGAAGCACAGACCCAGGAACACCGCGATGGCAAGGCCGTTGATGGTGGTCTTGCGATCGCCCTCATGGACAAAGGCATGGTGCGCCCAGGTCACCGCAACGCCCGACAGCAGCAGGATCAGGGTGTTGATCAGCGGCAGGTGCCAGGGATCGAAGGTCTCGATTCCCGCCGGCGGCCAGACGCCGTCCTTGATCGGGCTGTCCGGCCCCATCGGATACATGGCGTTCTTGATAAAGGCCCAGAACCAGGCGACGAAGAACATCACCTCGGAGACGATGAACAGGATGACGCCGTATTGCAGCCCGATGCGCACGACCGGGGTATGTTCGCCGGTCTCGCCCTCCTGCACGACATCGGCCCACCAGCCGAACATGACGTAGAGCACCGCCGTCAGCCCCATCAGGAACATCCACGGCCCCTCGATCGGCAGGCCGAGCAGCGTGATCCCCTTCATCCAGGCCACGGCGCCGGTCAGCATCACGAAGGCGGCAATGGCGCCGAGAAGCGGCCAGATGGAGGGCGGCAGGATCTGGTAATCGTGGTTCTTTACATGGGCCATGGCTGCATTCCCGGCTGTTGCTGGTTCTTGTTGCTCAATTTACGTTCGCCTCCGGCGCTGCGTCCAGTGCCGCCTGCTGCGGCTCGGCCACTTCGCTCAGATGGAAGGTATAGGACAGGGTGATGTCGCGGACCCGACCCGCGTCGCGGTCGTTCACGATCCCGGCATCGACAAAGAAGCTGACCGGCATCTCGACCCGCTCTCCGGGTTGCAGGGTCTGCTCGGTAAAGCAGAAGCACTCGACCTTGTTGAAGAAATAGCCGGCCGTGTCGGGGGCGACGTTATAGCTGGCGGTGCCGGTGATCACCTTGTCGGTATTGTTCACCGCCTCGTAATAGGCGATGGCGTTTTCGCCGATGCGGATCTTCATCTCGCGCTGCATGGGGCGGAAGGTCCAGCCCAGATCCTTGTCGGCATTCGAATCGAAACGCACGCGCACGATTTCGTCCAGCACGGTGTCGGAAACCGTCTCCGAGACATTGGTGGTGCCGGCATAGCCGGTCACCCGGCAGAACCAGTTGTAAAACGGCACGGCCGCCCAGGCCAGCGCGCCCATCAGGATCACAACCCCGGCCAGCGTGGCAAGAACGCGGGTGTTCGATCTGGATTTCACGGTCATTGCTGATCCTCCGGCTGCTGCTGCTGCGGTTCGGCGGGCGTCTCGGGCGCGGCGGCGGGTGCCGGCGCATCGGGATCGCGCGGCAGCATCGACGCGCGCGGCCGGTAATCATAGCCCTCCATCATGTCGCCCTGGCCGATCTTGACCACGGTCAGGCCAAAGACCAGCGCGGCGAAGGCGATCAGCACCACCAGCAGCCCGATATTGCGGCCGCGGCGGCGCCTGTGCAGTTCGTGCTCGGTCCGCAGCATCACCATCCTCCGATCCAGCTCTGCACCAGCAGGGCCAGGAAATGCAGGAAGGTATAATAGAGCGACAGGCGGAAGTAACGCTTTTCGACCAGGTAATGGTCGGCCATCGCCTGCTCTTCGGTGCGGCGCAGGATGCGCCAGCCGCCGGCGATGAACATGGCGTTCAGCACCACCGCCACCGCCATGTAAAGCGGCCCGCCAACCGAGGTCAGCCCCAGCCAGATCGCAAAGGGCGCCAGCACCAGCGTATAGGCAAAGATGTGGCGGCGCGTCACCTTGCGGCCATGGGTCACGGTCAGCATCGGCACCCCGGCGCGCGAGTAATCCTCTTTCATGAAGAGCGCCAGCGCCCAGAAATGCGGCGGCGTCCAGAAAAAGATCAGCGCGAACATCAGCAGCGGCTCGATCCCGATGCCGCCGGTCGCGCAGGCCCAGCCGATCATCGGCGGAAAGGCCCCGGCAGCACCGCCGATGACGATATTCTGCGGCGTCCGGCGCTTGAGCCAGATCGTATAGATCACCGCGTAGAAGAAGATGGTAAAGGCCAGAAAGCCCGCCGCGAACCAGTTCGCCGCCAGCCCCAGCATCATCACCGACAGGCCCGACAGCGCGATGCCGACCGCCAGCGCCTCTTGCGAGGAGACCCGGCCCGAGGGCACGGGGCGGCCCGCGGTGCGTTTCATCACCGCGTCGATATCGGCGTCATACCACATGTTCAGCGCGCCCGAAGCGCCGCCGCCGATGGCGATGAACAGCACGCTGCAAAAGGCGATGAACGGGTTGACCGGCTGCGGCGCGATCCACAGCCCGACCAGCGCGGTAAAGACCACCAGCGACATGACGCGCGGCTTCAGGAGCGCGACGTAATCGCCGAAGCCGGCCTCGGCCGGCCCCTCATATGCGTTGATATCGGCCACGGCGCGGCCTTATTCCGCCAGCGCCAGCTGAACGGGCTTCGCCGGCAGGTAGTCCGAGGCATCGGCGGCGAATTCCTCTTTCGCGCCGGCCAGCCATGCATCGTATTTCTCCTGGCTGACGGCCTTCACCACGATCGGCATATAGGCGTGGTTGATGCCGCAAAGCTCGGAGCACTGGCCGAAATAGACGCCTTCCTGATCGACCGAGAACCAGAGCTGCGCGATGCGGCCCGGAACCGCGTCCTGCTTGACGGCGAATGCGGGGATCGTCCAGGCGTGGATCACGTCGGTCGCGGTGACCTGCACCAGAACCTTCTTGCCGACCGGCACCACCACCGCGTTGTCGGTGGCCAGCAGGTATTCATCCTCGGAATAGCCGGCCTCGGCCAGTGCTTCCTTTTCCAGCATAAGCGCATCGAAGGCGATGCCGTCATCGGGATATTCATAGGACCAGTACCACTGGTTGCCGATCGCCTTGATCACCAGGTCGGGATCGTTGGGCATTTCCTGGCTGCGAAACAGGATCGGCAGCGAGAAGGCGCCGATGGCCACCAGGATCAGCACCGGCACCAGCGTCCAGATCACCTCGATCGGGGTGTTGTGGGTAAAGCGCGCGGGCACCGGATTCGACCGGCGGTTGAAACGGAAAATGCAGATCAGCAGCAGCACGCAGACAAAGATCGTGACGGCCGTGATGATATAAAGCACGAAATTGTCCAGCCATTGCTGGTCCTGCGCCAGCGGGCTCGCCGCCGGCTGGAACCCCATGCCGCCATCCACGGGCTTGCCGATCGAAGGCAGATCACCCAACACGTCCTGCGCGAATGCCGGCCCCGCCGTCATTGCCGCAAACCCAAGGCCCGTTACTGCCGCCAGCCGGTGGCGCATCGTCGCTTTTGCCATCATCCCATCCCGTTGCCTAACATGCCCCGCCGCACCATGGTCTTGAGACGCGGCCGGTATCGGTGCTGCACCAGAACCATATCTTACCCGCAGCAGCAAGCCTATAGCTATCGACTTTCGCGGAAAAAACCCATAGTCGGGACCGCACGACAGGGACAGGCCCGCATGACAGACGCTTCCTTTTCACCGTTCCGGACCCTTCTCGACCGGGATCGCACGCTGGCTATCCTGCGCTCTGCGCTGGCCGGCGGCGATGACGGCGAGCTGTTTCTGGAACGGTCCCGATCCGAGGCACTGGTCTTTGACGATGGCAGGCTGCGCAATGCCAGCTATGACGCCCAGCAGGGTTTCGGCCTGCGCGCCGTGCGCGGCGAAGTGACCGGCTATGCCCATTCCACCGAGATCAGCGAGTCATCGCTGAAGGATGCCGCCCGCACCGTCCGGCTGGCGATCGGCGACGGCGGCGGCAGGCTGGCCCTGCCCCCGGAGGGTGCGACCGCGCCGCTTTACGCGGCCATTGACCCGGCCTCCGGGATCAGCTTTGCCGCCCGCGTCGCCCTGCTGCGCGACATCGACGCCTTCGCGCGCGATCTGGACCCGCGCGTGGTGCAGGTTTCCGCCAGCATCGCGACCTCGGTCCAGGAAATCGCCATCCTGCGCCCCGAGGGCGGGCTGGCCACCGACACCCGGCCAATGGCGCGGATCAATGTCTCGGTCATCGTGGAATCGAACAGCCGCCGGGAATCGGGCAATGCCGGCGGCGGCGGCCGCATCGCGCTGGACGGGCTGATCACCCCCGATCACTGGCAGGGCCTCGTGCGCGAGGCGCTGCGCATCGCGCTGGTCAACCTGCGCTCGGTCCCCGCGCCCGCCGGGGTGATGGATGTCGTGCTGGGCCCCGGCTGGCCCGGCATCCTGCTGCACGAGGCCGTCGGCCACGGGCTCGAAGGGGATTTCAACCGCAAGGGCCATTCCGCATTCGCCGGGCTGATGGGGCAGCGCGTCGCCGCGTCCGGCGTCACCGTGATCGACGACGGCACGATCCCCGACCGGCGCGGCTCGATTTCCGTCGATGACGAGGGCACGGCACCCGGCCGCAACGTGCTGATCGAGGACGGCGTGCTGGTCGGCTACATGCAGGACCGCCAGAATGCCCGGTTACTGGGGGTGCCGCCGACCGGCAACGGCCGCCGGCAAAGCTATGCCCATGCGCCGATGCCGCGCATGACCAACACCTTCATGCTGGCCGGCCCCGAGGACCCCGCCTCGATCCTTTCGGGGCTGGAGGACGGCATCTATGCCGTCGGCTTCGGCGGCGGTCAGGTCGATATCACCAACGGGAAGTTCGTCTTTTCCTGCACCGAGGCCTATCGGGTCCGGAACGGCCGGATCGGAGATGCGATCCGCGGCGCCACGCTGATCGGCGACGGCGCGACCGCGCTGCAGCAGATCCGTGCCATCGGCAACGATCTGGCGCTGGATCCGGGAATCGGCAATTGCGGCAAGCAGGGGCAATGGGTGCCGGTGGGTGTCGGCCTGCCGACGCTGCGAATCGGCGGGCTGACCATCGGCGGCTCCGCTGCGTGACGGCCGGATCGGGAAAGTTCGGAATTTGCCCGGGCTAACGCTTTCTTAACCACTGCCATGCCAGGTTTCGTCTGCGGACGCGACAGAGGCAGCGCAGATGATGGCAGGACCCCGATCTTTCGACCCCCGGCAAAACCATCCCGCGGCGGATGAAATCGCGCTTTCGGACCTGCGCCTTATCCGTTCGCGCCGGGTCGGCGTTGCAACCTTTCACCGGCTGCTGGCCGAGCATGGCAGCGCCGCCGCGGCGCTGGCCGCATTGCCGGCCATCGCGCGCGCGGCGGGGATCGATGACTATACCCCCTGCCCCGCCCCGGTGGCCGAGGCCGAGATTCGCGCGGGCCTGCGCGCCGGCGCGCGGCTGTTGACATGGAACCAGCCCGACTACCCCGCGATATTGCGCGAAATCTCCGAAGCGCCGCCCGTCTTGTGGGTGCGTGGCGATCTGTCCGCGCTGACGCGCCTGCCGGTGGCGGTGATCGGGGCGCGCAATGCCTCATCCCTGGGGCTGCGGATGGCGCGCGGCCTGGCCTCGGGCCTGTCGCAATCCGGCGCCATGGTCGTCTCGGGGCTGGCGCGCGGCATTGATACCGTCGCGCATGAGGCCGCGCTGCATGGCGGCACGATCGCCATCATGGCGGGTGGCATCGACATGGTATATCCGGCCGAGAACGGGGCTTTGGCCGATCGCATTTGCGACACCGGCCTGCTGGTCACCGAACAGCCCCCCGGCACCGAGCCGGTCGCGCGGCATTTCCCGGCGCGCAACCGCATCATCTCGGGCCTGTCGCGCGCCGTCGTGGTGATCGAGGCGGCGCTGCGATCCGGCAGTCTGATCACGGCGCGCTGCGCGCTCGACCAGGGACGCGAGGTGATGGCCGTTCCCGGCCATCCGATGGATGCGCGCGCCGGCGGCTGCAACGCACTGATCCGGGACGGCGCCACGCTGGTCCGCAACTCGGCCGATGTGCTGACGGCATTGCAATCGAACGGCGCCTGCGACGACGCGCCGCAAGAACTCGCGCCAAAGCCGCCGCCTCCCGCGCCATCCTTGCCGGAGATGGGCGCGGACATGACCCGCCCCCGGCAGCCGGCGGCCGTTGCCCGGCGTCTGGCCGAGCTGGGTCACAAGGTCGCCGCCAAAGCCGGGATGCCGCAAAGATCCCCCGCCCAGGGCGGTCCCGTCAATCTGGAGGCGCGCGTCCTGTCCCGGCTTGGTCCCAGCCCGACCGAGGAAAACCTGCTGATCCGCGATCTGGGGATACCCGTCGCGATGCTGGCTCCGGTCATTCTGGAGCTGGAAATCGCGGGCCGGGTACAGCGCATGGCCGGAGGAAGGCTGGCACTGACCGGCGCCTGAGCGCCGCCCGGCCGGCCGCCGATTTTCCGGCAAGTACGGGGGCATAAGGGAACCCTGCCGCTGAACGGCTGTTGACAGTTCGACAGGCAAACTACGGCGGAGCATGGAAATGCGCCCGGTTGGAGGAAGTACCACGGCTATCGCGGCGATTCTCGCGTTGACGGCAACGCAGCTTGCGCTTGCGCAGGTTCAGCAGGCGCATAGCTTGAAAGATCAAGAGCTACCGGCCTCGACGGGGTTCATGTCTTCGCGGCCCGAGTCGGAAAAATCCGCGCCTGGGGTAAGTGATCGGCAGGAATGGAAGCCCTTGGGAGAACCTCGTCTGCGATGGACGACCGCTCCGCCCGGGTCCGAGCAAGAGCCCTTGTCGAAGCCTTACAGCCGCCATATTCCCTTTCAGCCGCCGCCGCAGAAACCCCATCTGACGCAAGCTGCGCAACCGCCGGAAAAACCGGATACCGGGCAGGCACAGGCGCCTGAGGCCCGGCCGGCAGGTGCATCTGCCCGCGTCCCGCAAGCAAAAAGCCTCGCGCGAGAACGTGCATCGCCCCCTGCCCCCAAGCCCGACCTGCCCGCTGCGATCACAAATGCCCGACCGGCGCCAAGAGGAAAGCCGGTCCAGGCGCAGACTCCCGCGCAAGGTTCGCAAAACTAGTGCCGGCACGATCTCGGGCAGTTATCAGTCGCCCGCGCCAGACGAAAAAACCGCGGCCTTGAGGGCCGCGGCTTTCATGGGATTGATGCCGGCGATCAGCCCAGCGAATAGCCCGTGCCGCGCACCGTGCGGACGGGATTGTCGCCGCCATTGGCCATCAGCGCCTTGCGCAGCCGGCCTACATGCACGTCGATGGTCCGCGTATCGACATAGATGTCGCGTCCCCAGACACGGTCCAGCAGTTGCTCGCGGGTCCAGACCCGGCCGGGCTTTTCCATCAGCGTCGACAGCAGCCGGAATTCGGTCGGTCCCAGATGCAGCGGCTGGCCCGCCCGGAAAACGCGATGCTCGCCCGCATCCAGAATGATGTCGCCAAAGCTCAGCCGCTCGCCCATCGTCGCCGGTCGGGTGCGGCGCAGCTGCGTGCGCAGCCGCGCCATCAATTCGACCACCGAATAAGGCTTGACGACATAATCGTCGGCGCCGGTTTCCAGCCCGCGCACGCGATCCACCTCTTCGGAACGGGCCGAGAGCATGACCACCGGGATCTGGCGGGTCTGCGGATCCGCCTTGACCCGCCGGCAAACCTCGATGCCGCTGACATTGGGCAGCATCCAGTCCAGGACGATCAGGTCGGGTTGCTCCTCGGCGACCAGCAGCATGGCCTCGTCGCCGTTTTCGGCCAGAACGACGTCAAAGCCCTCGGCTTCCAGATTGTACTTCAGAACCTCGCGCTGCGCGCCCTCGTCCTCAACAACCAGAACACAGGGTTGCGAATGCGCCATGGATCAGGCCCCTTCCGGCTCGACCCGCTGAACGCTTTCCCCCTTGGGACGCGGATCGTCAGGCAATTCGCCGGTGGTCAGATAGATCACCTGCTCGGCGATGCTGGTGGCGTGATCGCCCATGCGCTCGATGTTCTTGGCGATGAAATGCAGATGCATGCAGGCGGTGATGTTGCGCGGATCCTCCATCATGAAGGTCAGGAACTCGCGAAACAGCGCGTTATACATCTGGTCGACATCCAGATCGCGCTTGCGGACATCCTCGGCCAGGGCGGCGTCGCGCTGGATATAGCTGTCCAGCGCATCCTTCATCATCGTCTCGACGGCGGCGGACATGCGCCGCAGCGCCATGCCGGCACCGTCGATCGCCGGCAGTTCGGCCAGAACATAGCTGCGCTTCGCGATATTCTTGGCGTAATCGCCGACACGTTCGAGGCTGGACGAGATCTTGATCACCGACAGCACCATCCGCAGGTCGGTCGCGCGCGGCGCCCGCAGCGCGATCAGGCGGGCGGCCTCTTCGTTGATCTGCTGTTCCAGCTCGTCGATGGCGCGGTCGCGGCGGCGGACATCGGCGGCCAGTTCCTCGTCGCGGGTCTCCAGCGCGGCGGCGGCGTCGTGGATCGCGGTTTCCACCATACCGCCCATCTTGACGACCAGCGCCTGCGCCGTTTCAAGGTCGCGGTCGAAGGCGGACAGGATGTGGCGTTCGTTGTTCATGACAGATCCTTTCCAGCTCAGCCGATGCGGCCGCTGATATAGCTTTCCGTGCGCGGATCGCGCGGATTGGTGAAGATATCATCCGTATCGCCATATTCCACCAGATAGCCCAGATGGAAGAAGGCCGTCTTCTGGCTGACGCGCGCCGCCTGCTGCATCGAGTGGGTCACGATGACCACCGAAAACTCGCTGCGCAGCTGGTCGATCAGCTCCTCGACCTGCCCGGTGGCGATGGGGTCGAGCGCCGAGCACGGCTCATCCATCAACAACACCTCAGGCTGGGTCGCCACCGCGCGGGCGATGCACAGGCGCTGTTGCTGGCCGCCCGAAAGCCCGGTGCCGGGTTCCTGCAGCCGGTCCTTGACCTCGTTCCACAGCGCGGCGCCGCGCAGCGATTTCTCGACGATCTCGTCCAGTTCGGCCTTGTTGCGCGCAAGCCCGTGGATGCGCGGACCGTAGGAGACGTTGTCATAGATCGATTTGGGGAACGGGTTCGGCTTCTGGAACACCATGCCGACGCGGGCGCGCAGCTGCACCGGATCGACGCGCTTGTCATAGACATCTTCGCCGTCCAGCTTGATCGAGCCCTCGATGCGGGCGACGTCGATGGTGTCGTTCATGCGGTTGATGCAGCGCAGGAACGTGGACTTGCCGCAGCCCGAAGGGCCGATGAATGCCGTCACGGTCTTGTCCAGAATGTCGACATTGACATCCTTGATGGCTTGCTTGTCGCCATAATAGACCTGCACGTCCTTGGCCGAGATCTTGGCGTCTGTCTGGTCCACGCTGCGCTCCAGAATTCTCATGTCGTTCATTGTCGTGTCTCCTCCCTTCCGTTACCACCGGCGCTCGAACTTGCGGCGCAGATAGATGGCGAGAAGGTTCATGCACAAAAGGAATACCAGCAGGACGATGATCGCCCCGGAGGCGCGTTCGATAAAGGCGGGGTCGGCGCGCTGCGTCCAGTTATAGACCTGAACCGGCAGGGCCGAGGCGGGGTCGAACAGCCCTTCGGGCGGGGCCGAGGGAAAGTTCTTGACGAATGCCACCATACCGATCAGCAGCAGCGGCGCGGTTTCGCCCAAGGCCTGCGCCAGACCGATGATCGTGCCGGTCAGGATGCCGGGCAGCGCCAGCGGCAGGACATGGTGGAACACCGATTGCATCTTGGAAGCCCCGACCCCCAGGGCGGCGTCCCGGATCGAGGGCGGCACCGCCTTGAGCGACGCGCGGGTCGCGATGATGATCGTCGGCAGGGTCATCAGCGTCAGCACCAGACCGCCGACGATCGGCGCCGATTGCGGCAGGCCGGAAAAGTTGATGAAGACCGCCAGACCCAGGATCCCGAAGACGATCGAGGGCACCGCCGCGAGGTTCGAGATATTGACCTCGATGATATCGGTCAGGCGGTTCTTGGTGGCGAACTCCTCGAGATATATCGAGGCGGCGACACCGATCGGCACCGCCAGGAACAGCACCACCAGCATCATGTAGAGCGAACCGAGAATGGCGATGCCGACACCCGCGGCCTCGGGGCGCTGGTCCGAGGCGTCGGGATTGCTCAGGAATGCCCAGTTCCAGCGGGTGGCCAGCAGGCCCGCATCTTTCAGCGCATCGGCAAGCTGCAGCTGCTGCGGCGAGGTATTGCCGTCCAGCGCCGCGCTGGCCATCGAGACGCGCCCCTTGTAATAGCCGTCCACGCGGCCGTTCACCAGCACGCGGGATTCGACGGTCTGCCCGATCAGCTCGGGATTGGCGAGCACGCGGTTGCGCAGCTGCGCCGCCGCCTCTTTCGAGATCAGGTCGTTCACATCCTTCTCGGTCAGATCGGCGACCTGGATGCCGCTTTCGGCGATGACCCCCTCGACGGCGCCGTTCAGCATGTTGCCATAGGTCAGCGTCAGGATCTTTTTCAGATCCTCGGGATCGCGGTTGCCGCTCGGGTCCAGTTGCTGCGCGTCCAGCGTGACGGGAATGGTCAGGTAGGTCTGCCGGAACGCGCCGATGCCGTCGGTGATGATGGTGAACAGCAGGATCAGCAGCATGATCACCGCGATCACGATGGCGCCCAGGCCATAGGCGCGGAAACGCGCCTCGGAGGCATTGCGCTTGCGGGTCCGCGCATCGGGGACCAGCAGGGAATCCTTTGCCTGGGGCGAGGCGCCGGCGGGAATGGTTGCGTCGGTCATTCGTACTGCTCCCGGTACTTGCGCACGACATAAAGGGCGACGATGTTGAGCCCCAGCGTGATGACGAAAAGCGTCAGGCCAAGGGCAAAGGCCACCAGGGTTTCGGGCGCGGCGAAATCGGTGTCGCCGGTCAGCTGGCTGACGATCTTGACGGTGATGGTTGTCATCGCCTCAAAGGGGTTCACCCCGATCCTGGCGGCGGCGCCGGCGCCCATGACCACGATCATGGTTTCGCCGATGGCGCGCGAGGCGGCCAGCAGGATGGCGCCGACGATCCCCGGCAGCGCGGCCGGCAGAACCACCTTGCGGATGGTTTCCGAATGCGTCGAGCCCAGCCCCAGGGCGCCGTCGCGCAGGCTTTGCGGCACGGCGTTGATGATGTCGTCGGAAAGCGAGCTGACAAAGGGGATCAGCATGATGCCCATGACCAGACCCGCCGTCATCACCGAGGAACCCGAACTGCCCAGCCCCAGCGGCTGGGCGAAATAGTCGCGCAGCATCGGCCCGACGGTGATCAGGGCGAAAAGACCGTAGACGATGGTCGGGATGCCGGCCAGCACCTCGATCATCGGCTTGGCGAAGCTGCGCAGCCGCGGCGAGGCGTATTCCGACATGTAGATCGCGGCGAACAGGCCGATCGGCACGGAAACCACCAGCGCGATCAGCGAAATGTAGAGCGTGCCCCACAACAGCGGCAGCATGCCCAGTTGCGAACCGCCGCCGAAGCGCGGCGACCAGGTCGTGCCAAAGAAGAATTCGGTCCAGGAATACTGGCTGAAGAAATTGCCGGTCTCGAACAGCATCGACAGCACGATCCCGGCGGTGGTCAGGATGGCGATGCTGGAACACAGGATCAGCAGGGCCTTGACGATGCTTTCCACGGCATTGCGGGCGCGAAACGCGGGCGAGGTGCGCGACAGCGCAAAGGCGATGCCGCCCAGGGCCAGCGCAAGCGCCACGACCGAAATCAGCGTCGGGCTGGTGCCCGGCCAGAAAAAGCGCCAGATGGCGGTCACGAACAGCGCCGGCACCGCCGCCAGCAGCGCCGCGTTCCAGCCGTAATAGCCGGGTCGGGAATGCAGCCGGCGGGTATCGCCATCGGCCAGTGCGACGGCGCGCCCACGGGTAACGAAAAAGCCCGCCACAGCGAGGGCGAGGACGATCAACATGGTCCAGGAGACAGGCATACGGGCCCTCTATAACGGATAAGCGGAAAGGGTGCGGGAGAGGCTCCCCCGCACCCGTCGGCTCACTTGGCCATCGTGGCTTCGTCGGCGACCGCCTGCTGCGTGGCCGCCAGTTCCGGATCCGCGACCAGACCGTATTCGGCCAGCGGACCGCCGGCGCCGGCCATCGCGTCCGACACGAAGAACTCGACATATTCCTTCAGGCCGGGGATCGTGCCGATATGCTGCTTCTTGACATAGAAGAACAGCGGCCGCGAAACCGGATATTCGCCCGAGGAGATGGTCTCGGTCGAGGGGGTGACGCCGCCGATGGTCGCGACCTTCAGCTTGTCGGTGTTGTTTTCATAGAAGGACAGGCCGAACACGCCGATACCGTTCGGGGACGACTGGATGCGGGCCAGGGTCTCGGTATAGTCGCCGTCGATATCGACCGACTTGCCGTCGGTGCGCAGCGCCATGCAGGCGGCCTCGGCGGCGTCCTCGTCAGCCTTCTCGGCGGCGAAGACCTCGGCGGCGCCGGTTTCCTCGCAGCCGGCGGCGATGACTTTTTCCTCGAACACTTCGCGGGTGCCGTGCTTGGTGCCGGGGACGAAGGCCAGGATTTCCTGATCCGGCAGCTCGGCGCGGATCTCGTTCCACTTGGTATAGGGGTTCGCGACCACCTTGCCGTCCTGGACCACTTCGGCGGCCAGGGCGTTGAACCAGTCGGCGGCGGTGAACACGAAGTCGTTGCCGTTGATGTCGCTGGCAAAGACGATGCCGTCATAGCCGATGCGGACTTCCATGATGTCGGTCACGCCGGCGGCGGCGCAGGCTTCCACTTCGCCCTCGCGAATCGCGCGCGACGCGTTGGCGATGTCGATGGTGTTTTCCCCGACACCCTCGCAGAACTTCTTGAGACCGGCCGAGGAGCCGCCCGATTCGACCACCGGGGTCGGAAAATCGGTATTTTCGCCAAAGGCTTCGGCAACGATCGTGGCATAGGGCAGCACGGTGGAGGAGCCGGCGACCTGGATCTGTTCGCGGGCGCCGGCGACCGTCGCGGTGGCGGCGATCACGGCAAGTGCCGAGACGGTGAATTTTGCGGATTTCATAGGATGACTCCTGGCATTTTTCATCTGACCGGATTCGGTCCTTGTGTTCTCTAGAACCGCAATGCGACGGTTATGCGAAGAGAATGTAACAGATTCACGACAATCCATCGCGTCAGGACATTGTCGCCCGGCCCGGACGCGATCGGCGGATCAGCCGATCACCCCGCGCCGGCCGCCGGTCTGGGCGCGGTCCAGCAGCAGGTGATCCAGGATCACGCAGGCGGCCATGGCCTCGGCGATCGGCACGGCGCGGATGCCGACGCAGGGATCGTGGCGGCCCTTGGTGACCAGCTCGATCTCCTCGCCCCGCTGGTTGATGGTGCGGCGCGGCGTCAGGATCGAGCTGGTCGGCTTGACCGCGAATCGCAGCACGATGTCCTGCCCGGTCGAGATGCCGCCCAGAATCCCGCCGGCATGGTTCGACAGAAAGCGCGGCCCGTCATTGCCCATGCGGATCTCGTCGGCATTGTCGGTGCCGGTCAGCGCGGCGGCCGCCATGCCCTCGCCGATCTCGACCCCCTTGACCGCGTTGATCGACATCATCGCGGCGGCCAGATCGGTGTCCAGCTTGGCATAGACCGGCGCGCCAAGGCCGGGCGGACAGCCCCGGATCAGCAGCTCGATGGCGGCGCCGACGCTGTTCTGCGCCTTGCGGATGGCGTTCAGGTAATCCTCCCATGCCGGAACGGCGCCGGCATCGGGCAGGAAGAACGGGTTGTTGGCGATCTCGGCCGCATCGAAATTCGCGCGATCCAGATGCATTTCGCCCATCTGGACCATGTAGCCGGTGATCGTCAGTTCCGGGACCAGTTCGCGCAGCACTGCCTGCGCCACCCCGCCCGCCGCGACCCGCGCCGCCGTTTCCCGCGCGCTGGAGCGGCCGCCGCCGCGATAGTCGCGGATGCCGTATTTCAGGTGATAGGCGATATCGGCATGGCCGGGGCGAAAGGCCTGCGCGATCTCGCCGTAATCCTTGCTGCGCTGGTCGGTATTCTCGATCACCAGCTGGATCGGCGTGCCGGTCGTGCGCCCCTCGAAGGTGCCCGACAGGATGCGCACCTGATCGGGCTCTTGCCGCTGGGTGGTGAATTTCGACGTGCCCGGCCGGCGGCGGTCCAGGAATTTCTGGATATAGGCCGCATCAAGCGGGATGCCCGGCGGACAGCCGTCCACGGTGGCGCCAAGCGCCGGGCCGTGGCTTTCGCCCCAGGTGGTGAAGGTAAATACGCGCCCGAATGTGTTGAGGTTCATGTTTCCCGCCCTTTCCCCCCTGCGATAGCCCCGTGGCGCGCGCAGGGCAATCCCGCCCGGCCGGTTGAGCCGCCCTGTATCGCGGCGCGGCCGCAATGGTGTCATACTGAAGCGAGTCGAAACGATTTCGCAAGCGCGATCAAATCGTTGCCCTGCGTTCACGCTCGTTTCACGGGGCCGATTCTATAGTTAACGTGCAGGGCAATGAAGACAGAAGCAAACGCAGCAACAGGAGGAAGATATGGCGCATATAGATGGTGACAGCGGCGACAACTTGATAACCGGCACGAATGTGGCCGACACAATTCACGGCCTGGGTGGCAACGACACCCTTTACGGTCTTGAAGGCAATGACCTTATGACCGGCAGCCTCGGCAACGACTATGTCTATGGCGGGATTGGCCTTGATACGCTTTATGGTGACGCGGGCGACGACCGTCTCTATGGCGGGGAGGAGGCTGATACGCTTTATGGCGCCGCAGGCAACGACTATCTGAGCGGCGGAACGGGCAACGATTACATCATCGGCGGAGGCGGAACCGATAGGATCACTGGCGGCGACGGAAACGACACGATCTATGCCAGCAGTTCGGGCTATTCTTATGGCAATGGTGGCGACGACTCTATGTTTGTCAGTGCGATCGGCGGCAACGACACGATGGACGGCGGCGCCGGGATCGACTGGCTCACTCTGGCGGAATATAACGGTGCCTATTCCGTGGACCTCGCCAGCGGCTTCACCCATCTCGCGGGAGAAAGGTTCTACAACTTCGAGTATATTGTTGCCGGAGTGTATAACGACACCCTGCGCGGAACCGATGGTGACAACAGGATCTACGGCAACGCGGGCAACGACTATATCGACGGAAGGGGCGGCAACGATATCATCGCCGCCGGCACTGGAAATGACACCATCCGGGGCACCGGCCGGGATACGGTAGCCGGCGAGGAAGGCAACGATATCATCGTGGCCGGTATCGGCGGTCGGTATTACGGCGATGAAGGTAATGACACCATCCATGCAGGGCTTGGCGCCGTTGAAACGCTGGATGGCGGGATAGGCGACGACTGGCTGTATACGAGTTCCTTCAGCGGAAACTACAGCGTCAACCTGACCAGCGGCGGCACCAACTTTACGGGTGAACGCTTCGAGAATTTCGAGCATCTGTATTCGGGCGGCGGCGACGATCTGCTTGTCGGAACCTCGGGGGTCAACCGCATCTATGGCAATCAGGGCGATGACGATATCCACGGCCTGACCGGTAATGACTCGCTTTACGGCGGCTTGGGCAATGACTCGCTGCGCAGCGGCGGCGGCAACGACTACATGAGCGGCGGCGACGGGAACGACACGCTCGAGGCGGTCGCCGGTGCCGATACGGTCTTTGGCGGCGCGGGCAATGATCGCATCGTGTCCAGCGGCGCCGGCCAGTATTACGGCGATGACGGCAATGACGTGATGTTCCCCGTGCTGGGCAGAAACGAGACGCTGGACGGCGGCGCCGGCGCCGACTGGCTGGACGCACGCACCTACAAGAACGACTACATCATTTCGCTTGGCTCGGGGAATACCAATATCGCCGGCGAAAGTTTCGTCAACTTCGAGAATGTCCTGACCTCGAACGGGAATGATCAGGTCTATGGCACCGCAGACGCGAACCGCATCGTGACCGGTGGCGGCAATGACGTCGCCTTTGGCTATAGCGGCAATGACAGGCTGCAGGGGATGGCCGGCAACGACCTGCTGAATGGCGGGGCCGGCAGCGACGTCATCTTCGGTAATGACGGCAACGACCGGCTGCGCGGCGATGCCGGCGGCGATCTGCTGACCGGCGGCGCCGGCAGGGACATGTTCCAGTTCCGTGCGCTGGACGAATCCGCGCCGGGCGTGGGCACCGACATGATCCGCGACTTCGAGGGCGCGGGCGCCGCCCTGGGCGACCGCATCCATCTGGCGCGCATCGACGCCAACGATCTTGTGGGCGGCAACCAGGCCTTTGTCTTCAATGGCACCACCGCCGGCGGCGCAGGCACGCTGTGGCTGGGCACCAGCGGTTCAAGAAGCGTGGTCTATGTCAATACCGACAATGACGCGCAGGCCGAAATGCTCATCCGGCTTCAGGATGGCGCGGTCACGGCAGACCAATATGTCGCGGAGGATTTTATTTTGTAGCTCTTTTCCGACTGCGCAAGGTATTGGCGCAACCCGCGACACGGGAAGGCACGGTTCGCACAGGATCGTGCCTTCTTGTTGCTCGGGGCGTTGTCGGGCCGTGCTTGCCGGATGACGCTCGTGCCGGACGCACGACCTGTGGCGGGTAGTGATCGCGGTGTGGCAGCCGCAAAGGCAATGTGCAACGCAGGATGCTGGTTCCTGTTCTTGCCACCCCACAGCCCCGACCTGAATCCGGTAGAAATGGCCTTCTCAAAACTGAGAGCCCGCCTGCGCCGTATCGGCGCGCGTACCGTCACGGGCTTCTTCGCTGCAATCGCCAAAATCTGCGATCTGTACGCCCCCGGGTGAGTGCTGGAACCACTTCAAAGCCGCTCGACATGTCTCAGCTTGAAAGTCGGCAACTTTAGCGAAACCACAGCCCCTGCTTGCGCAGGCGGTGGCGTATCGCCTGCTCGGCGGGTTGCGGGTTTTCGGCCTGGAACATCGGCCGGATATGCTGGCGTCCCTCGCCGCCGAAGATCAGCCTTTGCGCAGCCTCGTCACCCGCCAGAAGTGGCGCGATCTGCGGATCGGCGGCCAGATCCTCGATCAGCGCGACAGCCGCATCGGATTCGCGGGCATAAAGCAGCGACAGGTTGCGATAGTGGCAACTCACATCGCCATCCAGCCCGTCCAGCTCCGCCCCGGGACGCCCGCCTCCCAAGGCATGGATGACCAGCGGCAGCGCGATCTGATCCAGCCAGGGATCAAGGCTCTGGCAGGCCAGTTCGTCCCCAGGCGCATCGCGGATGGCCAGCGCATATTCCGCGAAACGCCGGCCGAATTCCTGCGCATCCGCGCCAAGAAACCAGCCGGCATTGAAATACAGATATCGCTCCCAGTGCTCGTCGGGCTGGCTGCGGTCCAGCGAGGCGGCGAAATCCAGCCCGAAACGCTCATAGAGGGATTTCCATATCTGCGTGTAGCCCGGGCCGTAAAGCGGCGGCTCGGGCCAGGTCGCGCTGCGCCGCATCGAGGCGGAGGGGCGCGAGAAATCAAGCGCCAGGGCGGCCAGTTCACCGATAATCAGCGTATCGCTGTCAAAGAACATGAAGGGCCGGTCCGCCGGCAAGAGCGACAGCGCCTCGATCTTGTTGCCATAGGGATAGTCGCGGCCGAAATGCGTCGCGGTAAAGGGCAGCAGTTCCGCCCCATGGGCCGCCAGCACATCACGGACCGGGTCGGGAATACGCGTATTCACCCCTTGCCAGGCGCCTTTGGGCTCGGGTTCCGCCACGATCAGGCGCCCCTTCCAGCCCGGAGAATTGCGCCGCAGACTGGCAGCGAAAAGCGCCGCCTCGACGCCCAGCCGGCCATTCTGGCCAATGATCAGGATATTGAACTCTGGCGCCGGCAGATGATCCTTCCCCGGGCCTTTCCGGGCAGGTCTGTGCACAGGTCCGGCGGGTCGCGGCGCCACGGGTTCGGGCGGCGCCACAACCGGCACCGGCGCCGCGCCATTCGCCTCCGGCTCAGGGGCCGGCGCGCGGGTAGGCTGGTCCGGGGACGAGCCGCTGCGCTTGTTCTTTCGCGCCGCGCGCTCGGCCTGTCGGCTGGCCCGGCGCGCAGCGCGTTCGCGGCGATTGGCCTCGCGCCGGGCCTCGCGCATGGCGGCGCCATCCCTGGCCTTGCCGCCCTTGGCGTCGTCGCCGTTCCCGTCGTCCTGATTCTTTCCCATTGCCGCCCGCCCCTTGGATGCAAGCTCCGTCGCGCATTCGGCAACCAGAGCGCGACATGATCTGTCTAACCTATCGCAGAGATAGGCGTCATGGTCATAAAACCCTATACAAGGACAGGCCGAACCGGTCGAATACAGGCCTTTTTCGACCACATTCAAGCAAAATCAGCGCAAACCTCACTATAAAGTCAGGTTCACGCTGCGTCAGTTTCGATGCACGGTTTCGGCAGCCGTTCAACGATTTTCTCTTTTGCAGGTACGGCGAGACCGGACGGGTCTGGGGCACAGTGCCCGTCCGGTCGCTCTCAAAAGCAAGATTGCCTCAGCCACAAAAGCTTGTCGACCAATTCCGAATCGGCCAGCGAATTCCTGCCGATTCCCTTGGGGAAGGCCCGAACACCGTCAAGGCCTTAGGCTGTTGTGAGGCCCCATCGAGCGCAAACCCTGACGCGAAATTTTGGCGTAAGCCGGAATGTCGGCACATTGCTTGACGCATGCGGCATTTCTGCCGCGCCTTCGCAATCGCGGCCGGGAAAACGGCGCGCGGGCGGCCACGGAATGCGGTAATTTGGCCAAAAGGACCAGCAGCTTTCCCGCCGCATCATCGCCCTGCCCGTCCCCCCGGACGGTCCCTGCCGGTCGCCCGTTTCGCGGCCAGCATCAGGTTGGTCTCGGTATTGGCGACATGCTCGAAGCGGCGGATCTCGGCCAATACCAGGTCCAGTTCCTCAAGGGTTTCGGTGCCCAGCGTCACGATCAGATCCCATGCGCCATTGGTGGAATGCACCGCCTGCACGGCGGGCAACCCGGTCAGCTTGCGCAGCACCCGGTCGGTGCCGCGCCCCTCGATCCTGAGGAATGTCAGCCCCCGCACCGGGCTGACCATAGTGTCTTCGTGCAGCACGACGCTGTAGCCCAGGATCACGCCGCTGCGCTCCAGCCGCTCCATCCGCGTGCGGATGGTGGTGCGCGACAGGCCCAGAGTCAGCGACAGTTCTGACAGGCTGGCCCGCGCATTGTGGCGCAGGCAGGCGATCAGCTTCTTGTCTGTTTCGTCCATAATGGAAGGCTATCCATCCGATATGAATATTATTCCTTCATTTTGCGCAAAATGAGGGCTGAAATCCATCCGTAATAGTCAGCGATACTGGTTTCGACGATTTCAAACACAGGATGGGCGATGACCATGGCTGACAAGACATTGTTTCTGATCGGGGCGACGGTGGAATCCGGGCAACGGATCGCCGGTTGCGGCATGGGGCCGGATGCCTATCGCGCGGCGGGGCTGACCACGATCCTGCGCGATCTGGGTCGCGAGGTGCGCGATCTGGGCAATCTGGCGCCCGCGCCCCTGCGCGAGGTGGTGCCGGTGAATGACCGCGTGCATCGGATGGCCGAATGTGTCGCCTGGACCGAGGCGCTGATCGAGGCCGGGCAACAGGCCGCGACGCAGGGGATGCCGATCTTTCTGGGCGGCGATCATTCGCTGGCCTTGGGCTCGGTGGCGGCGATGGCAGCCCATGCCGGGCGCGAAGGCCGGCCGCTTTTCGTGCTGTGGCTGGATGCGCATTCCGATTACCACACGCCCGTCACCTCGGATTCCGGCAATCTTCACGGCACGCCCGTGGCCTATCTGACCGGCCGCGATGGTTTCGACGGCTTTCCGGAACTGGCCGCCAAGGTCGATCCTGCGCGGGTCTGCATGATCGGACTACGATCGGTCGATACCGAGGAGCGCGCGGCGCTGAGATCCAGCGACATCCTGACCCATGACATGCGCGACATCGACGAGACCGGCATCGTGCGCCCGCTGCGCGAGTTTCTGGAGCGCGTGCGGCAGGAAAACGGTCTTCTGCATGTCAGTCTGGACGTGGACTTCCTCGACCCTGCGATCGCGCCTGCCGTCGGCACCACGGTTCCCGGCGGCGCCACCTTCCGCGAGGCGCATCTGGTGATGGAACTGCTGCATGACAGCGGGCTGGTCAGTTCGCTCGATCTGGTCGAGCTGAACCCGATGCTGGACGAACGCGGCAAGACCGCGCGCCTGATGATCGATCTGACCGCCTCGCTTTTTGGCCGGCGCGTCATCGACCGCCCCAACCGCCCTTTCTGAGAGACAGGAGAACCCGATGAACGCCCCGCTGCCGTCGCGACTGGCCTATGTGCCCTTTGTCAGCGTCGAGAACATGATGAAGCTGATCCATGAAACCGGCCTCCGCGAGATGCTGACCGGGCTCGCCGATTACATCGAGCAGGATTTCCGTCGCTGGGAATTGTTCGACAAGACCCCGCGCGTGGCCAGCCACTCGGCCGAGGGGGTGATCGAGCTGATGCCGACCTCGGACGGTGAGGATTACGGGTTCAAATATGTGAACGGCCATCCCAAGAACACCAGAGAGGGGCTGCAGACCGTCACCGCCTTCGGCCTGCTGGCCAGCGTCGGATCCGGCTATCCGGTGCTGCTGACCGAGATGACGCTGCTGACTGCCCTGCGCACCGCCGCGACCAGCGCGATGGTGGCGAAACATCTGGCGCCCCGGGGCGCCCGGACCATGGCGATGATCGGCAATGGCGCGCAATCCGAATTTCAGGCGCTGGCCTTTCAGGCAATCTGCGGGGTCGAGACCGTGCAGCTTTACGATATCGACCCCGCGGCCACGAAAAAGGCCATGCGCAACCTGCATGGCTCGGGTCTGGTGCTGCGCGCCTGCGATTCCGCGCAGGCCGCGATGGAGGGCGCCGAGATCATCACCACCTGCACCGCCGACAAGCAATATGCCACGATCCTGACCGACAACATGGTCGGCGCGGGCGTCCATATCAACGCCATTGGCGGCGATTGCCCGGGCAAGACGGAACTGCATCCCGATATCCTGAAACGCTCGGCCGTGTTCGTGGAATATCCCGAGCAGACCCGGATCGAGGGCGAGATCCAGCAGATGCCCCCTGATTTCCCGGTTACCGAGATCTGGAAGGTGATCACCGGGCAGGCGCGGGGCCGAAGCTCGGCGACCGAGATCACGCTGTTCGACGGCGTCGGCTTCGCCATCGAGGATTTCAGCGCCCTGCGCTATCTGCGCGACCGGCTGAAAACCTCGCGGCTTTACCAGCAACTGGACATGATCGCCGATCCCGACGATCCCCGCGACCTCTACGGCATGCTGATGCGCGCCGCCGGCTGAGGCCGCTTCTCCCCGACAAAATCAGGAAAAAAGCAGAAGCGCCGGGTCGCGGCGCCGGAATCGTCATTTCATTCTTTCTCAAGACAGGGAATCGACATGCAAACGGATATTCCAAGGGGCGCACGCCCGCCCACCCTGACCGAGGCGCTGATCTCGCTGTTCTCACTGATCGTCGGCATCAGCATCTCGATCGTGATCTATGGGCTGGACCCGCAGATCCCGATGCTGCTGGGGGTGATCGTGGCCAGTCTGGTCGCCCTGCGCTGCGGGTTCTCATGGGACAGCGTGCAGGACGGCATGGTGCAGGGCATTGCCAATGCGCTGCCGGCAATGATCATCCTGCTGGTCGTCGGCATCCTGATCGGTGTCTGGATCCTGGGCGGCGTGGTGCCGACGCTGATCTATTACGGGCTGGAAATGGTCTCGCCCGCGGTGTTCCTGCCGGTGACGGTGATCATCTGTGCCATCGCCTCGCTGGCCACCGGCACAAGCTGGGGCACCACCGGGACGATCGGGGTGGCGCTGATGGGCATCGGCTCGGGGCTGGGCTTTCCCCTGCCCATCGTCGCCGGCGCGGTCCTGTCCGGCTCCTATTTCGGCGACAAGATGTCGCCGCTCTCCGACACCACCAACCTTGCCCCCGCCATGGCCGGGACGGATCTGTTCACCCACATCAAGCACATGTCCTACACCACGGGCGTCTCGATGACGCTGACCATGATCATCGAGGTCGCGCTGAGCTTTCGCTATGGCGGCGGCGACGGAAATCTGGACCGGATTCAGGCGATGCTGACCGCGCTCGAGCAGAATTTCACCATCAATCCGGTCCTGCTTCTGCCGCCGCTTCTGGTGCTGTTCGTCAGCTATCGCAAGATGCCCGCCATTCCCGGGATCACCCTTGGCGTCATCGCCGGCGCGATCTGCGCAATCGGGCTTCAGGGCGCCGGGTACAAGGAACTGGTGAATGTGGCCTTTGGCGGCTTTACCGCCGAAACCGGGATCGCCGATGTGGACAGCCTGCTGTCGCGCGGCGGCATGGAAAGCATGCTCTATACCATCTCGCTGATCATCGTGGCGATGATGTTCGGCGGCGTGATGGAGCGGACCGGCCAGTTGAAGATCGTGGCCGACCGGATCCTGCGGGCGGCGAAATCCACCGGCTCGCTGATCGTCTCGACCGTGCTGACCGGCATCGGCGCCAACCTGATCCTGTGCGACCAGTACATGGCCATCGTCATGGGCGCGCGCACCTATGCCCAGGCCTATCGCGAACGCGGGATCGCACCCGAGAACCTGTCCCGCGCGGTCGAGGACAGCGCCACGGTGACCGCCAACCTGGTGCCGTGGAACTCCGGCGGCGCCTATCAGGCGGCGACGCTGGGCGTGGCGACGATCGCCTATCTGCCGTTCAACTTCTTCTGCTGGCTATCGCCGCTGGTCACGATCCTGTTCGGGGTCATGGGCTGGACGATCTGGCGGATCGAGCCCGAGGCGAAAACAGTTTCAACGTCGCGAGCCTAGAAAAGCCGGCCCGAATCCTGCATGAACCGCCCAACGCCGGGCACCCGCCCGTCGGCGATCCGAGGGAGGAGACATTCATGGAACTCACGCTGGAAGACGCGCGCGGCATGGCCGACAGCTGCCTGCAATTCGCGGCCGAGATGAAGCTCAAGCCGATCACCGTCGCGGTGGTCGACGCGACCGGGCAGCTCAAGGTCCTGCTGCGGCAGGACGGTACCAGCACGCTGCGCGCCGAGATCGCGCAGGGCAAGGCCAAGGGCGCGATCGCGCTTGGCATGGGATCGCGGGCGATTTTCGAACGCGCCAGAGAGCAGCCCTATTTCATCCAGTCGGTCAACGCGCTGGCGGGCGGCGCGCTGGTGCCGGTGCCGGGCGGTGTCCTGATCCGGCGCGACGGCCGCATCCTGGGCGCAATCGGCATCACCGGCGACAGTTCCGACAATGACGAAACCTGCGCCAGCCGCGCCATCGAGGCCGCGGGCTTTACCGCCGACGGCGGCTGAGCCATCCGGCGCGATCAGCCGGGCCGACACGCGGCCCGGCGGCCCTATCGCACCGTCGGGTCGAGCCTGTCGCGCAGCCAGTCCCCCACCAGCGAGATAGACAGCGTGGTGATCATGATCACCACCGACGGCGCCAGCATGATCCAGGGCGCGGTGGTCAGATAATCGCGCCCGAAACCGACCATATTGCCCAGGCTCGTCTCGGGCGGCTGCACGCCCAGCCCCAGAAAGGACAGGCCGGATTCCATCAGGATGATCTCGGGGAAGGTCAGCGTCATCGACACGATCAGCGTCGAGGCGACATTGGGCAGGATATGGCCCAGATACAGCCGGCGCGGCGTCGCGCCCAGCTGCTCGACCGCCGCCGCATAGCCCTGCGCCCCGGCCGCGATGGCCAGGCCGCGCGCGATGCGGGCATAGCGCTCCCAGCCGTAAAAGCCCATCAGGCAGACCAGCAGCAGCATGGACGAGCCGAAAAAGGCCAGCACCGCCAGCGACATGATCAGAAACGGCAGCGCCGCCTGGAAATCGGCCAGCATGACCACGAACTGTTCGACCAGACCCCGGAACCGCGCCGCCAGAAAGCCCAGCGTGGTGCCGAAGGCGGCCGAGATCGCCGTCGCGCCAAAGGCGATCACCAGCGAGACCCGCACCGACTGGATCAGCCGCGACAGCACGTCGCGGCCCAGCTCGTCCGTGCCCAGCCAATGGCCCGGCGTCAAGGGCGGCATGAGCCGCGCGGACAGATCCATCTGGGTGATGTCATAGGGCCGCAGCAGATCGGCAAGGATGGCGCACAGCACCATCAGGGCCAGCCAGCCAAGGCCAAGCGCGACCGCGGTCGGGATCGCGGCGCGCGGGCGGCGGCGGTCGTCGCGGGCCAGCAGATCGGGCGGGTTCGTCGCGGTCATGTTCCTTCCCCGGTCAATGGGCCGTGCCGGTCCGCAGGCGCGGATCCAGCCAGCCGTAAAGCAGATCGACGATCAGGTTCGCGGTCACCATCACCGCCGCAATCAGCAGCAGGATGCATTGCACCACCGCCAGATCGCGATTCGAGACCGAGACGATCAGCAAGCGCCCGATGCCGGGCCAGGAAAAGATCGTCTCGACCACCACCGCGCCGGCGATCAGCGAGCCGACCATGAAACCGGCGATGGTCACGATCGGAATGGCCGCATTGGGCAGCGCATGGCCGCGCACCACATCGTGCCATTTCACGCCCTTGGCCGAAGCGGTGCGGATATAGGGCTGGCCCAGCACCTCGATCATCGCGGAACGCGAAAAGCGGGCGATGATGCCGATGCCGCCGATCGAAATGGTGATGCCGGGCAGGATCGCGTTCTGCCAGGTGCCGAACCCGCCCGAGGGCAGCACGCCAAGCGTGACGGCAAAGATCAGCACCAGCACCAGCCCCATGACGAAGGAGGGGATGGTAAAGCCCAGGATGGCCAGAAAGATCACGCCCCGGTCAATGGCGCTGTCGCGATGCAGCGCCGCGAATATTCCGGCGGGAATGCCGATGCCCAGCTTCAGGATCAGCGCCGGAACGGTCAGCATCAGGGTGGCGGGCACGCGTTCCAGCACCAGATCCAGCGCCGGCGCGCGGTCGCGCATGGACAGGCCGAAATCGCCCTGGAAGATCGCGCCCAGATAGGACAGGTATTGCCGCCACAGCGGCGCATCCAGCCCCCATTGCCGGCGAAAGGCGTCGATGACGTTCTGCGGCACATCCGGCCCCAGCAGCACCTCGGCCGGATCGCCCGACATGCGCAGCACGACAAAGGAAAAGGTCATCACAGCGAGCACCGTGACCAGGGCGCGCAGCAGGCGCAGGGACACGAAACGGATCATCCGGTCCTCCTTACGCGGCCTGCGGAACGGGGTCCGCGCCGTCCAGGTGATGACAGGCGGCACGGCACCCCTGCCCCGTGGCGCGCATCTGCGGCAGTTCGGCGCGGCAGATGCCGCTGGCCTGCGGACAGCGCGGGTAAAAGGCGCAGCCGGGCGGCCGTTTCGCCGGGTTCGGCGGCTCTCCCTGCAGGATGATGCGCCCCTTGAGCGGCTGCCCGGGGTCGGGCACCGACGAGATCAGCGCCCGGGTATAGGGATGGCGCGGCGCGGCGAACAGCCGCTCGACCGGCCCCTCCTCGACGATCCGGCCCAGATACATCACCGCGACCCGGTCGCAGAGGTTGCGCACCACCTTGAGATCATGGCTGATGAAGACCATCGCCAGCCCGTTCTCGCCGCGCAGGCCACGCAGCAGGTTGACCACCTGCGCCTGGATCGAGACATCCAGCGCCGAGACCGGCTCGTCGCAGACCAGCAGTTCGGGCGCGCAGGCCAGCGCGCGGGCGATCACCACCCGCTGCCTCTGGCCGCCCGACAGCTCATGCGGGTAGCGCCCGGCCTGATCGGCGCGCAGCCCCACCGATTGCATCAGCTCGGCCACGCGCGCGCGGCGGGCGGCATCGTCTCCGCGCGCATGGATATCCAGCGGCTCGCGGATCTGGCGCGCGATGGGCAGGCGCCGGTCCAGCGCCGCCAGCGGGTCCTGATAGACCATCTGCAGCCGCGCCCGCAGCGCCCGCCAGGCGGGCGTTCCCTTGTCGGGCAGCGGCGCGCCATCGAAACGCACCACCCCGCCCTGCGCGGGATCGACGCCCAGCAGCATCCGGCCCAGCGTCGATTTCCCCGAGCCGCTTTCGCCGACGATGCCCAGCGTCTCGCCCCGCGCGACCCGCAGGCTGACGCCGTCCACCGCGCGCACCGGCACCGCGCGGCCGAACAGGCCCTGACGGGTCGCATAGACCCGGACGAGATCCTCGGCCTCGATCAGCGCGCTCATGTCAGGGCGTCCTCGTAATCGCGCTGCGGGTCCCTTTCAGGCAGGGGAAAGGCGCAGGCCAGATGGCGGCCGTCGCGCTGCGGCAGCAATCGCGGCACCTGCGTGGCGCAGAAGCCATGCGCATGCGCGCAGCGCGGCGCAAAGGCGCAGCCGGGCGGCGGGTGCCGCGGATCGGGCACCGTGCCGGAGATCGGAACCAGCGCGCCGCGCGGGCCGTAAAGCCGCGGGATCGCGTCGAAAAGCCCCCGGGTATAGGGATGGCGCGGATGTCCGAAAAGCTGCGCCACGCTTCCCTGTTCGACAATGCGGCCGGCATACATCACGCAGACCCGGTCGCAGACCTGCGCCACCGCGCCCAGATCGTGGCTGATGAAGACGACGGCCATGCCCGTCTCGGCCCGCAGCCGTGCCAGCAGATCCAGGATCTGCGCCTGGATCGTGGCATCCAGCGCGGTCGTCGGCTCGTCCGCGATCAGCAATTCGGGCTCTCCGGCCAGCGCCATGGCGATCATCAGGCGCTGGCACTGGCCGCCCGAAAACTCATGCGGATACAGGCCGAAACGCCCCCGCGCATCGGGAATGCCGACCATGTCCATCAGCCGCAGCGCCTCGGCCCGGCCCGCGGCGCCGGTCAGGCCGCGATGCAGACGCAGGGCCTCGCAGAGCTGCCGGCCGACCCGGATCACCGGATTGAGCGCGCTGGCGGGGTCCTGGAAGATCATCGCGATCCGGCCGCCGCGCACGCGTTCCAGCCTGCTGCGCGGCGCATTGCAAAGCTCCTGCCCCTGCAGCCGGACCGAGCCGTCGATGCTTGCCTTGGACGGCAGCAGCCCCAGGGCCGCCAGCCAGGTCACGGATTTGCCGCAGCCGGATTCGCCGACCAGACCCAGGGCTTCGCCCGGCGCCACCTCAAGACCGATCCCGTGCAGAACCGCAACGCCGTCAAAGGCGACCCGCAGATCCCGGATCTCGACCAGATTGGCCATGTGTCTTCCTTCCTGTCCGGACCGGATGCGACGCGGCCGGACAATTGACCGGATGCCCCGGCCGGGAACGGGCCGGCCGGGGATATTGCTACAGGGCCGGCTCAGGCTTTTCCGGGCCAGTTCCCGGCGCGGAAATCCATCGCGAATGCCGGCGCCGCCTTCCAGTTCAGATCGGAACGCATGCCGGTGAAGACGGCGTTCTGATGCAGGACCTGATAGGCCGGGTCGTCGCGCTCGGCGATTTCCAGCATCCGCGCGATCGCCTTCTTGCGCTGCGCGCGATCGGTCGAGCTTTCCATCACCTGCGACAGTTCGTTCATCTCGGCATTCGTCCAGTCGCGCTTTTGCTGGACCTCGCCATTCGGGCCGAACTGCACCACCATCGGCGTGATCGGATCGTTGATCGTGTTCGAGGCCGACCAGTCGCGCACCCCCTTCACCCCGACCGGCTCGTGGATCTGGCCCCAGTTCTCCTTCATCTCGATCTCGACATTCAGGCCGACCTGCTTCCACATCTCGACCATGATCTGACCGTTGGAGACCTGGTTGGTGTAATAGTTGTTCAGCAGCCGGAACGGGATGGCGTCGCCCTTGTAGCCGGCCTGCGCCAGCAGTTCCCGCGCCAGAGCGGGGTTGAACTCGGGCGGCGCCCAGCCGTCGATGAACATGTCCGAGCCGCGGAAGCTCTCGAATTGCAGGCCCGGCGGCACGACGGTCATGCCGCCCCAAAGCGCCTGCACGATGGCCTCGCGGTCGATGGCATGGGTCATCGCCCGGCGCACCAGCGGATCGGCGAGGATTTCGTTTTCGGTGTTGAAGACGGAAATCCGGTGGTTCCAGATGGTCGAGTTCTGCACCTCGAAACCGTCGGTTTCCTGCACCTGCGCCACCTGGTCGGGCGGCAGGTCGCAGGCGAAATCATATTCGCCCGACAGCAGGCCGTTCACCCGGCTCGCGACCTCGGGCACCTCGACGAAGACGATCTTTTCCAGCGGCGGACGGCCGCCCCAGTAATCGTCAAAGGCCAGCAGGGTCAGCGACACGTCGGGGCGATAGTCGCCGACCATATAGGCGCCGGTGGTGATCGGCTTGGCGGCCCATTCGGCATAGCTCGCGGCCTCGTCCCAGGCGCGCCGGTTGGCGATCTGGCTGCCATGAGAGTAAAGGCGCCCCTCCAGCGTCACGTCGGGCGCGGCATTGCGCAGCCGGACGGTATATTTGTCGACGATCTCGATGCCTTGCAGCGCCGGCCAGAGACGGCGGCCGATGCCCGGCACATTGGCCGGCAGATCCTTGCCGGTCGCGGGCTTGTAATTCTCGGCGTAGATGGTCGTGCCGCCGGCGGGCTGGGTATCGGCGAAAACCCGCTCGGGCGAGAAGGAAAAGGCGATATCCTCGGCGGTCATCTCGTCGCCATTGTGGAACTTCACCCCCTGGCGCAGCCTGAGCTGCAGCGTCCTGTCGTCGATCCTGCTCCATTCCGTGGCCAGCCCCGGCAGCGGACCCTGATCGCCCATCCAGTCGCGCAGGATCAGCCCCTCCCACAGATTGGGAAAGAACACCCGCTCGCCGACATTGGACTGTTCGTTCCAGATGTCGAGCGTGTTGTTATTGGTGATCTTCTGCACCGCGACCGTCACGGAGGGACGGGCACCCTGGGCACGCAGGTAGCCGGGAAGGACAAGGCCGCCCGCCGTCGCGCCCATCAGGCCGAGCGCGTGGCGTCGATTGAGTCTGATCATCTTACTCTCCTGCCGCCCCGGCATGCGTAGGGGCCGGGGATGATGAAATTTTCACCGGGCGGGTCCGGCAGAGCCGTCATCACAAGCCGCTCTGCGCATGGCCGGGCACGCGCCGGATACAGGCGGTAAAGCAATCCAGCACGACAGCGGCACGATGCTTTCACGACGATCGGGTGACATTGCCGGCGGTCGGCGGGAAGCGCCCCGGCCGGTCACGGAGCTGTCATCCCGTTGGCCTAAGGCGGCGTTGGATCCATTGCCCGCCGGGCACCCCTTGAACAGGATTTTGAGCATGAGCACCCTTCCCCTGCTTGGCGCGGCAATGCCGCTCGACACGTTTGAAACCCTGCGTGACTGGATGCTGGCCGAGCCGCGCGACCTGGAATTGCAGGATTTCATCACCGCCGATGTCCTGAACGGCGACTGGCAGCCGCTGGTTGACCGCGCCGCCCGGCTGCTGGACGGCCATGCCGGACGGCTGGGCATTCACGGCCCGTTCTGGGGGCTGAGCCTGGCCAATCCCGACCCCGACATGCGTGCGCTGGTGACCCGGCGGATGGAACAGGGGCTTGCGGTCTGCGAGGCCCTGGGCGCCACGCAGATGGTCATCCACAGCCCCTATACCACCTGGAATTACAACAATTTCGACAATATCGCGGGCGCGCGCGACGAGGTGACCGAGCTGGTCCATGCCACGCTGGACCCGGTCATCGCCCGGGCCGAGGGCGCCAGTGTCACCATGGTTCTGGAAAACATCGAGGACAAGGATCCCGATTCGCGCTGCCTGCTGGCCGACAGTTTCGACAGCCCGGCCGTCGCCGTCTCGCTGGATACGGGGCATGCGCATTACGCCCATGGCTCGACCGGGGCGCCGCCGGTGGATTACTATGTGACCCGCGCCGGGAAACGACTGCACCATGTCCATCTGCAGGATGCCGACGGCCATGCCGACCGGCACTGGCGGATCGGGCACGGCAACATCCTGTGGCCCTCGGTCTTCGCGGCGCTGGCGCCTCTGGGCGACCAGCCCCGCCTGATCCTCGAGCTGCGCGACAAGGAGGCCATCCTGCCCTCGGCCCGCTATCTTCAAGACATGGGCCTGGCCCGCTGACGGCGGATCAGGCCCCGTGTCTGCGCCGGCCATGCCGGCGCAGCGCTTGCGTCAGGCGGCCATCGTCGCCTTGTCGCGCCGCGCCGCCGCCATCAGCGCGGCGACCGCGCATGAGGCGTGGCGGGTAACCAGCGAATCGGCCCTGCTGGTCAGGATGATCGGGACCCTGGCGCCCAGCACGATGCCCGCGCAATCCGCCCCGGCCAGGAAGGTCAGGCTCTTGGCCAGCATGTTTCCGGCCTCGAGATCGGGGACAACCAGCACATTGGCGCGCCCCGCCACCGGCGAGACGATATGCTTGACCTCGGCCGCCTGCATGCTGATCGCATTGTCCAGCGCCAGCGGCCCGTCCAGCACGCCGCCGGTGATCTGGCCGCGATCCGCCATCTTGCACAGCGCCGCCGCCTCGACCGTCGAGGGCACCTTGGGGTTGACGGTTTCCATCGCCGAGAGGATCGCCACCCGCACCTCGGGCGTGCCGAGCGCCTGGGCCAGGTCGATGGCGTTCTGAACGATATCGACCTTTTCCTCCAGCGTCGGGGCGATATTGACCGCCGCATCGGTGATCAGCAGCGCGTCCTCATGGCCCGGCACATCCATCACGAAGCAATGGCTGATCCGCCTTTCGGTCCGGATGCCGCAGGCGCGCGACACGACGGCGCCCATCAGCTCATCGGTATGCAGGCTGCCTTTCATCAGGGCCTCGACCTCGGCCTTGCGCACCAGTTCGACGGCCTTGGCCGCCGAATCGTGGCTGTGCAGGGCATCGACGATCGGAAAGCCCGATATGTCGATGCCGTTATCGGCCGCCACGTCCTGGATGCGCTCGCGCGGGCCGACCAGAACCGGACGGATGAGCCCCATCCGCGCCGCCTCGACCGCGCCCCGCAGCGACACCGCATCGCAGGGATGGGCGACCGCCACCCCGACGCTGCCGGCCGCCGCCGCGCGGTCGATAAGGGCCTGGTATTTTTCCCGGACCGGCGCTTTCTGAACGATGTCCACGGCCATCACCCGGCAACCTTGCGGATCGGGGTCGCGCGGCCATCGACGCCGAACAGCACCCGGATTTCCTTGAGACGCTGCGCGGTGACCGGCTCCAGCTTGCCCTTGGCGCCGACGATCTTCTCGATCGTCTCGACGACCGCCTTGTTGCGGGCGGCATCCTCGGACAGCATCCGCGGAATCGCCGCCATGGCGCGTTCCGGATCGGCGCGCAGCAAGGTCGCCTGCCGGCGCAGGATCGCCTTCAGCGCGGAAACGGACAGCGTCTTGCCGTCCGACGCGGCCTTGTAGATCTGCTCGAGCGCGTTGAACTGACGCTCATCGACGCCGCTACCATGCAGCACATAGATCAGCGCCCGCATGCCGGCCTCGAGCAGGCCGCCCTTGGTCTGATCGGCCTCCAGATCCAGCGAGGTGTCGATCTGCCGGACCACGCCCGAGGCGCGGCGGGCGTTCCGCGCATGGTCGGATTTCAACCCGACCGCAGCCTGCAGCACCGGCGAGCCATAGATCGAATGGAACATCGTCTCGGCCCAGACCTCGCGCGCCTTGCCGACGATCTCCAGGCTGTTGGTCACCCATGAGGAGACGAATTTCTCGTATTGCAGGAACAGGTTATCCGGCGATACCGGATGACGCTGCCCGTCGGCGCGGATATTCTCGGCCATTTCGGCGACCTGGGACATGACCGGGTTGCGATCGGAAAAGATGCGATAGGCGATCCGGTTGGGATGCATCTCGCGCAGGATCTCGGCGCTGGTTGGCGTCGAGAAGGCCCGCACGAAGGGGCTGACCAGCGACCGGTACAGGCCCTGATTGATCTCGGACACGCGCGCCGAGGCGGCGAACTTGCGCTCATCCTCGTCCGAATTGTGACCAAGCGCGCGGATGTCGTCCAGCGTGCGCGGCACCAGCCGGGCCAGGTGCTTGCCGCCGATCAGCTCGCGATTCTCGACCGACTCGCCCAGTTCGGACAGTTCCAGCTCGTAAAGACCCGGCAGCAGCGAATCGATCATCTCCATGTTGAGGGTGATTTCCTCATGCTCCTTGGTCGCCACCGAACCCGAGACGAAGATGCCCAGATGGCCGATGCTCTGATGCAGGCAATAGATGATTGTCTGCCCGTTCTGGATGATCTGGTCGACATCGTCGTAAAGATCGGTCACCCAGTCGAGCGCCTGCTGCGGCGGTGTGATGTCGTCGCCCCAGGAACAGAACACGATGATCGGCGAACGGATCTTGCGCAGATCGACGCGGGCGCCGTCGCTCATGATCGTTTCGCCGGCGGTCAGGTGGTTGCCCACGAACAGCTCGTCGACGATGAACTGCATTTCCTCGGCGTTGAGCTGGACCGGAACGCCCCACCACTTCTCGAATTCAAGATAGCGCGGCCCTTCGGTATCGACCTTGGAATAGACGTTGTACTGCTTTTTCCACAGCGTATTGGCCAGATTGTTCGATTCGAAATTCGACACCAGCCAGGCGCCGTCGAACTTGCCGTCGCCGACATCGCCGGTCAGCGAGGTCATCCAGCTGCCGCCCAGATTGCCGCCCAGGTAGCGCATCGGATTCTTGCCGCGCACGCCCGCCCAATAGGACAGCGGCGCGCCCGCCAGCAGGATCGGGCCGGCAATCTCGGGATCGAGCGCGGCGGTGATCATGATCTGCCAGCCGGCCTGGCAATTGCCGATCAGGGTCGGCTTGCCCTCGGCTTCGGGATGCAGCTCGGCGACGGTGCGAATGAATTCGGCCTCGGCGCGGCAGACATCCTCGACGGTCTGGCCCGGCATCGGCTCGGGCAGGAAGCCCACGAAATAGCACGGATGACCGGCCTGCAACGCGACGCCGATCTCGCTGTCATGCTTCATCCCGCCGATCCCCGGCCCGTGGCCGGCGCGCGGATCGAAGACGATGAAGGGCCGCTTCCTGGGATCGACCACGACCCCTTCGGGCGGGGTGATCCGGACCAGCGCATAGTTCACCGGACGCTCGAAGCTGCGCCCGTCGCTGATCACTTCCGCGCTGAAGCTCAGCACGTTCGGCGCGACGCGCACGATCTGTTCCTCGTAATTGTTGCCGCGTTGGCGCAGGATGTCCAGAAACAGGACCGAGCGCTCCATCGCGTCGCGCATGTATTCAACCCATGGATTGTTCGGAAAGTTCAATTCGGTATGTGCCATATCATAGCTCTGTCATATGAGACGTGCGGCCACCGGCCGGCTGCTTTCCGGCATGTCGTCAACCGCGCCATCGGTGAATAACTTGCCCGGCAATTCCGTCGAGAACGCCGGACAGGGCGAATTTCAGCAGCCGGGGCTCATCAAAGCTCCCAGGCGACGAACATCCCCACATCTCCGGGCATGCCATGAGGCCAGTCCACGATCTGCGCCTTCAACTTGTAGCCAAGCGGCTTGAGATGCTCGCGCCACAACTCATAGACCTGCCGGGGGCGTCCGGTCAGCGTCTCGGGCCAATCCTCCTCGGCCTGATTGATGGCGCGGCCGCGATCGGTGCAAAGCTCGTTGGGAAAGCGGCCGACCATGATCTCTTCCTTGCCCTTCAGCGCGACCTGCTTCAGGCGGTAGAGAAAGTTCTCGATCATCTTCTCGTCGATCGGCTCGTTGGACTTGAGCCTTTCAATAAGCTCGCGGCGCTGCTTTTCCGCATTGCTGGAGGCGACCCCGGCCTGCTGGGCCTTTTCCGATTCGGCCTCGGCGAAGATCTGCCTCAGCTCCTTGACCGACAGCAAGAGATCGTGCTCGTCAGCGGGGAAAGGGGTGGTCTCATCGGTCATGGCAATACCCTACTGCTTGGACAAAAAATCGCGCGCTAAGACAGCCCCTAGATGGGATATCCAAGCGACATTTCCATAGCCGGCCGGTCGGAACGTCGCGTCGCTATACCTGCGATACAGCTACAGAATCCTCTCTCGATAGCCCGAGTATTGCGAAAGCGATCCGTGATCGCAAGCCATCCGAACCGACACAGGAAAAGAACTGTCCAGCAAAACAAGACACCAGCTTTCATGGCACCGTCGCGCCACCGTTACCAGGATGATCCGTGTCGGGAATCCAGTATGATGCGGCAAGACGACGTTACGGTGACATGCGCGCATCCTGAAACGCTGGCGCCTTCCATGCGACAAAAGGCCGCAGGCGGCCCGTCATTCCCTGCTGGCGCGCGGCACCAGGTCCGGCGCTCCGGGGCCTGACAGGCCGGGCGCCGGATTTCTTCTCAGCCCAGTTTCCGGCTGACCAGTTCGTTGACCGCCGTCGGGTTGGCCTTGCCGCCGGTGGCTTTCAGCACCTGACCGACGAACCAGCCGGCCAGTTTCGGGTTCTGCCTGGCCTTTTCGACCTGAGCCGGGTTTTCGGCGATGATCTTGTCCACCGCTGCCTCGATGGCGCCCAGATCGGTGACCTGTTTCATGCCGCGCGCCTCGACGATCGCGGCCGGCTCGCCGCCCTCGGTCCAGAGGATCTCGAACAGGTCCTTGGCGATCTTGCCCGAGATGTCGCCCGATGCGATCAGGTCGATCACGCCACCAAGCTGGGCGGCGGAAACGGGTGAGGTTTCGACCGTAAGCCCTTCTTTGTTCAGGCGGCCGAACAGTTCGTTAATGACCCAGTTCGCGGCCTGCTTGCCGTCGCGGCCAGCGGCGACAGCCTCGAAATAATCGGCATTCTCGACCTCGGCGGTCAGCACGCCCGCATCATATTCCGACAGGCCCAGTTCCTTGACGAAACGGGCTTTCTTGGCGTCGGGCAGTTCCGGCATCGAGGCGCCGATCTGATCGACCCAGGCCTGCTCGATCTCCAGCGGCAGCAGGTCGGGATCGGGGAAATAACGGTAGTCATGCGCCTCTTCCTTGCTGCGCATCGACCGCGTTTCGCCCCGGTCGGGATCGTAGAGACGGGTTTCCTGCACGATCTTGCCGCCATCCTCGATAATGGCGATCTGGCGGCGGGCCTCGTAATCGATCGCCTGCTGGATGAAGCGCAGCGAGTTCATGTTCTTGATCTCGCAGCGGGTGCCCAGATGGCGGAAATCCTGGGTCTCCTGATAGCGCTCATAGGCGCCAGGGGCGCAGACCGAGACGTTCACATCGGCGCGCAGGTTGCCGTTCTGCATATTGCCGTCGCAGGTGCCCAGATAGCGCATGATCTGGCGCAGCTTCGACACATAGGCCGCCGCTTCCTCGGGGCCGCGGATGTCGGGACGGCTGACGATCTCCATCAGCGCGACGCCGGTGCGGTTCAGATCGACAAAGGACAGGTTCGGGTCCATGTCATGGATCGACTTGCCGGCATCCTGCTCCAGATGGATGCGTTCGATGCGCACCCGGCGGGCGACGCCCGGGCCCATGTCCACGATCACCTCGCCCTCGCCGACGATGGGATGGTAAAGCTGGCTGATCTGATAACCCTGCGGCAGGTCCGGGTAGAAATAGTTCTTGCGGTCGAAGGCCGAGCGCAGGTTGATCGCGGCGTTCAGCCCGAGGCCGGTCTTGACCGCCTGCGCCACGCAGAATTCGTTGATCACCGGCAGCATGCCGGGCATGGCGGCATCGACAAAGGCCACATGGCTGTTCGGTTCCGCGCCAAAGCCGGTCGAGGCGCCGGAGAACAGCTTCGCCTTGCTGCTGACCTGGGCGTGGACCTCCAGCCCGATGACCAGTTCCCAATCCTGTTTCGCGCCCTGAATGATCTTCGGTTCCGGGGCGGTGAAGCTCAGATGGTCCAGCATGGCATTTCCCTTGGCAAGATTGCCCTGCCTTCTAGGACTTTGGCGGCGGGCGGGCAAGGGTGCGGGGGTCAGGACAGCTTCATGCCGCGGCTGACCTCATCCAGCGCGTCGCGCTGGCGCGGGCTGAGGCTGCCGCCCGCCTGCCCAACATCGTCCAGCACCGACAGCAGCGGCTGGAAGGCGGTCTTGTCCAGCTGGTACAGCCGCTTGGTCAGGCGCGGAATGGCGGTCTGCGGCCCCTTGCATTCGCTGACCAGCCAGCGGCCGACGATCATCAGCTCATCGGCGCGTGTCTGGGATTCGTTGCAGTTTCGGGCAATCGAATCGCCGAGCTGCTTTTGCTGTTCGGCCGTGGGCAGCGAGGACAGTTCCAGAAAGGCGATGCCGATGCCGGCGATGGCCAGCGCCGGTTCCTCGATGCTTTCGACCGGATGCACGTTCAGGCGGCGGCGAAAGCCCAGCCGCCGCGCGGCCGAGATCACATCGCCTGCCATATCGGCCAGATCGCGGCTGACCTGCGCCGCCATGCGGATACGCCAGGCCCAAACCCCGGCAGCCAGGACAAGGCCCAGAAGAGCAATAATGAACGGCATGATCTTTACCCGAAAAATCAATCGCGCGAACGTTACCGGGACAGATCAGCCACGTCAATCCACCCAGCTGCGCCCGCCCGGGCGCCCCTGTCTTTCGGTCCTTGGCAAGCCGTGCTCGGGCGCCTCGTCCGCCTTGCCGTCGGCCAGCAGTTGCTCGGGGTCGTCATTGAGCGGGGCGGCACTGGGGCCATGGGCGAAACGCTCGATCAGCGCGTTTTCAAGCTGGCGGTTCAGGTCCTGGCTCAGCCGCACATATTCCGGGTTCTGGTCCAGCGGCACACCCGGCTGCCAGACCTCGGCCAGTTCGCGCAGATGGACGCGGTCCATGCGGTAATAGATGCGTTCGAGCTCCGAAGCCTCATAGGGCGACAGGCCGACCTGTTCCAGCGCGTAGCGCCCCGCCCGCAGCGAGCTGTCAAAGGTCTCACGCACGATATGGTCGGCCCGCGCCTCGTAAAGCTGGAACACGTTGACCCGGTCGCGCGCGCGGGCGATGACGATGATATCGGGACGCTTTTCCTTGGCATAGCGGACCAGCCGCAGATTGGCGGCGGGGTCGTCCAGCGCGGCGACCAGGACCCGGGCCTTGTCCAGCCCCGCCGCGGTCAGGATCTCGGGCCGGGTGGGGTCGCCGAAATAGCCCTTGAAGCCAAAGCGGCGCATCAGCTGGATCACCTCGAGGTCATGGTCCAGAACCGTGGTCTGAAAGCCCGACATGGTGATCAGCCGGTTCACCACCTGCCCGAAACGGCCGACTCCCGCCACGATGATCGGCTGCTGTTCGTCGATCTCGTCAGGGACGCTGCTGCCGCGCTCCTCGGCGATCCGCCGCGAGATGAAATCCGACAGGATGAACAGCAAGGGCGTGGCCAGCATCGACAGCGCGATGACCAGCAGAAAGCCCTGCACCAGGGCGCGCGGCAGGATCGCCAGCGAGACGGCATAGGACAGCAGCACGAAACCGAATTCACCCGCCTGCGCCAGCGACAGGGTGAACAGCGTCCGGTCGCGGCCGCGCAGCCCGGTGACGCGGGCAATGCCGTGCAGCACCAGCGCCTTGATCGCGATCATCACGAAGGTCACGCCCAGCACGACCACCGGCAGCTCGAACAGGATGCTGAAATTCATGCTGGCGCCGACGGTGATGAAGAACAGCCCCAGCAGCAGCCCCTTGAAGGGCGCGATCTGGGCCTCGAGATCGTGGCGGAATTCCGACCCGGCCAGCATCACGCCGGCCAGAAACGTGCCAAGCGCCGGCGATAGGCCGACGAATTCCATCAGCGAGGCGATGCCGACCACGATCAGCAGGGCAAGCGCGGTGTCCAGCTCGTTCAGCCGCGCCGAATTGACATAGCGAAACAGCGGCCGGACCAGATATTGCCCGATCAGCACCACGGCGGCGACCGCGCCCAGGGCGATCAGCGCCACCCCCCAGCCCGGCAGGGCGCCAAGGAACTCGGCCGCGCCGACATGCTCGCCGCCCGCGCCGCCGGCGACGGCGCGCGGCGCCAGAAGCGGCATCAGGGCGATCATCGGGATCACCGCGATGTCCTGGGTCAGCAGCACGGCAAAGGCGCTGCGCCCGCCCGCCGTCTGCATCAGGGATTTTTCCGACAGGGTCTGCAGCACGATGGCGGTCGAACTCAGCGACAGGATCATGCTCAGCGTGACGGCGACCTGCCAGCTTTGCCGCAGTGCCAAAGCCACCAGCGTCAGCAGCGCCATGGTGCCCAGGATCTGCATCCCGGCCAGCCCGACCAGCCGCTTGCGCATCGCCCATAGCGCGCGCGGCTCAAGCTCCAGCCCGATCAGGAACAGCATCATCACCACGCCGAATTCGGCAAAGCTCTGCAGGTCGGCCATTTCGCCCTCGCTGCCCGCCAGGCCGAGGACCGGCCCGATCAGGATGCCCGAGACCAGATAGCCCAGCACCGATCCCAGCCCCAGCCGCGCCGAAAGCGGAACGGCAATGACCATGCTCAGCAGATAGATCGTCGCGACGAACAGGAATTCTTCCATCAGCGCCCGTCCAGCAGGCGCAGTTCATGGGTGCGGCCGTCCTTGACATAGGTCAGCCGGCCGTCGCCGATCGAATTGATCTTGCCGCCGTCGATCCGGTCGCCCAGCCGGACGGTCACGATCCTGCCGTTGCGCAGCCGGATAAGCGCACGGCTGGCCTTGCCTGCGCCGATGATCCCGATGACCGTGGTACGCCCCAGATTCATCGCGCGCTTTTCGGTGGCCGAGGAAGCGACCGAGGCCGCAGTCTCGCCGCCGGGCGACACCTCGCCGGCGATCTCGGGTTCGTTATCGACCTCGGGCGGCTTGTATTGCTGGCTCCGGGCGCGCGCGGCCTGTTCCTCGGCCGCGGCCTGGGCACGGGCGCGGGCCTCGGCCTGGGCCCGGGCCTGCGCCTCGGCGGCGGCGTCGGCGGCGGCGCGGGCGCGGATCCGGGCCTCGGCCTGGGCCTGCAATTGTTCGTCGAGCCGGCGCCGCGCGGCCAGTTCGGCCTCGGCCGGGCTGGGCTGGGCCGAAGCCTCGGGGGTCGCATCGGGGCCGGACGCGCTGCGCCGGGGCGGCAGCGGCGACGAGGTCAGGGCCGAGAGCTGCACCCCGCCAGCCGACGCGGCCGAGGCATCCACCGCGGCCGAGACCGCCGCATCGACCGCCTTCTGCGAAGGCCCGGCCGATGACGCGGCGGGGCGCGATCGCGGGCGCGCCGAGCCAAGCAAAAGCCCGCCCGAATCATGGGCGGGCGCGGCTGCGGCACCAATGGGTTGCGGCTTGTCCGGTGGCGAGGTCGTCGCCGATCTGAGCGCGGCCTCGATGGCCGAGGAACTGACCGCATCGCTGGCGGTCGCGGGTCCGGCCCCCGGAGGTTTCGGGGCCGGTCGCGCCTGTGCAAGCATGTGTCCCGGCGCCGGCTGATCGCTCCAGGCCGTGCGCAGCCCGGCGCGGTCCATATCGCGGATAAGCTGGCGCAGCTGCGCCTCTTCGTCGGTGTTCAGCGGCTCTGGCTGCTCCTCGATCAGTTCGGGCGCCGAGCCTTCGGGACGCAGGGGCGGGCGGGCCGAGCCGCGCAGCGAAATCGCGCTGCCGCCGGTCACCGGCGCGGCCTGAACACGGGCGTCCGGCACCGGCGCGGCGGGCGCCGCGGGGGCGGAAACCACCGGCGCCGCAAGCGGACGCCGCGCCGGCGGCCGGGCGCTGGCGGCGGGCTGAACGCTGCGCTGCGCGGCCTCATAGGGCAGCGGATCCGATGGCACCCGGGGCGCGGCATCGGCGCTTGGCCGCGAGGTCTGCGGCGTGGTCCGGCGCGGCGCGAGTTGCGGCCGGGCGGAACTGGTCAGCCGCACGGCAGCGGGCGCGGCCACCGGCCCGGTCGCCTCGATCGCGGCGCGCAGGGCGCGCTCGACCGCCTGCTGTTGCGTTCCCTGCGCGTCGGTTGGCGGCTGGGCAGCCGCGGTCTCGCGCCCGTCGGAAGCCTCCGGTGCGACGGTCCGCGCGGCAACCCCACTCGCGGCGGCCTGTTCCGCGGCGGAAGGCGGCACCACCGCCGCGGCGACGGCGGCAGCCGCAACGATCACGCGACGGCGCTGCTCGACTGTCAATTGCGCAAAGGAAACCGGCTGCTCTGCCGCTGGCGTCGCATCCCCGGCAACCGGCGCACCGGCCGACCCGGAGACCGCCGCATCGTCGGACCCCGCGTCGTCGTTCGGCGCGGCCTGTGCCGGAACATTGGCGGCTGCCTGCTCGGCGGAAGGCTGCGCGACGGCAGGCTGCGCGGCGGCCGTTTCGGGCGGGGCTTCCGGCACCGCATCCGGCACGGTTTCGACCATTCCGGCGCTCTGCGCGGGCGGGCTTTCGGCAGCGTCCCGAGGCAGGGCGGCGGTCGGGGTCGACTCGGCCGGCGCGGCACCCTCTTGCGCAAGCCGGGGTTCGGGAACGACAAAGGCCCAGATCAGGATCAGCCCGACAACCAGCCCGCCCAGCATGGCGATCAGCCCCAGCAGGCCGCCACGATCGCCGGGGCGGCGCGCCTGAGCGGGGGCGGCGCCCACCTGGCGCGCAGCGCGCGCGCCGGCGGCCCGCTCATGCAGAGCTTGGGCGCGCGGATCGAGCCCCTTGCCGCGTGGCGTCGGGGCTTTGGGTTCGGCCCCGGTCGCGGGGCGGGGCGCGCCGTGGCGCACCACGGGCGGCGCCTTGGCCGCGGGGGGCAAAGGCGCGGCAACCGCCGCTTCGTCATCAGCCGTGCCGGCTTCGACTGCCTCGGTGGCGGCCGGGATGGCCCCGGAGACGCCTGTCACGGCGGCGACCTGCCCGGCGTCCGGGTCTGCGGGCACGACAGGCGCGGCTGCCTGCGGTTCAGGGGCCGGGGCGGCTGCGGCGTTTTCGTCCGGCGGGGCGCCGGTCGCGGGATCCCCGGCGGCGGGGGCCTCGGCCGTGTCCGATTCCTCTGCTCCGGTTTCTGCGCCGGTACCGGCAGGCGCAGCCTCGGGCGCCTGTGCCGCAGCCTCGTCATCGGCCGCCGCATCCGCCTTGGTGCTGACAGCCGGGTCGGCCACCGCAGCGGCCGGTTGCGACGATGGCGCGGCGGTTTCATCGACGGCAGGCGCGGCGGCAGTGTTTTCGCCCGGCGCCTCGCCGTCGGCATCCAGATCGGCATCCAGATCCAGGTCGAGCACGCCCTGCCCTGCCACGTCCAGGCCAAGGTCCTCATCCGTATCCGCATCCGCCTCATTCGCGATCGCCAGATCGGGCGAGGTCACGCTGACCTGCGCGGGATCGACGGCCGGGCGGGCGGCAGGGGCCGGCTCCAGCGCGAATACCGGCTCTCCGGGATAGGTCCCGCCCTCGGGCGCGGCGCAATAGCGCTGCCCCTCGAAACCGTATTGCGCGGCGAAATCGCGCGCCTCGCGCAATGTCTGGCGCGCGACGGCGGCGACATGCAGGCTGTCGCCCTCGCCCTCCCAGTCAAAGGCCAGATCCTCGATGGGATAGGGCGTCAGCCCGTCCAGCGCACGCGTCACCGCATCGCGGCGATCGGCGCCGGGGGCCACGGTAAGCGTCGTGAACAAAATCTGGTCGTCGGGAATGATCAGTGTCACCGGCAGGGCGGCATCATCACCGCCGCCCCGCGCCATCCGGCGCAGGCGCATCAGATCGCCGCGAAAATCCGCCGCCTCGAATTCGACCGAACCCAGATGCCGCCAGGCGGGGCGCGCCGGCTTGCTCTGGTCTTCGGCGGCTTTTTCGCGCTGCTGAAGGTGCACGGAATCCGCGCTGAAGGAAAGTGAGTATTCGGTTACGGACTCAAGCGACATCTATAGGCTTTGCCTTGCAGTTCCGGGCGCCGCGGCGCGTCGTCATTATTGGATAATGACGAGTAACCCAGATCGCGATCCGTGAAAAGCAAAACACCATATTGTGAGGCATCCCGGGGCGGCATTCACACGTTATAGCGGCTAGACCGAGGTCGAGCGGGCAATAACCCGCCGCACGATACAGGAGAAAACGACCCGATGCAGCAATTCCGCCCATTTCTGACCGCCGCCGCGCTGATCGCGCTTGGCGCGGCGCCGCTGGCCGCGCAGACCGAATCCCCCGCGCCCGATTCCCCGACCCCCGCCAGACAGGAACAACGCGCCATGAAAGCCCATGATTTCGCGCGGCTGACGGTCAACGGGCTGGGCGAGGCCTCGGCACAGCCCGACATGGCGACGATCACCGTGGGCGTCAGCACCCGGGCCGCGACCGCCGCCGAGGCGATGTCGCAAAATGCCGAGCAGCAGAATGCGGTGATCGAGGTGCTGAAGGCCGAAGGCATCGAGGCGCGCGACATCCGGACCACGAGCCTCGATCTGTCGCCGGTCCTGGATTATTCGCAGGATGGCCAGCCGCCGAAACTGACCGGCTACAATGCCCGCAACAATGTCACCGTCAGGCTGCGCGACCTGCCGAAGCTGGGCGCGCTCCTGGACAGCCTGGTCACCTCGGGCGCCAATGAGATCGGCGGCATCGCCTTCTCGCGCGAGGACATGACCGAGGCCGAGGACCGGGCCCGCGCCGCCGCGGTCGCGAATGCCCGTCACCGGGCCGAGATCATGGCCGAGGCCGCCGGGATGAAGCTTGGCCCGCTGCTGCGGCTGAGCGACGCGCAGCTCAGCGAGCCGAGGCCGGTCGCGCCGATGTTCGCCCGCGCCCAGGCCAGCGCGCCGGCCGCCACCCCGGTCGAGGCGGGCGAGCTGACGGTCAGCGCGCATGCCACCGCCATTTTCGCCATGCGGCCGCTCGACGCGCCGCAGGATGGAATGCCGCCCGCGACGCCCGGGCAGGGCGACGGCGCCTCGGACTGACCGGCGCAAGGGAAACAAGCGAATGACAAGGGCGGCGCGGGGTTTTCCGCGCCGCCCTCGATCATATCCCCGGCCGGGATCAGGCCGTGGCGGCGCTCAGCGCCTGATCCAGATCGGCGATCAGATCGGCGACATCCTCGATGCCCACGGACAGCCGCACCACGTCCGGCCCGGCGCCGGCGGCGATCTTTTGCTCGTCGCTCAGCTGGCTGTGGGTGGTCGAGGCCGAATGGATGACCAGCGAGCGGGCATCGCCCAGATTGGCGACATGGCTGAACAGCTTGAGGCTGTCGACAAGCTTCACCGCCGCGTCATAGCCCCCCTTGACCGAGAACGAGAACAGCGCCCCCGCCCCCTTGGGATAGACCCGCTTCGCCGTCGCATTCCAGGGCGAGGAGGCTAGCCCGGAATAGGTGACTTTGGTCACGCGCGAATCCTGCTCCAGCCATTCCGCCACCTTCTGCGCGTTCTCGACATGGCGCTGCATGCGCAGGCCCAGCGTCTCGATCCCCATCAGCGTGTAATGGGCGCCCTGCGGGTTCATGGTCATGCCCAGATCGCGCAGGCCGATGGCGATGCCGTGAAAGGTAAAGGCCAGCGCGCCGAAGGTTTCGTGGAACTTCAACCCGTGATAGGCGGGTTCGGGCTGCGACAGGCCGGGGAACTTGTCCGAGGCCGACCAGTCGAACCTGCCGCTGTCGACGACGGCGCCGCCCGTCACCGTGCCGTTGCCGGTCATGAACTTGGTCAGGCTGTGCACGACCAGCGTCGCGCCCATCTCGATCGGCCGGCACAGATAGGGGGTGGCCAGCGTATTGTCGACAATCAGCGGCAGCCCGGCCGCCTCGGCGATTTTCGCGATTGCCGGGATATCGGTGACATAGCCGCCTGGATTGCTGATCGATTCGCAGAAAATCGCGCGGGTGTCGTCGTCGATCGCCGCCCTCACCGCGTCCGGATCGTCCAGATCGACGAATTTGCACGACCAGCCGAAGCGCCGGATCGTATGGCTGAACTGGGTGATGGTGCCGCCATAGAGCCGGTTTGAGGCGACGACGTTCCTACCCGGCCCCATCAGCGGAAACAGCGCCATGATCTGCGCCGCATGGCCCGAGGAACAGCAGACCGCGCCGGCGCCGCCCTCCATCGCGGCCACGCGGGCCTGCAAGGCGGCGACGGTCGGATTGGTCAGGCGGGAATAGATATAGCCGACCTCTTGCAGGCCGAAAAGCCGGGCGGCATGTCCGGCATCCTGAAAGGCATAGGCCGTGGTCTGATAGATCGGCACCTGGCGCGCGCCAGTCGCGGGATCGGGCGCCGTCCCGGCATGAATGGCATTGGTATCGAAACCCCAGTTCTCGGACATGGTCGTGACTCCCGCTTTTGTTCGGCACAGACACTACGCCCAAGCCATGGCAAAAGAAAACCGCGATTCCATCCCGCTGGCCGATGCCGGGCGTGCAGGCTCTCCTACCCCTTATCCCTTTCGATGATCCACTCGACTTCCGGGGCGGGGACGAAGCGCCAGTTTCTTCGGGGTCCGGCCATGACGTTGAGGTAATACATCTCGAATCCGTAGGGCGCGCCACAGGGGTGGTGGCCGCGGGGGACCAGGACGACGTCGCCGTCCCTGACCGCCATCACCTCGTCGAGGCTGCCATCGTCGGTATAGACCCGCTGGATGCCGAAGCCGTTCTCGGGGTTCAGCCGGTGGTAATAGGTTTCCTCCAGATAGGTGATGCGGGGGAAATCGTCCTCGTCATGGCGGTGGCTGGGATAGGAGGACCAGTGACCCGCCGGCGTGAACACCTCGGTCACCAGCAGGCTGTCGGCATAATCCTGATCCTCCATGGCGATATTGTTGATATGGCGGGTATTGGTGCCCTTCCCCCGCTCGGTCAGGGTGATCCCGTCCGGCCCGATCCGGCGCGCCTGATGGCCACCCTTTCCCGGCGCCGAACAGACGGCGATGACGCAATCCGTGGTCGCCTCGGCCTGCCAGTCCTGACCGTTCGGGAGGTAGAGGCAATGCGGCGGGGTCTTCTCGAAGACATCCATTCGGTCCCCAAGCTCGCCCCAATCCTGCCCGGCAGTGTGGAGGCGTGCCTTGCCCTCGACCATGACCAGAATGACCTCGTTGCCGCCGGTCGCTCCGGCCGCCCGGTCGCCCGCGCGCAGGTGGTGCAGCGAGAAACCGACATGGCGCCAGCCGGCATCCTGCGGGGTGATGCGGTGCACCTCGCCACGGGTGCCAAAGGGTTTGCGTAAAAGCCCGCTCATGATCCTGCCTCATTTGCCATGTCGAATATCCTCGGATGGTGCGGGGGCAGACAGCCCCCGCCATGGTCGCCCTCAGGCGGCGGCCCTGTCCAGCCCGGCCTCGGCCGCCGCCGCCTTCAGCGCCGCCAGCCCCATGGACTGGTATGCCAGCGGGTTCCTGACCGCCGGATCCTGCTCGGCCTCGATCACCAGCCAGCCATCGTAACCCGCCTGCGCCAGGATGCGCAGCAGGGGCACAAAATCGATCGCCCCCTCGGGATCGCCCGGCACGGTGAAGGCCCCGGCCAGAACGCCCTGCAGGAAGGACATCCCCTCGGCCCGCACCCTTTCGGTCACCGGGCGGCGGATGTTCTTGGCGTGGAAATGCGCGACGCGGGGCGCGTGACGCGTCAGCACCGCCGCCGGATCGCCGCCACCGAATGCGCAATGCCCGGCATCGAAGAGCAGATGCGTGGCCGGCCCGGTCGCCGCCATGAAGGCGTCGATCTCCTCGGGGCTCTCGACCACCGTGCCCATATGGTGGTGATAGGCCAGCGTGATGCCCTGGCTGGCCAGATAGGCCGCGAATTCCTCCATCTTCGCGCCGAATTCCGCCATCTGGTCCGCGCTCAGCCGGGGCCGGTCGTTCACCGCCACATCCGGGCGGCCATGCACGGTGTTCGAGCATTCGCAGGCTATGCAGACCCGGCAGCCATTGGCCTTCAGCTTTGCCAGATGGCCCTGCACGGCGGCGATCTCGTCCGCGACCGAACGGGTCAGCAGTTCCGTCGAATACCAGCCCGAGATGAAGCGCAGCCCGTATGCGCCCAGCAGCGCCTTCAGCGCCTCGGGGTCCTCGGGCCAGCGATGGCCGTTCTCGATCCCGTCAAAGCCGATCTCGCGGCCCGCCTCGCGCAGGATCTGCTCGGTCGGGATATGCGCGCCGATCGACTGGTCGTCGTCATTGGCCCAGGCGATGGGGTTGGTGCCGTAAAGGATCATGGGTCAGCCTCAGTTCAAAAGCGCCTGTCGCGCGATATTTGTCAGATAGTCGGCATAGGCGGCGCGCAGCCGGTCGCTGTCGCCGATCTCGGGCACCGCCACGTCCCAGAAATGCCCCGCGCCCTCCAGCCCGTCGCCGGGGCCGGGCTCGGCGGTGGTGTCGATGACGATCACGGTCGGGATGTCGCGGCTGCGGGCGGCGGCGATTTCGGATTCCAGCGCCGCGATGCTGTCGGCCTTCACCGCATGCGCGCCCATGGATGCGGCATGGGCGACAAAGTCGATCTGCGGCTGCGCTTCGACATTGCTGTCCACATACATGTTGTTGAAGGCCGCCCCGCCGGTGCCCTGTTGCAGCCGGTTGATGCAGCCATAGCCGCGATTGTCGGTCAGCACGGTGGTAAAGGGGATGCGCCGCATGACCGCCGTGGCCAGTTCGCTGTTCGCCATCATGTAGCTGCCATCGCCGACGAAACAGATCACCTCGCGATCGGGCCGCGCCAGTTTCAGCCCCATGGCGCCCGCCACCTCATAGCCCATGCAGCTATAGCCGTATTCCATGTGATAGCCGCCCTGGCTCGGCTGCCACAGAAGCTTCAGCGCACCGGGCATGGTCCCGGCCGCGCACATGGCAATCGCCTCGGGCCCGGTCGCCCGCTGCACCGCGCCGATCACCTGCGCATCGGTCGGCAGCGCGTTGCCGTCGGAGGGCGCGGCGCAATGCGCATCGACCGCCCTGAGCCAGTCGGCGCGGGCCTGCGGCAGGGCGGCATCGGCGCGATAATCCCCCAATGCGGAAGTCAGGGCGTCGAGCGCGACCTTGGCATCCGCAACGAGGCTGACCCCGCCATGCTTGGCCGCATCATGGGGCTGCGCATTCAGGCTGACCAGTTTTGCGCCCGAAAACAGCGTCCGCGAGCCGGTGGTGAAATCCTGCAGGCGCGTACCGATGCCGATCACCAGATCGGCCCGGCCCGCCACCAGATTGGCCGCAGCCGCGCCATCGACCCCGGCCGCGCCATAGTTCATCGCATGGTCCTGCGGCAGCGCGGATTTGCCCGCCTGCGTCTCGATCACCGGGATATTGTGGCGGCTGGCGAAACCGGCCAGCGCATCCTCGGCCCCCGAATAGACGACCCCGCCGCCGGCCACGATCACCGGGGCCCTGGCTTCGCGGATCAGACCCGCCACCTCTTCCAGCTCAGCCGCATCCGGCGCCGGCCGGCGGATGCGCCAGACGCGCGGCGCAAAGAACGCCTCGGGCCAGTCATAGGCTTCCGCCTGCACATCCTGACAGAAGGCCAGGCAGACCGGCCCGCAATTGGCCGGGTCCGTCATCACCCGCATGGCACGCGGCAGCGCGCTCAGCAGATGCTCGGGCCGGGCGATGCGGTCGAAGTAACGCACCACAGGCCGAAAGCAGTCATTGGCCGAGACCGTGCCGTCATCCCAGTCCTCGACCTGCTGCAGGACCGGATCGGGACGGCGGCTCGCGAAGACATCCCCCGCAATGATCAGAAGCGGCAGCCGGTTCACATGCGCCAGCGCCGCCGCCGTCACCACATTCGTGGCCCCCGGCCCGATCGAGGTGGTCACCGCCTGCGCCCGCCGGCGCGCCGAGCCCTTGGCAAAGGCAATCGCCGCATGCGCCATGGTCTGCTCGTTCTGCCCCCGCCAGGTCGGCAGCGCCGCGCCGATCCCATGCAGCGCCTCGCCGATGCCGGCGACATTGCCGTGCCCGAAGATCGCCCAGACGCCCTCGATAAAGCGCGGACCCTCTTCCGTCATCTGCACCGAAAGCCAGCGCATCATCGCCTGCGCCGCCGTCAAACGGATCGTCCCGCTCATCTGCCCGCCTCCAAACCCATTCTCTTTCATCTCCAAATATCCTGGGGGAATCGCCGTCAGGCGATGGGGGCAAAGCCCCCCTGCCCCCGCCCATCAGGCCGCCACACGCGCCCGCGCCCGCGCCCGGTCCCAGATCGCGCAAAGCCGTCCGTAGCGCGCGGCCATCTGCGCCACGGCATCCGCGTCGCTCAGCGCGCCCGCCAGCCAGCCCCGCGCCGCAGCGGCAAAGATCGTCCGGCCCACGGCAAAGCCCCGCACCAGCGGAAAGCCCGCCGCCACCTCAAAACTGGCCGCCAGCTCGTCCTCGGGCGCGTCCAGCCCCAGCACCACGATGCCGCGCGTATGCCGGTCATGGTCCTCGATGGCGGCAATGGCATTGGCCCAGGCGGTCGCCGTCTGCATCGGCTCCAGCTTCCACCAGTCGGGGTAAATCCCCGCCGCATAGAACTGCCGGATCAGCGTCGCGGTGGTCGTCTCATCGACCGGCCCGACCTTCGAGGGGATCACCTCCAGCAGGAATTCCAGCCCGTTGCGCCTTGCCGCCGCGTAGAGCCGCCCGACCGTCGCCTCCTGCCCGGCGCGCAGCGCGGCGTCGTCATCGGGGTGGCAGAAGCACAGCACCTTCACCACATTCCCGCGCGCCCATTCATGCAAGCCGCCGCAATCGGGGCCCAGTTCCGGCTCAAGCCGCAGCGGCCGCGAGCCCGGCCATTCGGCGGGCCGCCCGATCCACAGCCCCGTCCCCGAGGCCGCATGCAGCGCCGAGCGCCCGATCCGGTTGTCGCACAGAATGCCATAACCGGTCCGCCCATCGGCCACCTGACGCGCGGCCTGCAGGCACAGCTCCTTGAAGGCGCCGCCCTTCGCGGGCGTATAGCCCTCCATCTCCTCCAGCTGCCCGCGATGGTCGAAGGCAAAGACCCGCATCCCGGACCAGTCGCCCGCGCCGGGACCCGTGCGGTTCGTGGCCCAGTGGATCTGCTCCAGCTCGGCATCGTTGCGCAGATCCGGGCGCCTGACCCCGCGACCCAGAAAGAACTCCAGCTCGGCGAGGCTGGGATAGGCCGGCGTGCAGCCATGGCGCGAGACCGCGAAGGCGCCGCAGGCATTGGCGTATTCCAGCGCGCGCGGCCAGTCCTCGCCATCCAGCCAGCCCTTCATCAGACCGGAAAAGAACCCGTCGCCCGCGCCCAGCACGTTGAACACCTCGATGGGGAAACCCGGGCCCGTCTGGCCGTCGTCCAGACGGTCCGGGATCCTGCCCTCGAACGCCACCGCCCCCTTCGCGCCCCGCTTGCAGACCAGCGTGGCATCCGAGACCTGCCGCACCGCGCGCAAAGCCGCGATGGTGTCGGTCGTCCCGCCCGCGATGTGGAACTCCTCCTCGGTGCCGACGATCAGATCGAAATAATGCAGCGTCGATTGCAGCTCCTGCGTCACCGCGGCGCTTTCCACGAACCGGCTCTCGCCCTCGCCATGGCCCGCCACGCCCCAGAGGTTCGGCCGGTAATCGATATCGAGCGCCGTCTGCGCCCCGTGCTTCTTCGCCAGTTCCAGCGCCCGGATCACCGCCGCCCGCGTCCGCGGATGCGACAGATGCGTCCCCGTCGCCAGCACGGCCCGCGCCTCGCCGATCAAGCCCTCGTCGATATCCTCCTCGGTCAGGCCCATATCGGCGCAGTTCTCGCGATAGAAGATCAGCGGGAAACTGTCCTCGTCGCGAATGCCCAGGATCACCAGCGCCGTCAGCCGCTCCGGGTCCGTCTTCACGCCCCGCACATCCACGCCCTCGCGCAGCAGCTGCTCGCGGATGAAGCGCCCCATATGCTCGTCGCCCACCCCGGTGATCACCGCAGACTTCAACCCCAGCCGCGCCGTCCCGCAGGCGATATTCGTCGGAGACCCGCCGATATATTTGCTGAAAGACCCCATATCCTCCAACCGGCCACCAATCTGGTCGCCGTACAAGTCAACGCTGCTGCGGCCGATCGTGATAAGGTCCAACGGCTTCGTCATGAAACCGCTCCACGCATGTGATCCATGCTGCTGCGCAGCGCCGTCTCGGGATCGGCCAGATCGTGAACCTCCTGCGCGAAGGGTTCATGACTGAAGGGGCCGGCATAGCCGCCCGCCAGCAACGCCCTGATCTGCGCGACGTTCTCGAGCCGGTCGGCGCCATCGACCAGCATCCGGTGCCCGTCCAGCATATCGGCGACCGCCACCCCGGGATCGCTGACACCCGAGACATGCACAAGGCCGGTGCGGTTGGGATAGATTTCGGTCTCGCCGGCCAGATGGTGGTGGAACGTGTCGTGAAGCAACCGATAGGTCCCGTCATCGCCCGCCTCGGTGATCGCGGCGATGGCCTCGGCCTTGGTGCGCAGCGAACTGATCGGAAAGCCCAGCGGCTCGACCAGCCCGGTCAATCCGCGTTCGCGCAGGATCGGCTTCATCGCATCCAGCGCCGCCACCACCTGCGAATGCGCGACCTTGCTGCCGTCGTTCAGCGGGCACATGACCACCGCCATGGCGCCGCATTCGGCGGCGTAATCGGCCAGCCGCTGCGCCCGGTCGGGCAGATCGCCGGACCACAGATTGAACGGATAAAGCGCGTTGATCGACAGGATGGTGATGCCATGCTCGGCGGCCAGAGCATGCACCGAACGGGGATCCATCGTGCCGACGATATCGGGCAGATCGTTGCGGATCTCGACCTCGGTCACGCCAAGCCGGCCGCACATGGCGAAGAATTCGCCAAGCGCCAGCTTCGGGGCGGCGATATGGTTGATGGCAAAGCGCATGGGTTCCTCCGGTCAGTCGTAATGCGCCGGGCGGGCCGGCAGTGAGATCGGCACGATCCGGCCGCTTTCCTGCGCCTCGACGCAGGCATCCGAGGTGATCGCGGCGACATAGCCGTCCCAGGCGGTGGGACCGGCGGCGGTGCCGCGCGCGGCGGCCTGGATGAAATCGGCCAGCTCGACATCGTAGCTGTCGATGAAGCGCTGCTTCCAGTCGACAAGGATATCGCTTTGCAGCCGCGCCTCGCGGCGCATGGCGATGGTCATCGGTTCGGGCAGGTTCGCCAGCCCCTCCTCGCCGACCACCTGGCACTGGATATCATAGCCATACTGGCAGTTCACGAAGACCTCGACATCGATGCGGACCCCCTTTTTCGTCTCGAGCAGGACGATCTGCGGATCGGCAAGCCGGGCATGGGCATGCCGCGACTTGCGCGGAAACACGACCTGCGCCGAGACGTAATCGTCGTCCAGCAGCCAGCGCAGCACGTCGATTTCATGGATCAGCGTATCATGGATCGCCATCGGCGTGAGATAGCTTTCCGGCACGGACTGGTTGCGATGGGCGGCGTGGACCATCAGCGGCGTGCCGATCTGTCTGTCCACTACCTGTTTCAGCATCCGGTAGCCGGCATCGTAGCGGCGCATGAATCCGACCTGCACCAGACGCCTGCCATGCGCGGCCTCGGCCTCAACGATGCGCAGCGCGGCTTCGGCGGTGGTGGCCAGCGGCTTTTCGCAAAAGACCGGCTTGCCGGCGGCGATGGCGGCCAGCACATAGGCTTCATGCGTGGCCCCGGTCGAGCAGACCAGAACCGCATCGACATCGGCCGAAGCGATCAGATCCTCGCCCCTGTCATGGAGTTTCGCCCCGGGCGCGAGATCGGCCTGCACCGCGCGCGCCGCATCGGGGCTGTAGTCGCTGAGTGCGACCACCTCGGCCCCGGACAGCACCTGGTTTATGCGCCGCGTGTGATCGCGGCCGATCATTCCGGTGCCGATGACACCAATTCTGACGGTCATTGCGCTTTCCTCACTTGAAGTATTGATCGACATAGCGCTGCATCTCGCGGCGCATGAATTTGCCGCTTTCGTCGGCCTTTTCTTCCCAGGCAAAGACGCAGGCGGTCATCACGCCGTCAAAGCCTATCTCGGCCAGCGTGCGGTAGAAATCGTCCCAGGGCACCTCGCCCTGGCCGATGTTCAGATGCTGGTGCACCCGCGCCTGCGATCCCGGCGGGTTGATGATATAGCGCAAGCCCGAAGACGCCTTGTGGTTGAACGTGTCGGCGATATGGACATGGGCCAGAACATCCGCGCTTTCACGCAGCATCGCCGCAGTGTCGTCGCCGAAATAGAAGGTATGCGGCGTGCAATAGAGAAACTTGACGCGCGGGCTGTTCACCGTGCGGATCAGGTCCAGCGAGGGCTGCAGCGACTCGGTCCAGTCCTCGGGGTGCGGCTCGATATTGAGGTTGATCCCCTCGCGCTCGAGGATCGGCACCAGCTCCTCGATCGAGCGCCACCAGGCATCCTCGCAGGCCTCGATCATCGAGCCGGTGTGACAGCAATAGCAGGACCCCTTGTCAGGATGCGGGCCGCGGCCGAATTCGCTGTTCATCGTGTCGACGCCCAGTTCCACGGCGATCTCGATGGCGCGTTTCCAGTGGCGGATGGCGGCGCGGCGCTCATCCTCGTCGTTCGAGGCCCAGCGATACATCGGCAACAGGCTGGCGATGCCGACATTGGCGTCGGAAAGCGCCTTTCTGAGCGATTTCACCCGGTCCGGGAAGACGCGCGGCGCCTTGAACCATTCCAGAAAGTCGGCGCGCGGGCTGAGTTCGATCCACTCATAGCCCAGTTCCGCCACCTTCGAGGGCAGGTCTTCCAGTGGCAGGTGGCGATGCATAAACGGGTCGAGGGCGATTTTCATGGGATCATTCCTGTTCTCGGGCCAACCGGCGGCGGCCGGCGCCAGCTATTGTCATGATGGGTCGGTTTTCCGCAGGTGGCGCGGCGGGGGACAGGCCGCCGCACCGTTTGCGCGTCAGGTCTTCTTGCCGCGCTTCTGCTGGCGGTAGGTATCGGCGACCACGGCGGCGACGATGATGACGCCCTTGATCATCTCCTGGTAATAGGCGTCCAGCCGCAGGAAGGTGAAACCCGAGATGATGACGCCAAAGATCACCATGCCGATCGAGGTGCCGATGATCGAGCCGCGCCCGCCGGTCAGCGAGGTGCCGCCGATCACCGCCATGGCGATGGCATCGAGCTCGTACATCATGCCCATGCCCGCCTGCGCGGTCTGCCCCCGCGCCGCGACCACGATTCCGGCCAGCGCGGCCAGGACGGCGGCGATCACATAGACCTTGACCAGATGGCGCTCGACATTGATGCCGGACACGCGGGCGGCCTGGGCATTGGCGCCGATGGCATAGGTGAACTTGCCATAGCGGGTGTATTTCATCGCGACGTGAAAGATGACCGCGACCAGCAGAAAGATCATGACCGGCGCCATGCCCGCGCCCAGCGAGGCAAAGCTGTCGGTCGGAAAGCTGACCGGCTGGCCCTTGGTGTACCACTTGGCAAAGCCGCGCGCCGTCACCATCATGCCCAGCGTCGCGATGAAGGGCGGGATCCGGGTATAGGCGATCAGCCAGCCGTTGACGAAGCCGGCCAGAGCGCCGCAGAGCAGGCCGACCAGCAGCGGCACCACGACCGGCAGGCCGGTCAGCGCCGGATAGATCGCGCGCTCATAGCCCGCGGCCTGCGCCAGGCTCATCGAGACCATGGCGACCGCGCCGACGACCGAGCCCGAGGACAGGTCGATGCCCCCCGAAATGATGACCTGCGTCACCCCCACGGCGATGATGCCGATGACCGAGACCTGCAGGATCATGATCTTCAGCCGGCCGACATTGCCCAGAAACGACTGGCCCTGAAATATCCAGCCGAGGATTTCAAAGACAAGGGCGATGCCGACCAGCACCAGCAGGATATTCAGCTCGGGCGGGAGCTTGCGATGCGCCCGGGCGGCCGGTCTTTCGATATTGGTATCTTGCGTTGCCATGATATCTTCTCCTCCGGATTGTCTTGCGCCGGTCATTTGGCCGCCAGTTCCATGACCCGGACCTGATCGGCCTCGGACCGGTCAAGAAAGCCGCTGACATGGCCCTCGTGCATGACCATGATGCGGTCGGACATGCCCAGCACCTCGGGCAGTTCCGAGGAAATCATCAGAACCGCGACGCCCTGCCCGGCCAGCTGCGTGATCAGCCGGTGAATTTCCGCTTTCGCGCCGACATCGATGCCGCGCGTGGGCTCGTCCAGGATCAGGATGCCGGGTTCGGTCAGCAGCCAGCGCGCGATCAGCAGCTTCTGCTGGTTGCCGCCCGACAGGTTGGCCACCGTCTCGGCCAGGTTCGGCGTCTTGACGCGCAGTTTCGCGGCATATTCCTCGGCCAGGCGGTTGACCTCGCGCTGGTTGACAAAGCCGCGATTGTCGACCTTGCCGGTGGTGAGCAGCGCGACCTGGATATTCTCGATACAGTCGAGATCGAGAAAGCAGCCGGTTTCCTTGCGATCCTCGGTCAGGAAGGCCATGCCGTGGCGCATCGCGACCGAGGGCGAGGTCACCGCGACCTTTTCGCCCGATATGCGGATCTCGCCCGAAACGGCGGGCGTGACGCCGAATATCGCCTCGGCCACGTTCGAGCGGCCCGAGCCGACCAGCCCCGCCACGCCAAGGATCTCGCCCCGGCGCAGATCGAAGCTGACATCGTGGAACACGCCCGGCAGGGCCAGGTTCCTGACCTCGAGGATGGTCTCGCCGATCTCGCAGGGAACCTTGGGGAACATGTCGGTGATCTCGCGGCCGACCATCATCCTGATGATATCGTCCCGGGTCACGTCGCTGGCGGCCACGGTGGCGATATACCTGCCGTCGCGGAACACGGTCAGTTCATCCGCGATCTCGAAAAGCTCGCTCATCTTGTGAGTGATGTAGACGATGCCGACACCCTTGGCGCGCAGGTCGCGGATGATGCGGAACAGGTGCTCGACCTCGGTTTCGGTGATGGCGCTGGTCGGCTCGTCCATGATCAGGACGTCGGAATTGAAGCTGACCGCCTTGGCGATCTCGACCATCTGCTTTTGCGCCACGGTCAGATCGCCGACCATGCCGGCCGGGTCCAGCCGGATGCCCAGATCGTCGAACAGCGCCCGCGTCATGCGGCGCATCTCGCCATGGTCGATCAGCCCCATGCCGCTTTTGGGTTCGCGGCCGATCCAGATATTCTCGGCCACGGTCATGGTGTTCATCAGGTTCAGTTCCTGATGGATCATCGCGATGCCGCAATTCAGCGCGTCGATCGGCGTGCGGATCTCCAGCCGGCGCCCGGCAAAGCGCACCTCGCCGCGATCCGGGTTATAGACGCCGGCGATGATCTTCATCAGCGTGGACTTGCCGGCGCCATTCTCGCCCATCAGGGCATGGACCGTGCCCGGCCGGATCTTCAGCTGTACATCGTCCAGCGCCACGACGCCGGGAAATTCCTTGCGGACGTGATCCACCTCGAGGATGAATTCGCCCTCGAAGACACCGCGCGCATTCGCGCCCTGGCCGTCAAGCATGGTCCTCTCCTCCTGTCGATGCGGGGCGACACCGGGCGGCCTCGCCCGGTGCCCGAGCCGCGCGCCCTATTTGTAATCGGCAAGGTTGGCGGGGGTGACGAGTTCAAAGGGCACATAGACCTGCCGCTCGCTCGGCTCGCCCCGGACCAGCTTCAGCGCGGTATCGACCGCCCCCTGCCCCTGACCCGCCGCGTTCTGGAATACGGTGACGTCCAGATCCCCGGCCTCCATCGCGGCCAGCGCGTCGGCCGTGGCATCGACGCCGCCGATCACCACCTGATCCATCGGGATGCCGGCGGTCTTCAGCGCCTGGATCGCTCCGATCGCCATTTCGTCATTGTTCGAGATCACGGCATCGAATTCCACGCCGGCCGACAGCCAGTTGGTCATCAGGTCCATCCCCTGCGTGCGCATCCACATCGCGGTCTGCTCCTCGACGATCTCGATGAAGCCGCATTCCTCGGTGGCGATCACGTCCTTGATGTCCTGGGTACGCACCCGCGCCGCCTGGTTCGACAATTCACCCATCATCACCACGGCCCGGGCGCCGTCGCCCTTGCCCTGCTCTTTCAGCAGCCGGCAGATCTCCTGTGTCTCGAGCGTGCCGGATTCCCGTTCGTCCGAGGCGACAAAGGCCTGATTTTCCGGCAGGCTGTCCAGGTTCACCGGCTGGCGGTTCACATAGACCAGCGGAATGCCGGCATCGGCGGCGGCGTTCGACATGGCGATGGTGGCATCGGTATCGACCGGGTTCACGATGATCGCATCGACGCCCGAGGCGACAAAGTTCTGGATCTGGTTCAGCTGCTTTCCGACATCGTTCTGGGCATCCTCAATCTGCAGCGTCACATCGCCAAGGCTCTCGGCATGGGACAGCATGCCGTTGCGCAGCACGGTCAGAAAATTGTCGTCGAACAGGGCCATCGACACGCCGATATTCTCGGCCGAGGCCGATCCGGCGACGGCCAGGGTCATGGCGCTGGTGATCAGGAAATTCTTCATTCAGGCTTCCTCCTCTTTCGGCGCGCGATGGCGCCAGTCACATCCCGGGACCGCTGCCGCGGACAGACCTCCCCCGTCCGCCAAAGCGGTGCGTTGCGTTCCGGCATTCCTCGCGATTTGCCGCCGGGGTCTCCTGCTCCCGGTGCTGCGCCACAATTCCCGATCGGCGGTTTTCGGTCAACTGTTAGCGTTGCCAGAAGCCATCATTCATGATGCATTTTGACATGGCGGATGATGTTATTGCATCATGAATTCGCTCTCGGGCGTCCATATCTCGGCGGGAAAGAAGCGCTGTCCGGGCGTCTCGGCCATGCCTTTCTCGGAGGTGGCGATCATCAGCGCGATCAGGTCGGCGGCAAGCTGGCGCACGGGCGTCGCCAGCACCACGCTGACGCTTTGATCCTGCAAGCCGGACTGGGATTCCGGCGTCAGCTCATTGACGATCAGCACCAGCCGGGACCCGGCGCGGCTTTCGCGCACCGCCTGAATCGCCCCCTCCATGCCGCCGCCCGCGACATATATTCCCGTCAGATCCTCGTGCTGCGCGATCAGTTTCATCGTCGCCTGATAGGTCAGTTCGCGCGTCTCCAGATTGATCTGCGTATCCAGCAGATGGAATTCGGGGGCGGCATCGCGAAAATAGCTGCGAAACCCGGTTTCGCGCAGTTCGTGCCCGTGAAAGCGCGGGCCGCCGACGAACAGCCCGACCTTGCCCGGCTGACCCGCCAGACGCGAGATGAACCAGCCCGCGATGCGGCCCATCTTGAGGTTGTTCGTGCCGAAATAGCTTTCCCGCACGCCCTGCGCGAAGTCCGAGAGCAGGGCATAGACCGGCACGCCCGCCGCGCGCAGATCCTGCACGGCCTGGGTGACAAGGTGATGATCAAGCCCGGTGGCCGCGACCGCATCCGCGCGCCCCCGGAAGCCGCGCAGGATTTCGGCCAGTTCATCGGGACGGGCGCCTTCCAGAAAGCGCACGGTCAACTGGACGCGGCGCTGATGGCAGGCGCGGGCCTGCGCTTCGAACACCCGCAGCACCTCCTGATAGAACGCATGGCGCGGCTTTTGCAGCACCAGCCCCAGACGGAACAGCGGCTTGTCGGCCAGCAGCCGGTGACGGATCGCATTGGCGCCGTGATAGCCGATTTCCTCGGCCGCCTCATGCACGCGCCGCACGGTTTCCTCGCGCACATTCAGACGCCCGTTCAGGACGCGGTCCACGGTCGCGGTGCTGAGACCGGCGGTTCTGGCAAGATCGGCAATGGTCGGTCGTTTCATGTCGGGATCGCATCGTAAATGATGTGAAACTATCACCGGCCGGACCGGATCTTGCAAGCGGACAGGGCGGTATTCACGTCATCACCCGGGAACCGAGCCCCAACCGCCGCCGGTTGCTGCGGCAGCCCGGCTGCATGCGGTTCCGCACGAGAACCCGCATCCGGAGGCAGGCCGGGCGGTCGATACAGCGCCGATGCCGGTGCAGATTTTCCTGCCCGGAAGCCTCTGACCCGGTCCCGCCGGCTGGACGGACAGTCGGCGCCCGGCTAAGCATGGCGCAAGAACCGAGCAGGAAATCCGTTCATGACCGATAGCTTGTTGATGTTGATCGCCGGTTTTTTCGGCGGGATGCTGAATGCCGTCGCCGGCGGCGGCACCTTCATCACCTTTCCGGCGCTGGTCGCCAGCGGCGTGCCGGTGGTCACGGCGAATGCGACCAGCACGGTCGCGGCCCTGCCCGGCTATCTGGCCGCCGCCATCGGGTTTCGCCGCGACATCGGCCAGATCGAGCGGCGGCTGATCGTCAAGACCAGCCTCTGGACGCTGTTCGGCGGCACCATCGGGTCCTGCCTGCTGCTGGTATCCTCGAACGAGGCCTTCGCGCTTCTGGTGCCGTTCCTGCTGCTGGCGGCGACCTCGGTCTTTATCTGGGGGGCGCGGGTGCGGGAATGGGCCGCGCAATATCGCAGCATGGTCGTGCCCTTCGGCGCCGGCACCATGATCCCGGTGGCGATCTATGGCGGCTATTTCAATGGCGGGCTGGGCATCGTGCTCTTGGCACTGTTCGCGCTGTGGGGGATGATCGACCTGAACGCGATGAACGGGCTGAAAAGCTGGCTGTCCTTTGCCCTGTCGATGATCTCCTTCGCGATCTTCGCCATCGGCGGGCAGATCGCCTGGTGGCCGGCCGCGGTAATGAGCATCGGCACCATCATGGGCGGCTATCTGGGCGCGCCGGTGGCGCGGCGCATCCCGGTGCCGGCGCTTCGGGCATTGATCGCGGCCATCGGCTTTGGCATGACGGCACTGTTCTTCTGGCGGCTGTTCTGATCTCCGCCCAACCCGAAAGGAACCCCATGTCCCAGATCACCCGAATCGAGACCGGCGCCCGCATGAGCCAGGCGGTCATCCATAACGGCATCGTCCATCTGGCCGGCCAGGTCGGCACGCCGGGCACGCCGGTCGCGGACCAGACCCGCGAGGTGCTGGCCAAAATCGAGCGCCTGCTGGCCGAGGCCGGTTCCGACAAGACCCGCATCCTTTCGGCCCAGATCTGGATGGCCGATATGGTGGCCGATTTCGCCACCATGAACGAGGTCTGGGACGCCTGGGTGCCGGCCGGTCACGCCCCCGCCCGCGCCACCGGCGAATCGGCCCTGGCGACGCCCGGGCACAAGGTCGAGATCATCGTGGTCGCGGCGCAGAACTGAGCGCGCCCAGCACCGAACGCGCGGCGCGCAGGCCCGGAGCCTCGCCGCCGCGCCCCAGCCGCTCCATCGTCAGGTTCATGGCGGCAAGCTGCGCGCCGCGATCCTCGGGGTGCTCGATCAGGCAGAACAGCGCCTGCGACATCGGGCCGGGATCGCAGTCGCGGCCCAGGAATTCCGGCACCGCATGGGTTTCGCTGACCAGATTCACCAGCGTCACCGTATCGGTTTTCAGCATCATCCGGATGATCAGCCGGCTCAGCGGCGCCACGTCATAGCCGATCACCATCGGCACGTTATTGGCCGCCAGATCCAGACTGACCGTCCCCGAGGCCGCCAGCGCCAGATCGGCGGCGGCGAATGCCGCGCGCTTTTCCTGCGCATTCTCGACCACCACCGGCGCGGACGGCCAGCGCTTCGCCATGTCCCGCACCAGCCCCGAGACCCCGCGCACGGTGGGAATCGCCACCCGCACCTCGGGCACGCGGTCGCGCAGGCGCATCAGGGCCTCGTCGAAGCGCGGGCCAAGACGCGAGACCTCGGTCCGGCGCGAGCCGGGCAGACACAGGATCAGCGGCGCCGCCGGGTCGATGTCATGGGCGGCACGGAAGGCCTGCGCCTCGGCCATGCCGGCCACCGGCTCCGAGACGATCGGATGGCCGACGAAATCGCAGCTCATGCCGGCGGCGCGCATCAGCGGCGGCTCAAAGGGCAGGATCGCCAGCACGTGATCGACGACGCGCGCCATTTTCCGCGCCCGCCCCGCCCGCCATGCCCAGACCGACGGCGCCACATAGTGAATCGTGCGCAACCCGGGCCAAAGCGCGCGCGCGGCATGGGCGACGCGCAGGCAGAAGTCGGGGCTGTCGATGGTGATCAGCGCATCGGGTTTTGCATCGGCAATCGCCTCGGCGGTTTCGCGGATCCGCGCCTTGAGCGCGCGGTATTTCGGCAGCACCTCCCAGATGCCCATGAGGCTGAGCTCTTCCATCGGAAAGCGGCTTTCCAGCCCCTGCCCGGCCATCGCCGGGCCCCCGATACCGATGAACGCGCTGCCCGGCGCCAGTTCGCGCAGCCCGGCCATCAGCGCGGCGCCCAGATTGTCGCCCGAGGGTTCGCCCGCGATCAGAAAGAGCTTCATCCGCATATCTCCTTCGGCGCATGCAGGAAGGAAACGGCCCGGCACGCGGGCGCGTTCCCCTTATCCTATGCCCGGGCCCAAAGAAACAGACCCGCCTCGCGCGCGGCGGCCACGGCCTTTTCGCGTTCGAGCAGGATGACGCCGCCGGCTTCCCAGACGATGCCGCCCAGGCCCGCCGCGGCGACCTGCGCGACCGTATCCGGGCCGATCGTGGGCAGGTCGATACGCCGGTCCTGCCCCGGCTTGGGCGCCTTGTAAAGCAGCCCCCGCGCGCCTTTGGGATCGGGTTTCAGCCCGGCATGCAGCGCCGCGAATTCCAGCATCGCCTGCGTGCCGGGCAATGCCTCGACGGCCAGGCAAAGCCCCTGCGCGACCACCGCGCCCTGGCCGATATCCAGCGGGCCAAGCGCGCGGACGATCGCGGCGGCGCGGGCCGCGTCCTTGTGATCACGGGGGCCGGGCTCGCCGGCCAGAACGCCCTCGCCCGGAACCAGATCGGGCAGGACCTGATCGACGGAAAGGATGTGCAGCCCGCTTTCCTCGAACACATCGAGCACGGCGCGCAAGGCCGCGTCATCGCCCGATTGCATGCCCATCAGAATGCGCGGCACGATGGTCATGGTGCGGGCGTCGAACAGTTCCGGCTCGATCCGGGGGCGGCGGATGGCACCGGCAAAGACCACCTGGGTGACGCCCTGATCCAGCAATTCGTCCAGAAAGGGCACCAGCCGCTCGAGCCGGAACGGGCGCGCCTCAACCCGGGGATTCAGGCTGTCCAGCGCATAGATCAGCGGATTGTCGAGCGCGGCGGCGATGGCCGGGGCCAGCCTGCCCTCGCCCGCGATCAGGGCGATGCGACTCATGCTTGCGACCTCATGGTTGCGGCGCCAGGAAGCTGCGATCCGACGGCCCGAGGATGAAATCCAGAACCTCGCGCACCAGGGGATCCTGCGTGCCCGTCGCCAGATGGCGGGCGGTGTCGCGGAAACTGCCCCGGCCCAGTTGCGACAGCATGTCGCGCAGGGCGTGGATCTCGTCGCGAGAGGCGCCGCGGCGCTTCAGCCCGACAAGGTTCAGCCCGTCCAGATGGCCGCGCGGCCCCTGCACGAGGCCAAAGGGAATGACATCCGCGGTCACCATGGTGACCGCGCCGATCATCGCGCCGCGCCCGATGCGCACCCATTGATGCACGCCCGACAACCCGCCCACGATCACGTCGTCTTCCAGAATGCAATGTCCCGCGACCGAGGCATTGTTGACCAGGATCACCCGGTTTCCGATCCGGCAATCATGGGCGACATGGCTGCCGGCCATGAACAGCCCGTCATCGCCGACGCGGGTGACGCCGCCGCCGCCCTCGGTGCCCGGGTTCATCGTGACATATTCGCGGATACGGTTGCGCGCGCCGATCTCCAGCCGCACGCGTTCGCCCCGGAATTTCAGATCCTGCGGCACCTCGCCGATCGAGGCAAAGGGGAAAACGGTGGTTTCCTCGCCGATCGAGGTTTCGCCGGTCACCACGACATGGGATTTCAGCACCACGCCCCGGGCCAGCGCGACCTGCGGACCGACGACGCAAAACGGGCCGATTTCGCAGCCGTCGCCGATCCGGGCGCCGGGCTCGATCACGGCCGAGGGGTGGATATTCGCGGACATCTCAGCCCCGGTTCAGCATGGCCATGATCTCGGCCTCGGCGGCCAGTTCGCCATCGACGATGGCGCGGCCCTCGAACTTCCAGACCTTGCCACCGCCGCGCAGGGTCTTCATGTGCAGCTCGAGCACATCGCCCGGCACCACCTTGCGGCGAAAACGGCATTTGTCGATCGACATGAAATAGGTGCCCATCCCCTTGCCGGCCAGATCCAGGCTGACCCCGACCAGAACGGCGGCGGCCTGCGCCATCGCCTCGATGATCAGAACGCCGGGCATGACGGGCTCCTGCGGGAAATGCCCCTCGAAATGCGGCTCGTTCGAGGTGACGTTCTTGATGCCCACGCAGCTTTCGCCGGGCACGATGTCACGCACCTTGTCCACCAGCAGTAAGGGATAGCGATGCGGCAGGATCTGCTTGATCTGGCCCAGATCGACTTCGGTCGGTGGGGTATAGGCGGTCTCGTCGGCAGCCATGCGGGTTCCCTCGTGCAGTCTTTTCATGTGCCTAGCAACGGGGCGGCAGCTTGGCAAGATTCGCGAAGGCGCGCGGCTCCGGCAGCTAGGCCGCGCGGCGCGGCCAGCCGCGCCCCTCGGCCAGCCAGCCGGCCAGCCCCAGTCCCGCGATCAGCGCGAGCCAGCCCCAGCCCGGCAGCAGCGGCCGATGCGTCATGCCGCTGACCGTCGCGGCGTCGCGCGGCGTGATGCCGATCCATTCGCCACCGACACCCTGACCATGGGCCGGGCGCCCCTCGCGGACCGTGCGCAGGCGCGGAATGCCGTCGGACAGGCGCACCACTCCGCCGTGCGTGGCCTCGACCAGCGGCGCGAATGCCTCGGCCGAGGCCACGGTTTCCTCGAATTCGCGCGGCGAGGCCGGGCCAAGCGCGATGACCCGCGTGATCTGGTCATCGGCGAAACGGTAGAGCCCCGGCCCCGGCGCGGTCCAGCGCGCGGTGAACCGGCCCGGACCGGCCTGGGCCAGGGGCAGCATCTCGGTCTTGCCCCCGGGCAGGGTGATGGTGAGCGGACCGGCCGCCGCGTCCAGCGTCCGGCGGGTCAGCGTGACGGTCAGCCCGTCCGAGACATCGGCGGTCAGGGCCTCTTCCTCAAGCTCGGGCTCCTTCATCGACCAATGCGCGATGCGGCGCAGCAATTCCAGCTGCGGCCCGCCGCCCTCGAAACCGCGACCCCAGAGCCAGACCTGATCCGAGGTCAGCATCGCCACCCGCCCCTCGCCCACCCGGTCAAGGACCAGCAGCGGCTCGTCATTGGCGCCGGTCATCACGACCTGCGCGCGCGGATTGGGCACCACCTGCGACATGCGCAGCCAGCGGCCCCAGCTATCCCCGGCCGCGTCCCGCCCGTCGGGCGACGGCGCGCCGGTCAGGCCGGCGGTCACCGGATGGCGCTGCCCCTCCTCGGTCAGGCGGGGCAGGAACGCCCGGTCATAGACGCGCCCGGTCGGCCGCGCGGGCAGGATCCCGCCCAGGGGCGACAGGTTCAGGCTCTCGACCGAGGACATCTCGGGGCCGGCCGCGACCAGCACCGCGCCGCCCTCTTCGACATAGCGGCGGATATTGTCGAAATATTGCGGCATCAGGATGCCGCGCACCCGGTAGCGGTCAAAGATGATCAGGTCGAAATCGTTGATCCGCTGCATGAACAGTTCCTGCGTCGGAAAGGCGATCAGCGACATCTCGTTGACCGGCACGGCATCCATCTTGTCCGGCGGGCGCAGGATGGTGAAATGGATCAGGTCAACATTCGCGTCCGATTTCAACAGGTTGCGCCACGTTCTTTCGCCGGCATGGGGTTCCCCTGACACCAGCAGGACGCGCAGCCGGTCATGCACGCCCTGGATCTGGATCGCGGCGGCATTGTTGCGGTCGGTCAGTTCGGGGCCCGCCGAGACGGGCGCGTCGAATGCGATCGAGACGACGTTCTGCCCGGCATGTTCCGGCGTCACCTGCAATTCCGCCGACAGGCCGGGGGGCAGATCGACGCTTTGCGCGTCATCGCCATCGACCGAGATGCGCAGCCGGGCGGGGCGGTCGGCGATCTCCTCGGGAACGGCGCCCTGATCCTCGATCCGCAGGCGGATGGTGACGGGCTCGCCGATCAGCCCATAGGCCGGGGCTTCCTCGATCACCAGCCGCCGGTCCCAGTCGTCGGGCCGGCCGGTCCGCAGGACATGGACCGGCGCCGGCGCGCCCGCGGGCAGCATCGGCGCGTCATGGGCCAGCCCGTCGGTCACCGCGATGACGCCCGCCACCCGGCTCGCCGGCTCGGCCGCCAGGGCACGGGTCAGGGCGGTGCCCAGCAAGGTGCCATCGGCATCGTCGCCCAGGCTGACGCGGCGGATCTCGGTATCGGGCAGCGCATCGATCTGGCGGGTGACTTCCTCGATGGCGGCATCGGTCTGCGCCGCGCGTCCCGGCAGCGACTGGCTGGCGCTGCGGTCTTCAAGCAGGAGGACGATATCGGGCAGCTTGTTGCGGATGCCCGATTCCAGCGCCGGCCCGGCCAGCGCCGCCGCCGCCGCCAGCCCGGCCAGCCCGCGCCACGGCCAGCCGCGCAGCCCCCGCCACAGCGACCAGGCGGCGATCATGAGGGCCAGCAGGGCGACCGCGCCGACGAACGGCCAGGGCAGCAGCGGATCGAAGCTCAGCGCGTTCACTGGATCACCTCCTCCTGCCGCAGCCGGTCCAGCAGCGCCGGCACATGCACCTGATCGGATTTGTAGTTTCCGGTCAGCACATACATGATCAGGTTGACCCCGAAGCGATAGGCCATCTCGCGCTGGCGCTCGCCCTCGAGGCCCGAGCCGACAGTGAACATCGGCAGGCCGTTTTCATCCATCGCCCATGCCTCGGCCCAGGAATTGCCGCCGATCAGGACCGGCGAGACACCGTCATTGAGGTTGCGAAAGGGCACCCCCTCGCTGGCTGCGGCATCGGCGGGCGGGGCCTCGGCCCAGACCTCGCTGGCCTGATAGCGACCGGGAAAATCCCGGAGCAGATAAAAGGTCCGGGTCAGGACGTGATCGTCAGGCACCGGCGCCAGCGGCGGAATGTCCAGCGGCGCGGCCAGCCTTTGCAGCGCCGCCGCCCCGTCCGGCCCGCCGAGCCCCGCGATGTCGCCGTCGCGGGTGTCGAACAGGATCATGCCGCCGGAACGCAGGAACTTGTTCAGCCGCAGATAGGCCTGCGGCGTGGGCGCGGGCTGATCGTCGCTGACCGGCCAGTAGAGAAAGGTCAGCAGCGACAGATCGTCCCGGTCCAGATCGATGCCGATCGGCTCGCCCGGCTCGACGGTGGTGCGCGCGGTCAACACCCGCGAGATGCCGCGCAGCCCGGCCAGCGAGGTCTCGTCGATCCGGGAATCGCCGGTCAGGACGTAGGCCAGCGCCACCTCGTCGGCGGCGCGGATCAGGCGCGGATCGGGATCTTCCTGCGCCCGGGCCAGCGCGGCCCACAGGATTGCGGCCAGAATCAGCAGGATCCTCATGCCGTGGCCCCCCTGCGTCTGCGGGATGCAGCACTGCGCCCGCCCCGCGCCAGCCATGCGCTGCCAAGCGCGTCGAGCGCGAAAAGCGCCGCCGCCAGCGCGATCAGCCAGCCGCGCAGGTCAAGGCCCGGCGCCTGCCCGGCGGCTTCCAGACGCACCGTGGCGGGCCATTCGGCGGGCACCATCGCCCCGCCGGCATTCAGCGCCGCGATCCTTTCGCCGGCGCGATACAGGCCGGCCGGAATGCCCGGCGCCGGCCCCTTGCCGAATTCCGCCGCCGCGACCGGCACCGGATCCTGCGGCGTCGCGGCCCGGCCGAAGCCGTCCAGCAGCTGCTGCGGGATCCAGAACGTATCCTCGTCCGGCGCGGGTTCGGGCAGCTCGGCGCTGGCGCGGGCGGTCTGGATCAGGCGCTGAAGCATCTCGACGAACAACCCCGAGATGGCCAGATTGGACCATTCCGCGTTCGCCGTGGTGTGGAACAGCACGATCTGGCCCTGCCCCAGCGGCGCGCGGGTGACCAGCGGCGTGCCATCGCTGAGCTGCGCCAGCACGCGCTCGGCCAGATCGGGCGCCGGCTCGGCCAGAAGCTGGGCACGCACCGTCGCGTCGCGGGGCACCTCCAGCCCGGCAAAGAGGCCGTCAGCGGCAAAGGGCGCCAGCCGGCGCGGCTCGCCCCAGCTCAGCGCGCCGCCGATATCGCGCCCGCCCTCGCGCAGGATGACCGGCAAGAGCGGCTCCTGACGCAATTCGTCCGAGCCGCCCATGCGCGGCCCGGCAAAGCGGATCAGCAGCCCGCCCTGATCGACCCAGCCGGCCAGCGCATCGCTTTCCGGCAGGCCAAGCTGATCGACCAGCACGATGACATCCGGCGCGGCCTGCAGCACATCGCCCAGGCTGCCCTCGATCAGGTCGGTGCTGGGCGACAGGGCGCGGCGCAGGTAATGCATCGGCGACAGCAGCCGCTGGCCCTCGGTCGCGCGATCGTCGCCCACCAGCGCCACCTTGCGCCGGCGCACGCTGTCATCGGCCAGAACCACCGCGCCGGCGGCGCGCACGCCCTGCAGCTCGAAACGGGTGATCCGGTTGCGCAGCTCGGAAGGCAGGTCGATCGGCACCATGCGCGTGGTGACGCCCGCCTCGGTGATCGGCTCGCCCGGCTCGAGCCGCGCCAGTTCGCGCGCGGTGCCCTGCGGATCAAGCCCGAAGGCCAGCACCGGCGGAGGCGCGGACTGCCCGGTGGCGCGCAGCCGCAGCGCCGGCGCATCGCCCGCGACCAGTTCCAGCGATTGCCGCGCCGCTTCGGGGGGAACCACGGTGACCGCCGCGCGCGCGGCCAGCGCGGAGAGCAGCGCGCCGCGGCGCGGGTGATCCAGCCCGTCGCTGAACCACAGCACCGTCAGCCCCGCTTCGGGCGCCTCGGCCAGAATCTCGCCCGGGTTTTCGGGATAGGCGGTTTCCCAGGGCGCCGGCTGCAAGGCGCGCAGCCGCGAGGCGATCTCGGCTCCCGGGCGAAAGGCCAGCGCACCCTCGGCCCGGCCATCGGCAAAGAGCAGCGCGGCGGGCTGCCCGGCGCCCGTGGCCCGGTCCAGCGCCCGGATGGCGCGGGCCTGACGTTGCGGCCAGTCGGGCGCGGCGGCCCAGCCGCCATCCATGACGATCAGCAACGGCCCCTGCCCGGCCTGATCCGGCACCGGCTTCCAGACCGGCCCGGCAAAGGCCAGGATCAGCGCCGCGATCGCCAGCACGCGCAGGACCAGCAGCCACCAGGGCGTGTGCCGCGCCACCGGATGCGCGTCCTGCAACCCCAGCAGCAGCCGCGTGCCCGCGAAACGCACCAGCTTCGGCGCCGGCGGCATGGCGCGCAGGATCAGCCAGATCACCGGCAGCGCGACCAGCGCGCCAAGGATCCAGGGCGTCAGGAAGCCAAGGGGACCAAGCGTCAGCATCAGCCCTCCAGCACCGTCCAGAGCCACAACAGCGCCTGCGAGGGCGCCGATGCCGTATCATGCGTGCCGAAATGCCAGCCGGCATTCAGCGCCGCGTCGGCCAGCAGCTTGCGGCGTTCGGCCAGGCGCGCCAGATAGGCCGCGCGCAGCCCGCCCGCGTCGCGGGTATCGTGGCAGACCGCCCCGGAAGCCGAGCGGAACAGCACCGCCCCGGACCATGGAAACCCCTCCTCATCGGGGTCCAGAACCTGCAGCAGAGCGCCGCGAATGCCCAGCCCCGCCGCGCGGCGCAGATAGTCCAGAGCCGGCTGCGGATCGCCCAGGAAATCGTCGAACAGGATCACCCGCTGGCCCGGGCGCAGCGCCTGTGCCGGCGGCGCGTCGTCATCGGCCTCCAGCGCCGCGCGCGCGACCAGCGATTGCGCCAGGCGGTCGGCCTGCATGCGCCCCGAACGCGGCGGATCGCCAGCCAGCGCCACGCGCTCGCCCCCGGCCAGCAGCGCCATGGCCAGCGCCAGCGCCAGCAGGTCGGCGCGCTGGCGCTTGGCCGGGCGATTGCCGCCGCCGGAATAGTCCATCCCCGCCGCCGCCGAGACCCAGATCGCAGCCGATTGCGGCACCTCGGCCTCGCGGTCCCGCACGAATTCGCCGTCCGAGCGGGCCGAGCGGCGCCAGTCGATGCTGCGCATCGTGTCGCCGGCGGTCGCCGGACGGTATTGCCAGAAATCCTCGCCGCGCCCGGGCCGGCGCTGGCCATGCGCGCCCGCCATCAGCGCCGCCGCCAGCCGCTCGGCCGAAAGCATCAGCGCCGGCAGCCCGGCCGAGGCGGCCTGCGCACTGGCGCGAAGCTGTTCGGGCGTCACGGTCACGCGGCGGCCCGCATCCGATCGCCCAGAAGACGGTCGATCACGTCCTGGATGCTGTCGCCGCGGGCGCGGGCGGCAAAGCTCAGCGCCATGCGGTGGCGCAGGACGGGGGCGGCCATGGCCTCGACATCCTCGATGGTGGGCGCGAAGCGGCCGTTCAGCGCGGCGCGGGCGCGGGTCACCATGGTCAGCGCCTGCGCGGCGCGCGGCCCGGGGCCCCAGACCAGCGTCTCGGCCATCCATGCCGGGGCCTCGGGGGCGCCGGGCCGGGCGGCGCGGACCAGATCCAGAATCGCGTTCAGCACCGATTCGCCCACCGGCATGCGGCGGATCAGCGCCTGCGCCGCGATCAGGCCGGCCGGATCGAAGACCGCATGGGCCGCGCCGCGTTCGATGCCGGTCGTGGCCAGCAGGATCGCGCGTTCGGTGTCGCGGTCGGGATAGCCCACGTCGATCTGCAGCAGGAAGCGGTCCAGCTGCGCCTCGGGCAGCGGATAGGTGCCCTCCTGCTCGATCGGGTTCTGCGTCGCCAGCACATGGAAGGGGCGGCCCAGCGGGCGATGCTTGCCGGCGATCGTGACCTCGCTTTCCTGCATCGCCTGCAGCAGCGCCGATTGCGTGCGCGGGCTGGCGCGGTTGATCTCGTCCGCCATCAGAAGCTGGGTGAAGACGGGCCCTTCGATAAAGCGAAAGGCGCGGCTGCCATCGGGGCGCACCTCGAGCACCTCGGAGCCCAGGATATCGGCGGGCATCAGGTCCGGCGTGAACTGGATCCGTTCGGTTCCCAGCCCCAGCACGGTGGCCAGCGTATCGACCAGCATGGTCTTGCCCAGGCCGGGCTGGCCGACCAGCAGACCATGGCCGCCCGACAGGATCGCCGCGAAGACCTGCTCGACCACAGCGTGCTGGCCGACAAAGCGGCGCTCGACGCTGGCCCGCGCCTCGGCCAGACGCGCGGTCAGCGACTGAACTTCGGATACCAGTTTTTCGTCCTCGACCATGACAACGCCCCAATTCTGATTTACTGAGGACATTAAAGACGGCTATGCCGGGGTCCACAAGAAATGGCGACCAGGAGTGACGAGACTGTGACCGATGCCGCGGGAATCGCCGCCGCTGCCAGCCGCGCGGCCGGCAAGGGGCCGCCGCCCGTGCATCTGTGGGACCCGCCCTTCTGCGGCGATCTGGACATGGAGATCCGCGCCGATGGCAGCTGGTTCTACAATGGCACGCCGATCGGCCGGCCCGAGATGGTGCGGCTTTTCGCCTCGATCCTGAAACGCGAGGGCGACAGCTACTTTCTGGTCACACCGGTCGAGAAAGTCGGCATCCGCGTGATCGATGCGCCATTTATCGCAGTTGATGCCGATCTCGGGGATGATATTCTACTGACCACGAATGTGGGCGACAGGGTGGTCGCCGGGCCGGATCACGCCATCGAGATGCGCGGCACCGAGGATCATCCCAGACCTTACGTTCATATCCGCCGCGGTCTTTGGGCGCTCATCGACCGCAAGACATTTTACCGACTAGCCGATGCGGCTATGCCCGATGAAAGCGGGCGTATGAATGTGCACTCGGGAGGGACGGTCTTTCCTCTGGAGCCGTAACCATGGCACGATTCGCCGCCAACCTGACCTATCTGTTCACCGAACTGCCCATGTTCCAGCGATTCGCCGCCGCCAGGCGCGCGGGTTTCGACGGGGTCGAGATCCTGTTTCCCTATGATCTTGCCGCCAAGGATCTGGCGCGCGCCGCGCAGGGCTCCGACATGCATATCGTGCTGATGAACATGCCGCCGCCCAACTGGGCCGGCGGGCCGCGCGGCTTCGCCGCCGAGCCGGGCAACGAGATGCGGTTCCGCAAGGATTTCGACCGCGCCCTGCTTTACGCGCAGGCGCTGAAGGTCCGGCACCTGCATGTCATGGCCGGCCGGGCCGAGGGCCCCGAGGCCCGCGACACCTATATCCGCAACCTGCGATGGGCGGCCGAGCGCGCGCCCGGGGTCAGCCTGACCATCGAGCCGATGAACGCGGTCGACATGCCCGGCTATTACCTGAACTGCTTCGATCTGGCCTCCGAGATCATCGATGAGGTCGACGCCACCAATCTGGGGCTGCAATTCGACGCCTATCAGGCCCATATGATCCATGGCGACGTGATCGAGACCTGGCACCGCCACGCCCGCAATGTGCGCCATATCCAGATCGCGGGCTGCCCCGGCCGGCACGAGCCGCGCGCCGGCGAAATCGACTATGCGGGGTTTTTCCGCGCCGTCGATGCCGCCGGTTTCAGCGGCTGGGTGGGGGCCGAATACACGCCGCGCACCTCGACCGAGGCCGGGCTGCGCTGGCTGCGCTCGGCCTGAGCAGGGCGCGCGGCGCAAGGCGGCTCGGGTCAGGTTTGAAACACCTCCACCCGGCCCGCCTGCCGCTGCGGGGAAATGGCCCCGAGGGTTGACCCGACACGCTTAATAGGCCGCGCTGCCGGTGCCTGCGGGCAATGCGCCATAGGGCAGCCAGATCGTCTTGGCCCGGCTGGCGCGGCGCATGAATTCGCGGCCCTGCGCCTCGGGCGCGGTCCAGTCCTGCCGGTCGGGGCACCAGACCGGGATCAGGGTTTCGGCGGCGGCGCGCTGCAGCTCGGCCAGCCCCTCGGCGCCCTGCCCGGCATGCCAGACCGCCGACACGCCGTCATGGCCGGCGAGCGCCCGGCCCAGATCGTCGCGCGGCCCGGTCACGATATTGACCACGCCCGCCGGCAGATCCGAACAGGCCAGCACCTGCGCCAGGGTCAGCGCCGCCATCGGTCGCTCCTGCGACGGGATCGCCACCACGGCGTTGCCCATCGCGATCGCGGGAAGCACCAGCGACACGAAACCGGCAAGCGAGGCCCGGCCCGGGCAGATCAGCCCCATGACGCCATGCGGCTCGGGCCGGATATGGGTCAGGTGACCGGGCCGGGCGGCAACCGTCGCACCGTCGTATTTATCGGCGAAACCGGCATAGAAAAAGCAGCGGCGGATGGCGGCATCGACCTCGGCCGGGCTGGCGAAACCGGCGAATTCGGACCGGCGCTGCGCCAGGTTCTCGGCCAGGAAATACAGCACCTGCGCCCGGCCATGACCGCCGAGTGCCTGCCATTTCGCAAGCCCCGCCTGCGCCGCCTCGACGGCATTGCGGATATCCTTGCGCCCGCCCAGCGGGATCAGCTCGTCCTGCGCGGCATAGCTGGCGCCGCCATCGGGACGTTTCTGCGCACCGCCGATATAAAGCTTCACCGTGCGGTCGATCCCCTTCATCGCGGCCGCGTCCTCGACCGCTGCGGCGATATCGGGGGGCGCGGGATCGCGCGGCGCGGGCGGGGCCGGCACGGCCAGATAGTCCAGCATCCCCTCGCGCCCGCCCTCGCGGCCATAGCCGCTGTCGCGGATGCCGCCGAAAGGCGCGGCCGCGTCAAAGACATTGGCGCAGTTGATCCAGACCACCCCGGCCCTGATCCGCGCCGCCGTGTCGGTGGCATTGGCCGCACTTTCCGACCAGACCGAGGCCGCCAGCCCGTAGCGTGTGTTATTGGCCAGATCGGCGGCCTCGTCGGGCGTGCGAAAGGTCGAGAGCGTGGCGATGGGGCCGAATATCTCCTGCACCATGCCGGGATTCGAGGGCGCGATATTGCGCAGATAGCCCGGCGCGACCCGGCAGCCCTGCCCCACCTGCCCGCCGATCAGCTCGGCCCCGGCGGCGACCGCCTGGTCCAGCAGGTCAAGAATACGCTGCTTCTGCACCGGATGGACGATGGCGCCGATATCGGTGGATTTGTCCAGGGGCGGGCCAGGGCGAAGCTTCTCCATCCGCGCGCGCAAAAGCGCCTCGAACCGTGGGGCGACCGATTCGGCCACGAGGATGCGCGAGCCCGCGCAGCAGACCTCGCCCTGGTTGAACCAGATCGAATCGACGACGCCCTCGACCGCGGCATCCAGATCGGCATCCTCCATCACCACAAAGGGCGATTTGCCGCCCAGTTCCAGTGTCAGCCGCTTGGCGGTTCCGGCAACGGCCCGGGCAATTTCGCGCCCCACCCCGGTCGAGCCGGTAAAGGCGATCTTGTCGACCGGCGCCCGCACCAGCGCCGCGCCGGTCGCGCCATCGCCGGTGACGATATTGACGACCCCGGCGGGCAGGCCGACATGGGCGCAGATCTCGGCGAATGCCAGCGCGGTCAGCGGCGTGTATTCGGCGGGTTTCAGCACCACGGTATTGCCGGCGGCCAGCGCCGGCGCCACCTTCCAGGCCAGCATCAGAAGCGGGAAATTCCACGGGATGATCTGGCCGCAGACACCCAGGGCCGCATGGCCGGGAAACTCGCTCTCCGCCAGTTCGGCCCAGCCGGCATGGTGATAGAAATGGCGCACGACCAGCGGGATGTCGGCGTCGCGGCTTTCGCGGATCGGCTTGCCGTTATCCAGCGTCTCGAGCACGGCCAGGAAACGCTCGCGCTTCTGGATGGTCCGCGCAATGGCATAGAGAAACCGCGCCCGGTCGTGGCCCGGCATCATGCCCCAGCCGCGTTGCGCGCGCCGCGCGGCGCGCACCGCCTTGGCCACGTCGCGCTCGCTGCCCTGGGTGACCCGGGCCAGTTCCTCGCCCGTGGCGGGGTCGGTGGTGGCAAAGACCTCGCCCGGGCGGGTGAACCGGCCGGCGATGAAATGGCCGAAGGTGGCGCGCTCGCGCAGCCAGTCGCGCACCGCCGAGGCATCCTCGACCGAGGGTCCGTATTCCATGTTTTCCATGATCTCGCCTATGCTTGGCGTCCTGTCCCGCATGCCGTCACCCCGCAGCCAGCCGATGCAGGGCGGCATAACGCCCCGTCACGTAATGAGAAATCTGCCGCTCGATATCCGCCAGCAGCGACGAGGCGCCGATGCGGAACAGATCCGGGCGCAGCCAGTCGCGGCCCAGTTCCTCGGCCATGAGCACCTGCCAGTTCAGCGCGTCCCTTGCGGTGCGCAGCCCTCCGGCCGGCTTGAAGCCCACGGCAAAGCCGGTGCGGTCGCGATAGTCGCGGATCGCGCGCAGCATGACCAGACTTACCGGCAGCGTGGCATTCACCGGCTCCTTGCCGGTCGAGGTCTTGATGAAATCGGCGCCGGCCTGCATGGCGACATGGCTGGCGCGCGCGACATTGGTCAGGGTCTTGAGCTCTCCGGTCGCCAGGATCGCCTTCATCAGCGCCGGGCCGCAGGTCTCGCGCATGGCGCGCAGCTCGTCATAAAGCGCGGACCAGTCGCCTTGCAGCACATGGGCGCGGCTGATGACGATGTCGATCTCGTCGGCGCCCTGATCCAGCGCATGGCGGATTTCGGCCAGCCGCAGGTCCAGCGGCATCAGCCCGGCCGGAAAGCCCGTCGCGACCGAGGCCACCGGGATGCGCGTGCCGCCAAGCGCCGCTTTCGCCGCCGCGACCATGGTCGGATAGACGCAGACCGCGCCGGTGGTCAGCCCTTCGATCCCCATGGCGGCCAGATGATCCGCCTCCAGCGGCCGGCGCGCCTTGGCGCAAAGCCGCGCCACGCGGTCGGGCGTGTCATCGCCCGAAAGCGTGGTCAGGTCGATGCAGCGCACCGCGTTCAGCAGCCATGCCGCCTGCCATTCCCGTTTCAGGCTGCGCCTTGCCGGCAGGCTGGCGGCGCGGCGCTCGGCCGCGGGGGTATTGACCGCGATCCGCGCGAACCAGTCGGGACGGAAATCGGTGCCGGGGTTCCTGCGCGGCATCGACTAGCGCCCCCGCAGCCGGTCCCACCGGCGCCGCAGCCAGCCGCGCGCCTCGCCCGCCTCGCGCAGGACATGGTCGCGGGCGGCGTCGGCGCGCGCGTCCAGCCGGTCCCATGCCTGATCGGCCGAGCGCACGGCCGGGTCGATGGTGCGTTCGCGGAACTGGTTCCACATCCGCCAGATCAGGAACAGGATCGCGCCCAGCACGGCCAGGATGATCTGCGCCCCCCAGTTGAAGGGCCGCTCATCCGGGCCGCTGACCGGCTTGATCGAAATCGCGTTGGGATAGATCGAGGCCCATGAGACCCGCCAGCCATAAGAGGTGATGCTGACCCATTGCGGATCGGCCGCGCTGGATTCCAGGTCGGTCGCCTCGGCCTGCAGGTTCGAGCTGTCATATTTGAAATAGGGCGGCCAGATCCAGCCGGTATCCTCGTTGCGATAGACATAGGGCTTGCCGTTCGGGCGCGCGGTATTGATGAAGCGCACGTCCCGCTGCCCCTGGGCGTTCTGCACCGTGCCGGTATCGGGCGAGGCGAAAAAGATCGCATTGGCGCCGATCTCGGTCAGCCGGTTATAGGCGTCGGTAATCCGCACCGTCTGTTTCGAGGGCAGCGAATAATCCAGGAACAGAAACACGGCAACGCCGAAGATCACCCCAAGAACGGTCAGAAACCAGCGCATTGCACCCCCTCAACTGTAATTCACGATAAAGATGATCACGACGATCGCGACCACCGGCAGCACCAGCACCAGCCCGACCAGCCGCGCCCGCAGGCTCTTGCTGAAACCCACCATCGAACGCCGCACGAACCTGTCGCGTTCCTCGGTCGGGCCGGCGCGGTCGGGATGACGGCGATCCCATTCCTCTTCCAGCGATTCGCGGCGCAGGCTGCGGACATAGATCGAGATCAGGACATAGAAGATCACCTCGACCACGAGAACCAGCCCGATCAGGCGAAGAAATGCGATCATCCGGTCGGTGCCTTTCGCTGTGCCATGGCCCATGGGTAAGGTCTTGGGGCCGGGTGTCAATCGCGCCATTGCGAGACGGCGGCAAGCGGCCTAGCCTTTCGCCATGGACAGCCTTCGCCTTGAGATCGAGAACCGCCGCGACGATCTGATCCGCCTGACGCAGGATCTGATCCGCATCCCGACGCTGAACCCGCCGGGCCGGCACTATCGCGAGATCTGCGACTATCTGGCCGCGCGCCTGACCGCCGGGGGCTGGACCTGCGAAATGATCCGCGCCCATGGCGCGCCCGGCGACAGCGAGGAATTTCCGCGCTGGAACCTGATCGCCCGCCACGACCCCGGCCGGCCCGGCGAATGCGTGCATTTCAACGGCCACCATGACGTGGTCGAGGTCGGCCATGGCTGGCGTCGCGACCCGTTCGGCGCGGAACTCGATCAGGGGCGCATCTATGGCCGCGGCGCCTGCGACATGAAGGGCGGCCTGGCCGCCGCCATCGTCGCCGCCGAGGCATTCGTGGCCCGGCACCCCGACCATCCCGGCCGGATCGAGATCAGCGCCACCGCCGACGAGGAATCGGGCGGCTTCGGCGGCGTGGCCTTTCTGGCCGAGCGCGGCGCCTTCGCCCATGTCGGCCATGTCATCATCCCCGAACCGCTGCACAAGGACCGCATCTGCCTGGGCCATCGCGGCGTCTGGTGGGCCGAGATCGAGACCCATGGCCGCATCGCCCATGGCTCGATGCCGTTTCTGGGCGACAGCGCCATCCGCCATATGGGCGCCGTACTCGACGAGATGGAGCGCAGGCTGTTTCCGCTGCTGCGCACCAGGCGCACCGACATGCCGGTGATCCCCGAGGGGGCGAAAAGCTCGACCTTGAACATCAACTCGATCCATGGCGGCGAGCCGGATCTTGGCCCCGGCTTCACCGGCCTGCCCGCGCCCTGCGTGGCCGACCGCTGCCGCATCGTGATCGACCGCCGCTTCCTGATCGAAGAGGACCTGGCCGAGGTCAAGCGCGAGGTGACGGCGCTGTTGGAAAAGGTCCGCGCCGAACGCCCGACCTTCACCTATGAGATCCGCGACCTGTTCGAGGTGATCCCCTCGATGACCGAACGCGGCGCGCCCGTCGTGCGCTCGACCGCTGCTGCCATCGAACGGGTGCTGGGGCGCGAGGCGGGCTATGTGGTCAGCCCCGGCACCTATGACCAGAAGCATATCGACCGCATCGGCAAGCTGAAGAACTGCATCGCCTATGGCCCCGGCGTGCTGGATCTGGCCCATCAGCCCGACGAATGGATCGGCGTGCAGGACATGCTGGATTCGGCGCGCGTCATGGCGCTGGTGCTCGATGATCTGCTGAACGGCGCCCCGCCCCCGCGCGGATAGGGGATTCCCCCCGCGCCGCCGCTATGGCATGATCGGGAAAAATCAACGAGCAGCAGCCATGTCACAGCGTTCCGCCTTGCCGCGCCTGTCGATCAGCGCCATCATCTTCTTTGCGATGATTACGCTTCTGGGCGTCTATTTCGCCTATACCGCCGTGCAGGGCCCTTCGGGGATCCTGCGGCGGGTGCAACTGGAGGCGGAAACCCGGCCTCTGGTCCAGCAGCGCGACAGTCTTCAGGCCGAGGTGGAGCGCATGCGCAACCTGACGCGGCGGCTGTCCGACGACTATCTGGACATCGATCTGCTGGACGAACGCGCCCGCGACGTTCTGGGCGTGATCCGCGCCGACGAGGTCATCATCCGCTGAGCGCGGCCCCCGCGACATGGCCGCCGGCGCCATCGGCGGGCGGGTTTTCGCATCTCGGCCGCCTGCCGATGCAGAAGGCTGGTTTACTTCCCCCGAAAGCTTGTCCTAAAGTTAGTTTAACGCTGAACTATTTTTCTTTCCCGCGCAGGAGGAGGCAAGCATGGTCAGAAAGCCAGCAGCCAGTAAAACGAGCCCCAACGTGTCCAAGGACGAACTGCTCCACTACTATCGCGATATGCTGCTGATCCGGCGATTCGAGGAAAAGGCCGGCCAGCTTTACGGCATGGGCCTGATCGGCGGCTTCTGCCACCTCTATATCGGACAGGAAGCCGTCGTGGTCGGCATCGAGGCCGCCGCGAAGGAAGGCGACAAGCGGATCACCAGCTATCGCGACCACGGCCACATGCTGGCCTGCGGCATGGACGCCCGCGGCGTCATGGCCGAGCTGACCGGCCGCGAGGGCGGCTATTCCAAAGGCAAGGGCGGCTCGATGCACATGTTCAGCCGCGAAAAGCATTTCTATGGCGGCCATGGCATCGTCGGCGCGCAGGTGCCGCTGGGCGCGGGGCTGGCTTTCGCCGACAAGTATCTGGGCAATGACAACGTCACCTTCACCTATTTCGGCGACGGCGCCTCGAACCAGGGCCAGGTCTACGAGACCTACAACATGGCCGAGCTGTGGGACCTGCCGGTCGTTTTCGTGATCGAGAACAACCAGTACGCCATGGGCACCTCGATGAAGCGCTCGACCAAATCGACCACGCTCTACGGCCGCGGCGAGGCTTTCGGCATTCCCGGCGAACAGGTGGACGGCATGGATGTGCTGGCGGTCAAGGCCGCCGCCGAAAAGGCCGTCGCCCACTGCCGCGCGGGCAAGGGGCCCTATATCCTGGAAGTCATGACCTATCGCTATCGCGGCCACTCGATGTCCGACCCGGCGAAATACCGCACCCGCGAAGAGGTCCAGAAGATGCGCGACGAACGCGATCCGATCGAACATGTCCGCGAATTGCTGCTGCAAGGGCAGCATGCCAGCGAAGACGATCTCAAGGCGATTGACAAGGAAATCAAGGAGATCGTGAACGAATCCGCCGAATTCGCCAAGGAAAGCCCCGAGCCCGCTCTGGAAGAGCTGTGGACCGATATCTACGCCGAAGCGGACGCCTGAGAGAGGGACTGAAAATATGGCAACTGAAATCCTGATGCCCGCCCTGTCGCCGACCATGGAGGAAGGCACGCTTGCGAAATGGCTGAAAAAGGAAGGTGATACGATCAAGTCCGGCGATATCATCGCCGAGATCGAAACTGACAAGGCGACGATGGAATTCGAGGCCGTGGATGAGGGCATCCTTGGCAAGATCCTGATCGCCGAGGGCAGCGAGGGGGTCAAGGTCAACACCCCGATCGCCGTGCTGGTCGAGGAAGGCGAATCCGCCGACGACATCAAATCGGCCCCCGCTGCCGAGGCCGCGCCGGCGGCAAGCGCAGCGCCACCCGCCCCGGCCGCCGCCGCGCCCGCATCCGCCCCGGAGACGCCCGCCGCCAATGCCAGCCCCGACTGGCCAGAAGGCACGGCGATGAAGACCATGACCGTGCGCGAGGCCCTGCGCGAGGCCATGGACGAGGAAATGGCCCGCGACGAGACCGTGTTCCTGATGGGCGAGGAAGTCGGCGAATATCAGGGCGCCTACAAGATCAGCCAGGGGCTTCTGGACAAATACGGCCCGCGCCGGGTCGTCGACACGCCGATTTCCGAGATCGGCTTTGCCGGCATCGGTACCGGCGCCGCGCTTGCCGGGCTGCGCCCGATCGTCGAGTTCATGACCTTCAACTTCGCCATGCAGGCGATGGACCATATCATCAACTCGGCCGCCAAGACGCTGTACATGTCGGGTGGCCAGATGGGCGCGCCGATGGTGTTTCGTGGCCCGAACGGCGCCGCCGCCCGCGTGGCCGCCCAGCACAGCCAGGATTATGCCGCCTGGTTCGCGCAGATCCCCGGCCTCAAGGTGGTGATGCCCTATTCGGCGGCCGATGCGAAAGGCCTGCTGAAGACCGCGATCCGTGATCCGAACCCGGTCATCTTCCTTGAAAACGAAATCCTTTATGGCCGCAGCTTCGAGGTGCCGGACCTCGAGGATTTCACCATCCCCTTCGGCAAGGCCCGCATCGCGCGGCCCGGCAAGGACGTGACCATCGTCAGCTTCGGCATCGGCATGAGCCACGCGCTCGCCGCCGCCGAGACGCTCGCCGGCGAGGGTATCGAGGCCGAGGTGATCGACCTGCGCACCCTGCGCCCGATCGACTATGGCACCTTGATCGACTCGGTGAAAAAGACCAATCGCTGCGTGACCGTGGAAGAGGGCTTCCCGGTGGCCTCGATCGGCAATCACCTCTCGGCCTATATCATGGAAAACGCCTTCGATTACCTCGATGCGCCGGTGATCAACTGCACCGGCAAGGACGTGCCCATGCCCTATGCCGCCAATCTTGAAAAACACGCGCTGATCACCGCCCCCGAGGTCGTGGAAGCCGTGAAAAAAGTCACCTATCGCTAAGGGGAGCGCACGAGATGCCAACAGAAATCCTGATGCCCGCCCTGTCGCCGACCATGGAGGAAGGCACGCTGGCGAAATGGCTGAAAAAGGAAGGCGACGAGGTCAAGTCCGGCGACATCATCGCCGAGATCGAGACCGACAAGGCCACGATGGAATTCGAGGCCGTGGATGAGGGCAAGCTGGGCCGGATCCTGATCGCCGAGGGCACGGCGGGGGTCAAGGTGAACACCCCCATCGCCGTGCTGCTGGACGAGGGCGAATCCGCCGATGATATCGGCAGCGCCCCCGCCCCGAAAGCCGAGGCGGCAGCAACCCCTGCGCCGGCGGCGGCATCCGCCCCCGCTGCGGCCGCTCCGGCGGCGGCCCCTGCCCCGGCGGCCCCGAAATCGGCCAGCGGCGGGCGGGTCTTTGCCTCGCCGCTCGCGCGCCGCATCGCCGCCGAAAAGGGCATCGACCTGGCCGGCGTGACCGGCTCCGGCCCGCATGGCCGGATCGTCAAGGCCGATGTCGAGGGCGCGAAGCCTGGTGCCGCCGCTCCGGCCGCAGCCGCCGCCCCGGCAGCCGCAGCCGCGAAAGCCGCCGCCCCGGCCGGCGCCTCGGCGGAGACCATCCTCAAGATGTATGCCGACCGCGACACCGAAGAGGTCGCGCTGGACGGCATGCGCCGCACCATCGCCGCCCGTCTGGGCGAGGCCAAGCAGACCATCCCGCATTTCTACCTGCGCCGTTCCGCGAAACTGGACGCGCTGATGAAGTTCCGTGGCCAGCTCAACAAGCAGCTCGAAGCGCGCGGGGTGAAACTTTCGGTCAACGACTTCATCATCAAGGCGTGCGCGCTGGCGCTGCAGGAGGTGCCGGATGCCAATGCCGTCTGGGCCGGCGACCGGATCCTGAAGCTGAAACCCTCGGATGTCGCCGTCGCGGTGGCGATCGAGGGCGGGCTTTTCACCCCGGTCCTGAAGGACGCGCATCTCAAGACCCTGTCGGCCCTGTCGGCCGAGATGAAGGATCTGGCCACCCGCGCCAAGACCAAGAAGCTGGCGCCCCACGAATATCAGGGCGGCAGCTTCGCGATCAGCAACCTCGGCATGTTCGGGATCGAGAATTTCGATGCCGTGATCAACCCGCCCCATGGCGCGATTCTTGCCGTCGGCACCGGCATCCAGACGCCGGTGGTCGAGGATGGCGAAGTGGTGATCCGCAATGTCATGTCGATGACGCTCTCGGTCGATCACCGGGTGATCGACGGCGCGCTTGGGGCCCAGCTTCTGGAAAAGATCGTCGCGCATCTGGAAAACCCGATGGGCATGCTGGCCTGATCCGGCCCGATCCGGGAACCGAACGGGGGGCCGCGACGGCCCCCTTTTTTATGCGCCGATATCGGGCGTCACTCGCCCGGTGCGGGTCCGGCCGAATTCAGCCCGATCCGCCGCCTGAGCCAGCCGGCCGCCCGCACCTGGCCGCCATGGACCAGCGAAAACAGCGAGGGCACGAATAGCAGCGACAGCAGCGTCGATAACAGCAGGCCGCCGATCACCGCGATCGCCATGGGCGCGCTGAACTCTGCCCCCTCGCCGGTGCCGAGCGCCGAGGGCACCATGCCCGCGGTCATGGCGATGGTGGTCATCACGATGGGCCGCGCGCGCTTGTGGACGGCGTCCAGGATCGCCTCGCTTTTCTCAACCCCGCGATCCATGGCGCTGATCGCGAATTCGACCAGCATGATCGCGTTCTTGGTCACGATCCCCATCAGCATCAGAAAACCGATCACCACCGCCATGCTGATCGAGTTTCCGGTCAGGAACAGCGCCAGGATCGCGCCGCCGATGGCCAGCGGCAGCGACATCAGGATCGAGACCGGCGTGACGAAATTGTGAAACAGCAGGACCAGCACGACATAGGTCAGCACCACGCCCGAGATCATGGCGACGGTAAAGGCCTCGAACACCTCGCCCATGATCTCGACATCGCCCGAGGGCTGGATCTCGGTCCCGGCGGGCATGTCGATCTGCTTCTGCAATTCGGTGACCCTGGCGCTGGCCGGCCCCAGCACGGCGCCATCGACCAGATTTGCCGAAACCGAGGTCCGATAGCGCCGGTCGTAGCGTTCGATTTCGGTCGCGCCGGCGCCGATCGAAATATCGGCGACGAGCTCCAGCGGCACCGGCCCGGCCGAGCTTGGCACCCGCAGGTTGCGCACCGTCATCATGTCATTGCGCGCCGTCTCGTCCAGCCGCACCATGATCGGGATCTGCTCGTCGCCGGTATTGAACTTGGCGAGATTCGATTCGATATCCCCCAGCGTCGCGATGCGCAGCGTCGTCGCCAGGGCGCTGGCGGTGACGCCCAGCTGGCTGGCAACCTCGGGGCGCGGCGTGATCTGGATCTCGGGGCGCTGCAGATTGGCCGATGAGGTCACGTCCTCCAGCTCCGGCAGGGTCTTCATCGCCCGCATCAGGCGCGCGGCGGCCTCGGACACGGCGGCCTCGCTGTCGCCCAGAACCGAAACCGACAGATCCGCATTGCCCTCCTGGTTCTGGAAGTTCAGGCGGATATCGGGAATGCCGGCAAGCTCGCGCTTGAGCTGGTCCTCGATGTCGAAACTGGACCTGTCGCGTTCGTCCTTTGGGCCGTAATTGAGCTTCAGCCGCGCGTCGGTGACATTGGCATCGCCGCCATCGGTAAAGACCGTGCGCACCTCGGGGAGGGCGCCGATCCGGGCCGAGATCATCCGGGCGGTCGCCTCGGTTTCCTCGATCGTGGCGCCGGGCGGCAGTTCGATGGTGACCTGGCTGCGGCCGATATCCTGCGCCGGCAGGAACTCGGTTGGCAGCAGCGTCGCGGAATAGATCGACAGCCCGAACACGGCCAGACCGATCAGCAGCGCCCGCCCGCGATGCCGCAGGGTCCAGCGCAGCACCGCCATCAGCGCGCGCAGCAGCGCGCCGTCGCGCGGTTCGGCATGGCCCATCCTGTCGCGCAGGAAATAGGCCGCCATCATCGGCGTGATCAGCCGCGCCACCAGCAGCGAGAACATGACCGACACCGCCACGGTCAGGCCGAACTGCTTGAAATACTGCCCCGGAACCCCGCCCATGAAGCTGACCGGGGCAAAAACCGCGATGATCGAGAAGCTGATCGCGATGACCGTCAGGCCGATCTCGTTGGCGGCCTCCATGCTGGCCTGATAGGCGGGCGCGCCATTATTGATATGGCGCACGATATTCTCGATCTCGACGATGGCGTCATCGACCAGAATGCCGGTGACCAGCGTGATCGCGAGCAGGCTGATGCCGTTCAGCGTGAAGCCCAGCCAGGACATGACAAAGAAGGTCGGGATGATCGACAGCGGCAGCGCCACGGCCGCGATCAGCGTCGCGCGCCAGTTGCGCAGGAAGATGAAGACCACGATGACCGCCAGCGCCGCGCCCTCGTACAATGTCTCCATGGTCGAGTTATAGCTGCCCAGGGTATGGGTCGTCGCGTCGTCGATCAGCGTGATGCTCGTGCCGGGATTGCGCGCCGCGATCTCGGCCACGCGCGCCTTGGTGCCGTCGCCGGCCTCCAGATCCGATTCGCCCTTGCCGCGAAAGACGCCAAAGGCGACCACGGGCTGGCCGTCCAGCAGCGCGAAGCTGCGCTCTTCGCTGGCACCGTCGCTGACCCTGCCCAGATCGTCCAGCCGCACCGTGCGCCCCTGCCCGATCAGGATCGGCGTGGCGGCAAGACGCGCCACGTCATCGGCCGATCCCAGGGCGCGGATGGAATATTCCGTGCCTGCCAGATCGCCGCGCCCGCCCCCCAGATCGATGTTCTTGGCCCGCAACTGCTCCGAGACCTCGGCCGCGGTCAGCCCGAAGGCCTCGATCCGGGCCGGGTCCAGATCGACATTGATCTGCCGGTCGGCGCCGCCGATCCGTTCGATGCTGGCGACGCCGGCGACGTTGGACAGGTCGCGCGCGATCACGTCATCGACGAAATCCGACAGCTCCTCGATGCTCTTGCCGGGATCGCTGACGGCATAGGTCAGGATCGCCATGCCGGTCACGTCAAGGCGCTTGATCAGCGGCTCGATGATGCTTTCGGGCAGGTCGGCGCGGACATTGGCCACCGCATCCTTGACGTCGTTCACCGCGCGGTCGCTGTCGACCTCCAGCTCGAACTCGACATAGATGCGCGCCGTGCTGTCGGTCGCGGCCGAGGTGATATGCCGCACGCCGGTGATGCTGGCGATGGAATCCTCGATCGGCTGGATCACCTGCCGGGTCAGTTCCGAGGGCGCGGCCCCCGGCTGCGAGATCACGACGCTGACCACCGGCAGGTCGATATTCGGCATCGCCGTGACCGCCATCCGGCTGAAGCTGTACAGCCCGACCATCAGCAGCACCAGAAAGGCCGCGATCGCGGGCACCGGCTGCCGGATGGACCAGGTCGCGAAATTCATGGCGTCTCACGCACGCGGTCGCCGCTGCTGAAAAAGGCACCGGCGCGGGCGATGACCTTTTCGCCCGGACGCAGCCCCTGCAGAATCTCGCGCCGCCCCTGCCAGATCAGGCCGGCGCGCACCTCGCGTGCCTCGACCAGACCATCGCTGACCACCTGTACCAGCTCTTTCGTGCCATCCGACAGGACGGCCGAACTGGGCACCGTCACCGCCTCGCGCCGGTCGGTGATGATCCAGCCGCTGGCGAACAGCCCCACGCGCAGACCCGGCTCCGGCTGCAGCGAGACCCGCGCGATGCCCAGACGCGTGACCGGATCGACCGCCGCCGGGATCAGCCGCAGGCTGCCCGTCACAAGGCCCAGCCCCGCGACCTGGATTTCCGCCGGATCGCCCGGCCGAAGCTGGTTCAGCGCGGTTTCGATCACATCCGCCGCCAGTTCGATCTCGCCCCCGGCAACCAGCGTGAAAAGCGGCTCGCCGCCGGTGCCGGAGAGCGTTCCCCGCTCGGCGCTGCGGCCAATGATCAGGCCGTCGACCGGCGCCACGATCCGGGTATAGTCCAGATTCAGCTGCGCCAGCCGCCGCGCCGCCTCGGCCCGCGCCAGTGCCGCCCGCGCCACGCCCAGCCCGTTCGAGGCCGCCTCGGACAGCGCCCGGGCCGAGGCTTCCGAGGCAATGGCCTGATCCAGAACCGCCTGGCTGGCATTGCCCGAACTGCGCAGGCTGCGCGTCCGGCCAAGCGCGGCGACGGCCTCGGTCAGCAGCGCCTCGGCATTGGCGATCTGGCTTTCGGCCTGCCGCACGCTGGCCTCGCCGCTTTGATATTCGGCCTCGGCCTGCGCCAGTTGGACTGTCAGTTCCGCGTCCGAAAGCCGGGCCAGCAGATCGCCCGCCTTGACCCTGTCGCCGATCTCGGCGCGGATCTCGGTCACCTCGTAGCCCGAGACATTGGCGTGGACCTGCACCTCGCGCCGCGCCACAAGCGAGCCGGAAACCGGAACCCGCGCGACGATCTCGGTCTGGCTGGCCGTGGCCAGCGTGACGATGGGCAGGTCGGTCCGCTCGACGGCATCCGCGGGTTCGGCCAGGGCCGCGCCATGGCTGACGACGACCAGCCCGAGGATCGCAAATGCGCCGCGCATGAGACGGCCCGCTGACTGCATCGTTCCAACTCCTCGTCACCTAGCGCGCAACATAGCGATGACGGGGGCCGGCAACAACGGTTACACGGTTTCAGAACGAAACGGTGACCCCCGGCAGGTTCAGCTCGGCGATCAGGTCGCGCAGTTCCTGCCGCGCGGCGATATTGGACATGTTGAGCTGCTCGGTGCCGACATCCTTGAGGTCCAGCAGCGTCAGGCCGCGCGGGAAAAGCTCGCGGAACACGACCCGCTCGGAAAAGCCGGGGGCGACGCGAAAGCCGATACGCCGCGACAGGACCGCCAGCGCGCCGCCGACCTTGCGCTTGTTATGCATGGCCTGCGTGCCCAGGCGGTTGCGCAGGACCAGCCAGTCGATCGGCCCGGCCCCGGCCTCGCCGCGCATCTGCCGCGCCGCCCAGACCATCTCGGCATAGATCGAGGGGCCGAGCACCTTGCCCTCGGGCGACATGCGCGCAAGCAGGTCGAAATCGATGAAACTGTCGTTCAGCGGCGTGATCAGCGTATCGGCCAGCGAATGGGCCATCTGGCTGAGCCGGGTATGCGAGCCGGGGCAATCCAGAAGGATGAAATCGCATTCCGCATCCAGCGCGGCGACGGCTTTCGACAGCGGATCGACGCCATCCGGGCCGCCGGCCTCCATATGGCCAAGGATCGGGGTCGGCAGGTCCAGCCCCGCCCGCGCGGTAAAGGCGGCGCGGTTTTCCAGATAGCGGCCAAAGCTGCGCTGGCGCACGTCCAGATCCAGCGCGCCCACCCGATGCCCCATCCGCGCCAGGGCGGTCGCCACATGCATCGAGGTCGTGGACTTTCCCGAACCGCCCTTTTCGTTGCCGACAACGATGATATGCGCCACGAATCCCCCTGAACCTGCTGGCGAAAGCGCCCGGAACATAGGCCGCGCCCAAGCCGAAGAAAAGCGCCCGGCAGCAGGCAAAGCCGCCTTGCGCGATCTTTTTGCCGCCCGGGGCAGCACCCGCCCATGTATCAGATCTGTCCGGCAAGCTGTTGTTCCGGCTTTATTCCCGGCCATGCCACAAACGAAAAGCGCCGCCCCGAAGGGCGGCGCTTCGCATCTGCGGCGGGCGCATGGCTCAGAAGCCGAGACCCGCGTATTTGTTCTTGAACTTCGACACGCGGCCGCCGGTGTCCATCAGCTTGGCCGAGCCACCGGTCCATGCCGGGTGCGAGTTCGGATCGATGTCCAGCGACATGGTGTCGCCTTCCTTGCCCCAGGTCGATCGCACCTGATAGATGGTGCCGTCGGTCATCTTGACGTCGATCAGGTGATAATCGGGATGGATATCTGCTTTCATGGCGCCTCTCCTTAAGCCTTGGCTTCGGCTTTGGGCTTGTAGTTGGTGACCTCGGCGATGCGGGCCGATTTGCCGCGACGATCACGCAGGTAGTACAGCTTGGCGCGGCGGACGCGGCCACGGCGCAGGACGGTGATCGAATCGATATTGGTCGAGTAAAGCGGGAAGACGCGCTCGACGCCCTCGCCGAACGAGATCTTGCGGACGGTGAAGGAGGCGCCGATGCCGCCGCCCTTGCGCGAGATCACCACGCCTTCATAGTTCTGGACGCGGGTGCGGGTGCCCTCGGTCACTTTATAGCCGACGCGCACGGTGTCGCCGGCCTTGAAATCCGGGATGTCCTTGCCGAGCGCTTCGATCTGCTCGGCTTCGAGTTGGGCGATCAGGTTCATCGCATTAATCCTCTGTCTGCTCGCGGTAGTCCCGCGATTGGTCTGATGCGCCCGAGAGCTGTCGGTCCTTTGCCGGGTCCATATCGCGGCTTTCGCGATATGCCCGCCACAGGTCGGGGCGGCGTTCCTTGGTCAGCCTTTCGGCCATGTCCTGCCGCCAACTGGCAATAGCCGCGTGATTACCCGATAGCAGAACTTCCGGGATCGCGCGGCCTTCCCAAAGGGCGGGCTTCGTATATTGCGGGTGCTCAAGCAGACCTTCGGAAAAGGATTCCTCGGCCAGCGATTCCTGATTCCCCAGCACGCGCGGTATAAGGCGAACCGTCGCGTCGATCAAGACCTGAGCCGCCAGTTCGCCGCCGGTCAGGACATAATCGCCGATGCTGATCTCTTCGACCCCGTGGGCGTCCAGCACGCGCTGATCGACCCCCTCGAACCGGCCGCAGATCAGCGTCATGCCCGGCCCCCGCGCCAGTTCGCGGGCGCGGGACTGGCTGAAGGGCTTGCCCCGCGGCGACAGATAGATCACCGGCAGATGCGAGCCCGCCTCGCGCAGGGCGGCATCCATGACATCGGCGCGCATCACCATGCCCGCGCCGCCACCCGCCGGCGTGTCATCGACATTGCGATGCCTGCCGATGCCAAAGGGGCGCAGATCGGTGGTGCGCAGGTTCCAGAGCCCCTCGGCGAGCGCCCTGCCTGTCAAGGAAAGCCCCAGAACCCCCGGGAACGCCTCGGGAAAAAGCGTGATGATCTGCGCGGTCCAGGCGCCGCTGACCTGCGGCTCGGCCATCAGGTCGCGGGGCTGCTTGCTGGCGCGGATCGACAGCCGGCCATGGGATTTCGCAACCGCCGGCACCGGGGCCTCGGGGTCGGGCCTGTCGGTCATTCGTCCTCGCCCGGCGGATCGGCGATGATGCGGCCCGCCGTCAGATCGACGGTCGGCACCGCCTCTTTGGTAAAGGGCAGCAGCAGGGTCTGCTTGCGCCCCGCGCCGAAGATTTCCAGGATATCGCCCGCGCCATGGTCATAGATCGCGCGGACCTTGCCCAGCAGAACGCCGCCGGTGTCATAGACCGAAAGCCCGATCAGGTCGGCATGGTAGAATTCGTCGTCGGGCAGCACCGGCAGCCGCGCACGGTCGGCCCAAAGGGTCACGCCCCTGAGCGCCTCGGCCGCCTCGCGGCTCTCGACCCCCGAGAGCCGCGCGCCGAGGCCGCCCGTCACCGGCCGCGTCAGGCGAACGGTGAACGAGCGCTTGCCATCCTCGGTCCAGAGCGGGGAATATTCGGCAATATCATTCGGTTGCGAGGTAAAGCTTTTCAGCCTGACCTCGCCCCGGACGCCAAAGGCGCCGGCGATGGCACCGACACAGACCCGCTCGGCCACGGATTATTCCGAAGCGGCTTCTTCGGCGGGCGCCTCGGCCGGGGCTTCGGCGGGGGCATTGGCGGCGGCTTCGCGCTCGGCGCGCTTGGCGGCGCGTTCCTGGGCGTTCTTGCCCGGCTCGCCCTTTTTCAGGTTCTTGCGCTCGGCCTTTTCACGGATGCCGGCGGCTTCGAGGAAGCGGGCGATGCGGTCGGTGGGCTGGGCGCCCTGGCTCAGCCAGTACTGCACGCGCTCGAGGTCCATCTTGACGCGCTCTTCGCTGTCCTTCGGCAGCAGCGGGTTATAGGTGCCCAGTTTTTCCAGAAAGCGGCCGTCGCGCGGCATGCGCGAGTCGCTGGCCACGATCGAATAGAACGGGCGTTTTTTCGAGCCACCACGGGCCAGACGGATTTTCATTGCCATTGCGTTTTCTCCTTTGAAATGGCGGGTTTGGCGGGGAAACCCCACCTAGGATTGGAAGGTTTCATGATGGCGGATCACCTCGGCAATCACGAAATTCAGGAATTTGCGCGCGAATTCCGGGTCCAGATCGGCCTCGCGCGCGAGGCGTTCCAGCCGCCTGATCTGCTCGGCTTCGCGCGAGGGATCGGACGGCGGAAGGTCGTGTTCGGCCTTGAGGCGGCCGACGGATTGGGTGTGCTTGAAGCGTTCGGCCAGCGTATAGACGAGGATCGCGTCCAGCCGGTCGATGCTGTCGCGATGTTCCCTGAGCAGGGCTGCGGCGCGGTTGATCGGATCGGTCATGCGCGGGTCGCTCCGGTTCTGGGGGCGAAAGCGGGGGCTGTCTGCCCCCGCACCCCCGAGGATATTTGCGTGAAGAAGAAAGCGCGCATCATGCGGCCCCTTTCGGGTGGCGGTAGATCAGACATGGCGTCCTGCGCAGTTCCGTCTCGCGCTCGACAACCGCGCCCATGCGTTCGGCGAGACGGCGCGAGCGGGTATTGTCGGGATGGATATGGGAAATCAGCGGACCCAGCCCCATCCGGCCCTGCGCATGGTCGCGGGCAGCCATCGCCGCCTCATAGGCGATGCCCCTGCCCTCGAAACCGTCATAGATATGCCAGCCCAGTTCCGGTTCCGACCAGTCGATGTGATTGATGACACCGACACGCCCCGCCGGCCGGCCGGTGGCGCGGTCCTCGACCGACCAGAGGCCATAGCCGCGCAGCAGCCAATGGCCGATGCCACCGGTCAGCGCGCCCCAGTTCTGCCATTCCTCGAACGGGCCGCCGATGAAGCCCGAGCGTTCGGACCGGCCGAAGGCGTTCATCGCGTCCCAATCGGACAGGCGCGGCTCGCGCAGCACCAGCCGCCCGGTTTCGAGCAGCGGCACGTCAACAAGAAGGGTCGCGGTCTGGGTATGCATCTGCGGGCGATCGGCTTATTTCTTGCCGAAAAGGCCCGAGAGGCCGCCCGGAAGGTTCATCTTGCCCAGATCGCCGCCGAGCCCCTTGGGGTCCTGCAGCATCCTGGTCGCCTCGGCCATCTTGGCCGGATCGACATCGCCCATATCGGGCAGCCCGCCGCCCTTGCCAGCCATGGCGCGCATCGCCTGCTTGAGCATCCCGCCCTTGCCCATCTTGCCGAGTTTCTTCATCGTATCAGCCATTTGCTTCTGCATCTTGAGAAGCCGGTTCAGCTCGGACACCTCCATGCCTGCGCCTGCGGCGATGCGTTTCTTGCGGCTGGCCTGCAGGATGTCGGGATTGGCGCGTTCCTTTTTCGTCATCGAATTGATCAGCGCGATCTGGCGGCGCAGCGCGGTATCGTCCAGACCCGCCGCCTCGGCCTGCTTGGCCATTTTGCCCATGCCCGGCATCATCTGCATGATCGAGCCCATGCCGCCCATCTTCATCATCTGTTCAAGCTGGTTGCGAAGGTCGTTCATGTTGAACATGCCCTTCTGGAAGCGCTTCATCATGCGCTCGGCCTGCTCGACCTCAAGGACCTCCTGAGCCTTTTCGACCAGCGCCACGATATCGCCCATGCCGAGGATGCGGCCGGCGATGCGCTGCGCGTCGAACACCTCGATCGCATCCATCTTTTCGCCAAGGCCGACGAAACGGATCGGCTTGCCGGTGACGGCGCGCATCGACAGCGCCGCGCCACCGCGCCCGTCGCCATCCATGCGGGTCAGCACCACGCCCGAGATGCCCACCTTGCCGTCGAATTCGGTTGCGACATTCACCGCGTCCTGACCGGTCAGGCCATCGACCACCAGCAGGGTCTCGCGCGGGTTCGCCACGTCGCGGACGGCCTGGACCTCGTCCATCAGGAGCTGATCGATATGCAACCGGCCCGCCGTGTCGAGCATATAGACGTCGTAACCGCCAAGGCTGGCCTGCTGCCTGGCGCGCTGCGCGATCTGCACCGCCGTCTGGCCGGGCACGATGGGCAGGGTATCGACGCCGATCTGCTGACCGAGAATGGCAAGCTGTTCCATCGCCGCCGGGCGGTTGGTGTCGAGGCTGGCCATGAGGACGCGCTTTTTCTCGCGGTCCTTCAGGCGTTTGGCCAGTTTCGCGGTGGTCGTGGTCTTGCCCGAGCCCTGAAGCCCGACCATCAGGATCGGCGCGGGCGGGTTGTCGATCCTGAGCGCCTCGGGCGCTTCTTCGCCCTGCAGGACCCTGATCAGCTCGTCATGGACGATTTTCACCACCTGCTGGCCGGGGGTGACGGATTTGGTGACGGCGGCGCCGGTGGCCTTGCCGGTGACCGATTTCACGAAGCTGCGCGCGACGGGCAGCGAGACATCGGCCTCAAGCAGGGCCACGCGCACCTCGCGCATGGCGGCGGTGACGTCATCCTCGGACAGGGCGCCCTGTTTCGTGAGGCGGTCGAAGACGCCGCCAAGGCGATCTGACAGATTCTCGAACATGGCGGGCCTCCTGAGGTCCGTTGCAAATGAGTGACGCCCCCGTGGGCGCAACGCGCTGACGGGGGGCGATCCCCGCAACCAACGGGGACCGGAAGGATGCGCCTTCCGGGGATTGCGCCATCAGATAGGCAAAAACCGGGCCGGTGTCAACGCAGGAGCCCGGCAGAAGCGCGCTTTCGCGCGGCAGTGCCGAAGCGAAGGGTTTGCCGTTGCGCGCGGGATGCATTATGGCATGGCGGCCATTGGCGGGCCGAGGGCCGCAGCCGGGCCGGTGCTGATCGACGAAAGGTTCGTGCAATGGCCGGAATCGCCGCCCGGGCCGAAAGGCCCGCCCCCATCCCCCATACCCGCCGCGAATCCCTGCGCGGGCATGTCGCGATGCTGGTTTTCTCGGTCCTTATCGCGGGGTCGTTTTCGCTGGGCGCGCGGGTCGCGAATCTGATCGACCCGGTGGCAATCACCGCGATCCGTTTCGTGCTGGCGTCGATCGTGGTGGCGCTCTACGCGGTGCTGGCGGGGCCCGGCCTGCCGCGCCACGCCTTTGCCGCGCCCTGGCGCTATCTGATCCTGGGCGGGCTTTACGCCGCCTATTTCGTTCTGATGTTCGAGGGGCTGAAAACCGCCCTGCCGGTCTCGACTGCCGCCGTCTTTGCGCTGACGCCGCTGATGACGGCGGGATTCAGCTGGCTGCTGCTGCGCCAGATCGCGGGCGCGCGCATGGCCACGGCGCTGGTGCTGGGCGGGCTGGGCTGTCTCTGGGTGATCTTTCGCGGCGATCTGGCGGCCATGGCGCGGCTGGATTTCGGCCGGGGCGAGGCGATCTATCTCCTGGGCTGCGCGGCGCATGCGCTCTATACGCCGATGGTGCGGCGGCTGAACCGGGGCGAGCGGCCGGTGGTCTTTACCTTCGGCACGCTGGTCGCGGGCACGCTGGTCCTGCTGATCTGGGGCTGGGGCGCGATCCGCGCCACCGACTGGATGGAACTCCCGGCGCTGGTCTGGATCACGCTGTTCTATGTCGCCGTCTTCGCCACCGCCGCCACCGTCGTCCTGGTGCAGTTCGCCGCCTTGCGCCTGCCCGCCGCCAAGGTCATGGCCTATACCTATCTGACCCCGGTCTGGGTCATCGCGCTGGAAGGTTTGCTGACCGGCGCCCTGCCCGGGCTGATCGTCCTGCCCGGCATTACGGCGATCATGCTGGCGCTGCTCCTGCTGCTCAAGGACTAAGGGAAACCGCCCCGCCGCCCGGCTTGCCATCATGCGCCATGACGGCTAATCGGTTGGCATGTCCTTCCCGATCGACGCCCCATGCTGATTTTCCTTGGCCCCCGGATCGTGCTGCTGTCGGTGCCCAAGACCGGCACCACGGCGCTGGAAGAGGCGCTGGCGCCGCTCGCCGAGATCGCCTTTCGCGCGGAGCCCAGCGTCAAGCATCTGAACCTGCGGCAATACCGGAACCGGATCCAGCCCCTGATCGCGCGCCGCGACCGCCCCGCCTTTCAGACCGTGGCGGTCGTGCGCGAGCCGCTGGACTGGCTGGGCAGCTGGTACCGATACCGCCGCCGCGACGCGTTGATCGGGCATCGCAACAGCACGGCAGGTATCGATTTCGAACAGTTCGTGACCGCCTATCTGCAACCCGATGGCCCGCCGCCCTATGCCCGGCTGGGGCGGCAGTCCGAGCTTCTGATCGACCATGACGGCCGCGTCGCCGTCGATCACATCTTTCGCTACGAGGCCATGCCGCTGCTGGTCGATTTCCTGTCCGAGCGGCTGAACCACCCGATCACGCTGGAGCGCGTCAATGTCTCGCCCGCCGCCGCGCTGGAACTGACACCCGCCACCAGGGAACGCCTGCGCCGGGAACTGGCCGGGGATTATGCGATCTGGCAGGCCGCCCGTCACGCCGGGGAATAAAGCACCCGCGCCCGCTCTTCGAAGGCGCGGACGATACGTGACATGGCCTCGCCAAAGACGACGCCGATGACCTTGCCCAGAATGGCATTGCGGAACTCGAAATCGACGAAGAAATCCACCTTGCAGCTGGGTCCGGCGCCATTCCCGGCCGCCAGATCGGAAAAATTCCAGCCGCTCCTGAGATATCTGAACGGCCCATCCAGATATTCGGTGTCGATGCGCCTGCGCTCCGGCCACAGCGTCACGCGGCTGCCGAAACGTTCGCGAAACACCTTGAAGCTGATGACCAGATCGGCCTCGATCAGCTCGCTGCCCGGCTCGGGGCCGGGCTTGCGGGCGCGGATGCGGGCGGCGGTGTTCCAGGGCAGGAATTCGGGATATCTTTCGATATCGGCCACCAGTGCATACATCTGGTCAGAGGTATAGGGCAGGATTCGGCTGTCGCTATGCTGAGGCAATGGGGTGTTCCGGCGTATTCGTGTCGGGGCAGCACTAGCAAAGGAAGGGGCGGATGAACAACCTCCTGTGGCTGATCCGGGCATCCCGCTGGGCGCGAAACCCGCCCAGGGCACGCATGGTCATGCTGGTTCTGGCGATCATCGCCCTCGGCCTGGCGCTGAAGGGTCTGGAATATTGGGGGCTGATGCCCGAATGGGCCAGCATGGAGCGGCCGCCGCGCGGCATCCGGCTTGAGCGATAGTCCCGCATCGCCGCGCCGCCCGATCGCCGGTCTGCAACGGCTGTCGCCCGCACGGGCGTCCGGTCATTCCCACTCGATGGTGCCGGGCGGCTTCGACGTGATGTCATAGGTGCAGCGGTTGATGCCCTTGACCTCGTTGATGATCCGCGTCGCCGTCTCGCCCAGGAACTGATGCGTGAACGGGTAATAATCCGCCGTCATCCCGTCGACCGAGGTCACCGCGCGTAAGGCGCAGGCATAGTCATAGGTCCGCCCGTCGCCCATCACGCCGACGGTGCGCACCGGCAGGATGGCGACAAAGGCCTGCCAGATCTCGTCATAAAGCCCGTGCTTGCGGATCTGGTCGATGAATACGGCATCGGCCTTGCGCAGGATGTCCAGCTTGTCGCGGGTGATCTCTCCGGGGCAGCGGATGGCAAGGCCCGGCCCGGGAAAGGGATGGCGGCCGATGAACTGCTCGGGCAGGCCCAGTTCACGGCCCAGGGCGCGGACCTCGTCCTTGAACAGCTCGCGCAGCGGCTCGACCAGTTTCAGGCCCATCTTCTCGGGCAGGCCGCCGACATTGTGATGCGACTTGATGGTGACCGAGGGACCGCCCGAAAAGCTGACGCTTTCGATCACATCCGGATACAGCGTGCCCTGGGCCAGAAACTCGGCGCCGTCGATCCTGGCCGCTTCGCGCTGGAAGACGTCGATGAACAGCTTGCCGATGGTCTTGCGCTTGACCTCGGGATCGCTGACCCCTTCCAGCGCGCCGATGAACAGATCGGCCTCATCGGCATGGATCAGCGGGATGTTGTAATTGTCGCGGAACATGGCCACGACCTCTTCGGCCTCGTTCAGCCGCAACAGCCCGTGATCGACAAAGACGCAGGTCAGCTGATCGCCGATCGCCTCATGGATCAGCACCGCGGCGACCGAACTGTCGACGCCGCCCGACAAGCCGCAGATCACCCGCTTGTCGCCGACCTGTTCGCGGATCTTGCGGATCGCCTCGTCGCGATAGCTCGCCATGGTCCAGTCGCCGGAAAAGCCGGCCAGCCGCAGGAAATTCTCAAGCATCAGCCTGCCATTCGGCGTGTGATGCACCTCGGGATGGAACTGCACGCCATAGAAATGGCGCGTCTCATCCGCGATCATCGCAAAGGGCGCATTGGGCGAGGTGCCGATGACCTCGAATCCCGGCGCAAGGCGGGTGACGCGGTCGCCATGGCTCATCCAGACCTGCTCGCGCCCGCCCTCGCCGAACAGCCCGGCAAAGATGCTGTCCTCGCGATGCCCCTCGGCCGGCGACACGAAGGCCCGGCCATATTCGGCATGATGCCCGCCCTCGACCGCGCCGCCAAGCTGCGCGATCATGACCTGCTGGCCGTAGCAGATGCCAAGGACCGGCACGCCCATCGACCAGAGCCCGTCCGGCGCACGCGGCGAGCCCTCGCGCGTCACGCTGTCCGGCCCGCCCGACAGGATCACCGCGCGCGGCGCCATCTCCGCCAATATGGCGTCCGAGACATTCTGATAGGGGCGGATTTCGCAATAGACGTTCAGCTCGCGCAGACGGCGCGCGATCAGTTGCGTCACCTGGGAACCGAAATCGATGATGAGAAGGCGCTGATGCTGGGTCATGTGCTGCCTTTAAGCCGCGCCCCGACGCTTCGCAAGGGCCGGCCGCGAACCGCCAGGGGATCGGCCCGCGGAACAGGGCGCTGCCCGCGCGGCCGGCGGGACTTCTTCTTCATCCAAATATCCATGCGGCCGCGCCGCCGGCCCGGTCAGCGCCAGAGATGCGTCAGCGCCGCGACAGGATCGGACTCGGCCCAGATCTCCGGGCCAAGCGCCAGGAAATCGGTGATCGGGGCAAGCTGACCGATCAGGGCGGGGCTCAGCGCCCCCTCGGCCACGACCGGGATCTCGATCATCTCGGACCACCACTCGAACAGATCGGCCCCGGCCATCGCCCCATGCCCCAGAGCGGTTTCGCCGCATGGGCCGAAGCTGACGTAATCCGCGCCGGCCTCGGCCGCGTTCATGCCGTCATGGCGCGAGATGCCGCAGAAGGCGCCGACAATGGCATCGGCGCCAAGCTCCTTGCGGGCATGGCGGACACTGCGCGCGCCGTCGCGCAGATGCACCCCGTCCAGCCCGTGGCGCAGCGCCAGCCGCACATGATCGTCGATCACCACCGCCACGTCGCGGGCATGGGCGATCTCGCGCGCCAGATCGGCGATGCGGCCCAGATCCTCCTCGGTGCCGGCGCCGGGAATGCGCAGGCAGGCCACGGGAAAGCGGTCCATCACATCCGCCAGCAAGGGCCCCAGGCTCGAGGCCGCCGCCCCGACCGGGGTGATCAGATAAAGTTGCGGCGAATTGGGCTGCTCTGTCATGGTGCTGTCATCCTGATACCTGCTACGCAGATAGCGCAGCGTGGCGCGCCTTGCCAGTGGCCCGCGGCAAGGATATTGCCGCGCGCATGGAACCTGCGATCATCCTGATCCGCCCGCAGATGGGCGAGAATATCGGCGCGGCCGCCCGCGCCATGCTGAATTTCGGCCTGACCGACCTGCGTCTGGTGGCGCCGCGCGATGGCTGGCCCAATCCGAAGGCGGTCGCCATGGCCTCGGGCGCCGCCGCACGGGTATTGGACCGGGCGCGCGTCTTCCCGACCCTGCCCGAGGCCATGGCCGATATCGACCATGCCTATGCCACCACCGCGCGCGGCCGCGAACTGACCAAGCCGGTCCTGACCCCCGCCACCGCCATGGCCGATGGAAGGCAGCGCACAGCAAACGGCGAGCGGATCGCGGTCATCTTCGGACCCGAGCGGGCGGGCCTCGAAAACGACGACGTGGCGCGCGCCAATGCCATCATCACCGTGCCGGTCAATCCCGATTTCGCCTCGCTCAATCTTGCCCAGGCGGTGCTGCTGACCGGCTATGAATGGGCGCGCGAGAGCCTGCCGCCCGAGCCCGCCCCGCATGGTCGCCGCCCGGACAACGAATCTCCCGCGACGCGGATCGAAATCGAGAAACTGGCCGATCACTGGGAAGAGCGCCTGACCGAGGCGGGTTTCTTCTTTCCGCCCGAAAAGGCGCCGGCGATGAAGCTGAGCCTGCGCAACCTCTGGTCGCGCCTGGCGCTGACCCGCGCCGATACACGCATCTTTCACGGCATGCTGCGGCAATTGATCCGCCGCGATTGATTGATTTCCGGGCGCGCGCGGGCCAAGGTCGCGCCTGATCCATGAGGAAGCCGAGATGACAAGACGCCCCGTCTTTCAGGAAGTCACCGAAACGGTTCCGCGCGACACGCCGCCCGGCGGCGGCATGATCGATGCCGGGCACAAGGGCGCGCGCGGCGCGATCCGGATCTGGCTGATCGTGCTTTTCGTGCTGGTCGCGGCGATGATCGCGCTTGGCGGCGCGACGCGGCTGACCGGGTCGGGCCTGTCGATCACCGAATGGAAGCCGGTGACCGGGGCGATCCCGCCGATGGATCAGGCGACATGGCAGGCCGAGTTCGACAGATACAAGCAGATCCCGCAGTTCCAGCAGGTGAATCCCGACATGGAACTGGCAGAGTTCAAGACCATCTACTGGTGGGAATGGTCGCATCGGCTGCTGGGCCGGCTGGTCGGGCTGGTCTGGGCCGCGGGATTTCTGTTTTTCTGGGCGACAAGGCGGATTCCGACCGGCTGGACGCCAAGGCTCCTGACGCTGGGCCTGCTGGGCGGGGCGCAGGGCGCGATCGGCTGGTGGATGGTCCATTCCGGGCTCTCGGGCGAGATGATCCGCGTGGCCTCCTACCGGCTGGCCACGCATCTGGGCCTGGCCTTCGCCATTCTGGGTCTGGTCGCATGGTATGGGCTGTCGCTGTCGCGCCCGGAGGCGGCGCTGCTGCGCGCGCGCCGCGCCGGCGAGCCGAAGCTGTTTTCCATCACCACCGGGCTGATGCATCTGGCCTTTGTCCAGATCCTTCTGGGCGCGCTGGTCGCGGGGATCGATGCCGGGCGCATGTATACCGGCTGGCCGACCATGGGCGGCGAATGGATACCCTCGACGATCTGGGACGCTACGCTGGGCTGGCGCAATTTCTTCGAGAATCCGGCGCTGGTGCAGTTCATCCACCGCATGGCGGCCTATCTGCTGACCGTTTTTGCCGTGGTGGTATATGCGCGCGCCCGCCGCTCGCCGCATCCGGTGACGCGGGGCGCTTTTCTGGCGATGATCGCGGCGCTTGCGGTGCAGGTCGGGCTGGGCATCCTGAACGTCCTTCATGCCTCGCCGCTGCCGCTGGCGCTGGCGCATCAGATCGGCGCGGTGATACTGTTCACGCTGATCCTGCGGGCGCGCCACCATGCCCGTTATCCCTATGAAACCTCGGTCCGGGGGACTGTCCGATGAGCGCTTTCGACGAACTTCTTGCCTTTCAGCGTCAGACCGAGGCGCTGTCCTCGGTCGCCGAGCGGCTTGCCTGGGACCAGGAAACGGTGATGCCGCGCGGCGCCACCGAACAGCGGGCCGAGGAAATCGCCGCCATGGAATCGGTCCTGCACGAGCGACGCGCCGACCCGCGGGTCGGCGAATGGCTGGACCTCGCCGAGCCCGAGGATGACGAGGACGCGCGCATCATCGATCTGATCGCGCGCGAACATCACCGGGCGACCCGCGTCCCGGCGCCTCTGGCGATGGAACTGGCGCGGCAGACCTCGCTGGCGCAGGGGGTCTGGGCCGAGGCCCGCGCCAAGGATGCGCCGCAGGATTTCCTGCCGGTCCTGAACGACATCCTGATGCTCAAGCGCGAAGAGGCGGCGGCGCTGGCCGATGGCGGCGATCTTTACGACGTGCTGCTGAACGATTACGAGCCGGGCGCGACCCAGGCCGGGATCGCGGCGCTGTTCGATGCCATGCGCCCGCGCCTTGTCGCGCTGCGCGAGGATATCCTGGGCGCCGAATTCCAGCCCGCGCCGCTGCTGGGGCATTTCCCGCAGGAAACCCAGCTGCGGCTGGCGCGCGCCTGCGCCACGGCTTACGGCTATGACTGGACGCGCGGGCGGATGGATCTGGCGGTGCATCCGTTCAGCTCGGGGCGCTGGCAGGACAGCCGCATCACCACCCGCGTGGTCGAGACGGACCCGTTCAACTGCATCTATTCGACCATCCACGAGGTCGGCCATTCCAGCTATGAGCTGGGGATCGACAGCGATCACGCCTTCACGCCGCTGGGGCGCGGCGTCTCGATGGGGGCGCATGAAAGCCAGAGCCGCATCTACGAGAACCAGATCGGCCGCGGCCGCGCCTTTGCCGGCTGGCTTTATCAGCGCATGGCCGATGCTTTCGACGGGCTGTCGGTGCCGGATGCGGATGCCTTTTATGCGACGGTGAACCGGGTGACCCCCGGCCATATCCGGACCGAGGCCGATGAGGTGCAGTATAACCTGCACATCATGCTGCGCTTTGACCTGGAGCGCGACCTGATCGCCGGGCGGCTGGACACGGACGACCTGATCGAGGCCTGGAACGCGCGTTTCCTCAAGGATTTCGGCATTGCCGTCGACCGGCCCGCCAATGGGCTGCTGCAGGATGTGCATTGGGCTGTGGGGCTGTTCGGCTATTTCCCGACCTATGCCCTGGGCAATGTCTATGCCGGCTGCCTGAACGCGGCCATGCGCGAGGCCGTGCCGGATCTGGACCAGTTCCTGGCGCAGGGCGACGCCACCCCGGCGGTCGAATGGCTGCGCGAGAACATGCAGCGCCATGGCGGCCTTTATCCGCCGCGCGAGCTGATCGAGCGCGCCACCGGCGAGGAGATCAGCGAAGAGCCGCTGCTGGACTACCTTGAGCAGAAATTCGGCGCCATATACGGGCTGTGATCGCGGCAGAGCCGGGCCGCGCAGCCCCGGCCTTGCGCCGGGGCGATCTCAGCCCGGCAGCGGCGATTGCCAGCCGTCATCCTGCCAGACCGCCCGCAACGCAAGGGTTTCGTCCAGCAGGATCAGATCGGCATCGCAGCCCGGCGCCAGACGGCCGTAACGGTCCTGCAAGCCGAGGGTGCGCGCGGGTTGCAGCGTCGCCATGGACAGCGCGCGCTCGGGCGCGATGCCGACCTTACCGACCAGGGTGGCGACCGCCCGATCCATGCGCAGATCCGCGCCCGCCAGGGTGCCGTCGGGCAGGGTCAGCCGGCCGTCGCGACGCAGGACGGTGCGGCCGTGCAGCATCATCTCGGTCTGGTCGGTGCCGGCAAAGGCCATGCAGTCGGTGACCAGGAAAACCCCCTCGGCCCGCGCCGACAGGGCGGCGCGCATGGCCGCCGGATGGGCGTGAATCGCGTCCGCGATCAGCCCCGCCGACGCGCCCCCCGCCAGAACGGCTCCGACCAGCCCGGGCGCGCGATGGCCCAGCTGGCTCATCGCATTGAACAGATGTGTCGCGCAGCTGGCACCGGCCCTGAAGGCGGCCTGCGCCGTCTCGAAATCGCAATCGCTGTGACCGAGACTGACCAGAGCGCCGGCCCCGCTCAGCGCGGCGATCTGCTCGGGCGTCGCGTTTTCGGGGGCCAGCGTCACCATCAGCACCGGCAAGGCTTGCGCGGCCTCGCATAGCCGCGCCAGGTCCTCATCGGTCATCGGCCGGATCAGCGCCGGGTCATGCGCGCCCTTGCGGCGCGGGTCGAGATGCGGCCCCTCCAGATGCAGACCCAGAAAGCCGGGAACGCCCGCGCGGGCCGCCTCGATCCCGGTCGCGATGACCCGGGCGGTGGCCGGCGCGGTATCGGTGATCAGCGTCGGCAGGATGCCGGCGCAGCCCAGCCGGCGATGGGTGGCGCAGATATGGCGCAGGGCCGCCGCATCAATGGCGCCGTCGACCATCACCCCGCCGCCGCCATTCACCTGCAGATCGAGAAAGCCGGGCGCGATGATGCCGCTGACCTGCTGGCTGGGCGGGCCGGCCTTGGCGGCGGGCAGGATCGCCTCGATCCGGCCATCGGCGATCACCAGCGCATGGTCGTCGCGAAAGGCCGCGCCGTCGAAGAGGCGCGCGCCGGCAAGGATGTGCCGCATCAGACCGTCTCCGTCACCTTGCGCAGATGTGGCGGCGTGTCCGGATCGAAGCCGCGGCGCCGCGCCAGCCCCTCGACGCAGGCATAGAAACTGGCCGCCACGACCAGCGGCGCCACCATCGGATGCAGGCCGGGCACCGAGGGCAGGCGCGTGGCGCCGCTGGCCTCGGCACCGGTCAGAAAGACATCCGCGCCCTGCGCCGCCAGCCGCTCGGCAGTGGCGACGACATGCGGCAGGGCGGCATCCTCGACCGCCAGCGCCAGGACCGGGAAATGCGCCTGCACGATGGCGGCGGGGCCGTGCAGCACCTCGGCGGCGCTGTAGGACTCGGCGTGAATGCCCGAAGTTTCCTTCATCTTCAGCGCCGATTCGCAGGCGATGGCATAGCCCGGCCCGCGCCCCAGCACAAAGGCCGAGCCGGCGCGCGCCAGCCGTGCGGAAAGCGGCGACCAGTCCAGCGCCACGGCGCGGGCAAGCGCCTCGGGCAGGTCCGCCACGGCGGCGCGCAGCTCGTCGTCGCGCTGCCATTCCGCCAGCAGCGCCAGACCGGCCAGAACCGAGTTCACGAAGGTCTTGGTGGCGGCAACGCTTTTTTCCTCGCCTGCATGCAGGGCCAGGCAATGGGCCGAGGCCGCCGCCATCGGGCTGTCGGCATGGTTGGTGATCGCGATGGGCAGCGCCCCGCCCTCGCCCGCCGTGCGCATCATGTCCACGATGTCGGGGCTGCGGCCCGATTGCGAAATGCCAATGCAGACGGCGCCGTCAAGCCGCAGCGGCCGGCGGTAGATCGAGGCGACCGAGGGACCGACCGAAGCCACCGGAATGCCCGCCTGCAATTCGATGGCGTATTTCAGATAGGTGGCGGCATGGTCGGAGGATCCGCGCGCGACCGTCGCCGCCACCCGCGGATCGCGGTCGTTCAGCGCCGCGCCGGCCCGTGCCAGCGCATCGCGCGAACGGTCCAGGAAACGGGCGGCGGCCTCGGGGATCTCGGCCACTTCGCGGGCCATGTGGCTTTGGGTCATGCGGGGTTCCTTTCGGCCTTGGGGGCCAGTTTCAGTTCGACGGCGAAGTCATAGGCGTCGCCGCGGTAAAGCGAGCGGGTGAATTCCACGACCTGCCCCGAGGGCAGATAGGATACGCGCTCCATCCTGAGGCCGGCGACGCCCGGCGGCACGCCCAGCAGATCCGCGTCGCGCGCCTCGAGATTGGCGGCCGAGATGCGCTGAACGGCCCGCACCGGCCGGCAGCCATGCGCTTCGAGCACGGCGTAAAGGCTGGTCTCCACCGTCTCGGGATCGGGCAGGATCGAGGCCGGCAGCGAGGCGCGCTCGATGGCCAGCGGCGTGCCGTCCGATGTCCGCACCCGCGCCAGCCGCGCCACGCGGTCATTCGCGCCCAGACCAAGCGCCATCACCTCTTCGGGGGCGGGGGCGTAGAGCCCGCGGTCCAGCCAGCGGCTTTCGACCCTGCGCCCGCGCCGCGCCATGTCCTCGGTGAACGAGGTCAGCAGCGACAGCGCCTGTTCCAGGCGCTCGACCTTCGGGGCGACGAAAGTGCCCGAGCCGCGCCGCTGCACCAGCTGCCCCGAGGCGACCAGCGCCGCGACGCCCTTGCGCACGGTCACCCGCGACAGACCGGTCAGCGCCGCCAGTTCGCGTTCGGGCGGCAGGTTGTCGCCGGGCCGCAGCCGCCCCGAGGCGATGGCCTCGGCGATGCGGCGATGCAGCTGCACATAAAGCGGCCCGGCGCCGGTATCGGCGAAGGCCTCGGGGGTGAACAGGTCGCTCATGCCGACACCCCCAATTCGCGGGCCATGGCCAGCGCGCCGTCGACGCTGCTGCCAAGGGCCGGGCGCTGCGGCCAGAGACCGGCCAGACGGGCGGCGTAATGCGGCCCCAGCCCGCCGGTAAAGACGACCGGCAGCTTGTCGCCCTCCTGCAGCGTGGCCAGATTCTGGCGGACCTGTTCGACCGCCGCGTCAAAGATGCGGCGCGCGGCGGGATCGTCCGAGGCAACGATTTCGGGCGCCAGCGCGCCGAAATCGCCGGGTCTGGCATGATTGCCGAAGGTGATGATTCCCTCGATCCCGCCATGCTCGTCCAGCACCGCGCGCAGCAGCGGCGTCATCGGGACGAATCCATCCTCGGCGCGCAATGCCTCGGCCATCAGCGAACGGCCCAGGACCGCGCCGCTGGCCTCGTCCCCCAGCAGAAAGCCGCGCCCGCCGACCTGACGAATCACGCCGCCGCGCTGCACGGCAAAGACCGAGCCGGTGCCGATCGCGGCAAGAATGCCGTCCTCGGCCCCCAGCGCGCCGCGCGCGGTGGTCAGCCCGTCATTAACGATCCGGATGCGGGCAAAGGGCAGCAATCCGGTCAGCCGCGCGGTCGCGCCGCGCATGGTGCCGCCCGCCAGCCCCAGCACGGCGATCAGGTCGCGCGGATCGGCGCCGGTGCCCCGCAGCGCCTCGGCGGTGGCGGCCATGATGCTGCCGGCCGCGCCCTCGACATCGGTATTGATATTGGCAGGCCCGCCATTGCCGCGCCCCAGCGCCGGGCCGTCCGCCGCAGCCAGAACCGCCCGGCACCCGGTGCCACCACCATCGATTCCCAGAAACAATGCCATGCGGGCCTCCTTGGAGCATAAGATACCAAAGCAATACCAAATGAAAAGAGAAAAGTTGAATTCGGTGTTTAGCGATAAAAATAACCGAATTTCAGGAAATGGGTTTACAATTGGTATTGTTTTGGCATTATCTGATGCCGAGGGGGAATCACATGAACCAACGCAGCACCGAATCCCGGCATCCCGATTCCGCGGATCTGCATGCGCAGCCGGCGGAGCGGATCCTGTCGCTGCTGCTCGATGCGCAGATCGGCGCCCTTTCCGCCCTGCGCCCCGCCCTGCCCGCCATCGAGCGCGCGGCCGAGGCGGGCGCGAAGGCGCTGCGCGACGGTGGTCGCATGGGCTATGCCGGCGCGGGCAGCTCCGGGCTGATGGCGCTGGCCGATTGCCTGGAACTGGCCGGCACGTTCGGGCTGGCGCCGGACCGCTCGCCCATGCTGTTCGCGGGCGGGGCCGACGCGCTTTTGCATATGAAAGGCAGCGTCGAGGACGATCCGGAACTGGCGCGGGCGGATGTCGCGCGCGCCGGGCTGGGCGCGGGCGATGTGCTGCTGGTGCTGTCGGCCTCGGGGACGACGCCCTATGCGCTGGCGGCGACGGATGCGGCGAAGGCGCGCGGCGTGACGGTGGCGGGATTCGCCAACCGCGCGGACAGCCCGCTGCTGCGCGCCGCCGACATTCCGGTGCTGATCGAAACCGGGCCGGAGATGGTCGCCGGCTCGACCCGGATGGGGGCAGCGACGGCGCAGAAAGTGGCGCTGAACATGCTTTCGGTGCTGGTCGCGATCCGGCTTGGTCACGTCCATGACGGGCATATGGTCAATGTCGTGGCGGACAATGCCAAGCTGGTGGCGCGGGCCGGGCGCATCGTCGCGGCACTGGCCCATGTCCCTGCCGATGCTGCCGAGACCGCGCTGGCCGCCACTGGCGGGGCCGTCAAACCCGCCATCCTGGTGGCGCGCGGCATGAGCCCGGATCAGGCGCGCGCGGCGCTGGAACACAGCGGCGGGCATCTGGCGCCACTCTTGGACTGAGACGTGAAGCATTCAACCAGGGCCCGACCGAGGCTCGATAACAGGGAGAAGATCATGACAGGAACCTTTCGCCTCGCGCTCTTGGCCAGCACCGTCCTGGGCGGCGCGGCCGCCGCGCAGGATGTGACGCTGACCATCGAAAGCTGGCGCAATGACGATCTGCAGATCTGGCAGGACACGATCATTCCCGCCTTCGAGGCCGCCAATCCCGGCATCAAGGTCGATTTCGCGCCCTCGGCGCCGGCGGAATACAATGCCGTCCTGAACTCCAAGCTGGATGCCGGATCGGCGGGCGACCTGATCACCTGCCGCCCGTTCGAGGCCTCGCTGGAGCTGTTCAGCAAGGGCCGGATCGCCGATCTGTCCGATCTGGCGGCGATGGCGAATTTCCCGGATGTGGCGAAATCGGCCTGGCAGACCGATGACGGTGCGGCAACCTTCTGCGTGCCGATGGCCTCGGTCATCCACGGTTTCATGTACAACAAGACCGCCTTCGACGAGCTGGGCCTGACCCCGCCAAAGACGGTGGACGAATTCTATGCCGTTCTCGACAGGATCAAGGAGGACGAGACCTATATCCCGATGGCCATGGGCGCCGCCGATCAGTGGGAAGCCGCGACCATGGGTTACCAGAATATCGGCCCGACCTACTGGAAGGGCGAAGAGGGTCGCAAGGCGCTGATCGACGGCAGCCAGAAGCTGACCGACGAGCCCTGGGTCGAACCTTTCCGGCAACTGGCGAAATGGCGGGATTACCTGGGCGACGGGTTCGAGGCGCAGACCTATCCCGACAGCCAGAACCTGTTCACCCTGGGCCGCGCGGCGATCTATCCGACCGGCTCGTGGGAGATCGGCGTCTTCGGGCCGCAGATCGCCGGCGCCTTTGAGATGGGGGCCTTTCCGCCGCCGGTCGCGGCCGAGGGCGATACCTGTTACATCAGCGATCATACCGATATCGCGATGGGCATGAACGCCGGGACAGAGCACCCCGAGGAGGCGAGAAAGTTCCTCGAATGGGTCGGCTCTGCCGAATTCGCCACGCTTTACGCCAATGCCCTGCCGGGATTCTTCTCGCTGAACGCGACCGCGGTCGAGATGCAGGACCCGCTGGCCCAGGAATTCGTCAGCTGGCGCGAGACCTGCGAGCCGACGATCCGCTCGACCTACCAGATCCTGTCGCGCGGCACCCCGAACCTGGAAAACGAGACCTGGAATGCCAGCGCCAATGTGATCACCGGCGCCGAGACACCCGAAGAGGCGGCGGCGCGGCTGCAACAGGGGCTGGCCTCGTGGTACGAGCCGCAGAAGTGATCGCCCGCCGGGCCGCCTGATGGCCCGTGACCACCGGGGGGCCGTCTGCCCCCCGGGACCCCCCGAGGATATTTTCGTGAAGAAGAAAGGAGGCGTCATGGCGCAGCGAAAACCGTTTCGCTGGCATATCGCGGTGTTTCTTGCGCCCGCAGTGCTGGTCTATACCGCGATCATGATCGTGCCGCTGATCGGCACGCTGAACCTGTCGCTGTTCAACCTGACCGAGGCGGGCGAACGCGTCTTTGTCGGCCTGCGGAACTTCGCCACGCTGTTCGGCGATCCGCGCTGGTCGGAATCGTTCTGGAACGCGCTTGCCAATAACGGCTGGTTCTTTCTTGTCCACATGCTGGTGCAGAACCCGGTGGGCGTGATGCTGGCGGCGCTACTGTCCTCGCCCCGGCTGCGGATGGCGGCGTTCTACCGCACCGCGATCTTCATTCCGACGATCCTGTCATTCGTCATCGTGGGCTTTGTCTGGAAGCTGATCCTGTCGCCGATCTGGGGAATCGCGCCGGGCATGCTGGATGCGGTGGGGCTGAAGGCGCTGTTCGCGCCCTGGCTGGGCCGCGAGGAATATGCCCTGACCACGCTGGCGCTGATCTCGGTCTGGCAGTTCGTCGGCATTCCGATGATGCTGATCTATGCCGCGCTGCTGTCGATCCCCGACGAGGTGATCGAGGCCGCCGAGATGGACGGCGTCACCGGCTGGTCGCAGTTCCGGAAGATCAAGCTGCCGCTGATCCTGCCCTCGATCGGGATCATCTCGATCCTGACCTTTGTCGGCAATTTCAACGCTTTCGACCTGATCTATGTCAGCCAGGGCGCGCTTGCCGGGCCGAATTTCTCGACCGATATCCTGGGTACCTTTCTTTACCGGACCTTCTTTGGTTTCCAGCTGCAGCTGGGCGACCCGCATATGGGCGCGACCATCGCCACCGCCATGTTCGGCATCATCCTGGTCGGCGTCTGCGTCTATCTGTTCGCCATCCAGACGCGCCTGCGCCGCTATCAGTTCTGAGGTGAGATCATGAGCACCGCACGTCATTCGACCACCCGCAGCCTTGCCGCCCATGGCGTCCTGATCCTCTATACGGTGATCGCGCTGTTTCCGGTCTTCGTGATCGTCGTCAACAGCTTCAAGTCGCGCCGCGCGATATTCGCCGATCCGCTGGCCCTGCCCACATCCGAGACCTTTGACATGGTCGGCTATCAGACGGTGCTGAAACAGGGCGATTTCCTGCTGTATTTCCAGAACTCGATGATCGTCACGGTGGCCAGCCTGTTCTTCGTCCTGCTGTTCGGGGCGATGGCGGCCTTTGCCCTGTCGGAATACCGCTTTCGCGGCAATCTTCTGATGGGGCTGTATCTGGCCCTGGGGATCATGATCCCGATCCGGCTGGGCACGGTCGCCATCCTGCAGATCATGGTGGCCTCGGGGCTGGTCAACACGCTGACCGCCTTGATCCTGGTCTATACCGCTCAGGGCCTGCCGCTTGCGGTGTTCATCCTGTCGGAATTCATGCGCGGCGTCTCGGACGACCTGAAGAATGCCGGGCGTATCGACGGGCTGTCGGAATACACCATCTTCTTGCGGCTGGTGCTGCCGCTGGTGCGGCCGGCCATGGCCACCGTCGCCGTCTTTACCATGATCCCGATCTGGAACGATCTGTGGTTTCCGCTGATCCTTGCGCCCTCCGAGGCGACCAAGACCATCACGCTGGGCAGCCAGGTCTTTATCGGCCAGTTCGTCACCAACTGGAACGCGGTTCTGGCGGCACTGGGACTGGCCATCGTGCCGGTGCTGGTTCTCTATCTGATCTTCTCGCGCCAACTCATCCGTGGCATCACTGCAGGAGCCGTGAAATGATCCGCGTCCTTGTCGCCGGTCTGGGAAACATGGGGCTAAGCCATGCGCTGGCCTATCACGCGAACCCGGAATTCCGGATCGTCGGGCTGGTCAATCGCAGCACGCCCGAGCTGCCGCCGGCGCTGCGGGACTATCCGCTGAGCCATGATTTCGCCGAGGCGCTGGAGCGGCTGAAGCCCGATCTGGTCTGCATCGCCACCTATTCCGACAGCCATGCCGATTTCGCGCTGGCGGCGATGCGGGCGGGGGCGCATGTCTTTGTCGAAAAGCCGCTGGCCACGACGGTGGCCGATGCGCAGCGCGTCGTCGATTGCGCGCATCAGACGGGCCGCAAGCTGGTGGTGGGCTATATCCTGCGCCACCACCCCAGCTGGCAGCGCCTGATCGCCGAGGCCCGCGCGCTTGGCGGCCCCTATGTGTTCCGGCTGAACCTGAACCAGCAGAGCAGCGGCCCCACCTGGGAGGTGCACAAGGCGCTGATGCGGACCACCCCGCCGATCGTCGATTGCGGCGTCCATTATGTCGACGTGATGTGCCAGATCACCGATGCCGCCCCGGTCGAGGTGCGCGGCATGGGGCTGCGCCTGTCCGACGAGATCGCGCCCGGCATGTATAATTACGGCCATTTCCAGGTGATCTTCGCGGATGGCTCGGTCGGCTGGTACGAGGCGGGCTGGGGGCCGATGATGTCGGACACGGCATTCTTCGTAAAGGACGTGGTCTCGCCCAACGGCGCCGTCTCGATCCGGATGCCGGACAGCGCGCGCTCGGACGATATCGACACCCATACCCGGACCGCGACGCTCCGCATCCATCGCCCGGGGCTGGGCGACCGGGACCTGAACATGGCGGATGAGCCCGGTCACCAGGATCTTTGCGATCGCGAGCAGGCCTTCGTCGCCCGCGCCATCGCAGGGGATATCGACCTGAGCCGTCACATGACCGATGCCGTGCGGTCGCTGGCCGTGTGCCTGGCGGCCGATGAAAGCGTGCGCAGCGGCGCACCCGTGAAACTTTGAAGGAGGTCCAATGGGCGATCTGACCCTTGCAAATGTCACCAAGAGCTTCGGCGCCACCCAGGTCATCAAGGGGGTGAATCTGGCGGTGAACGACGGCGAATTCTGCGTCTTCGTCGGCCCTTCGGGTTGCGGAAAATCGACGCTGCTGCGGATGATCGCGGGGCTCGAGGACGTGACCTCGGGCGATGTCCGGATCGACGGCGAGCGGATCAACGATCTGGCGCCGGCGAAACGCGAGATCGCGATGGTGTTCCAGAGCTATGCGCTCTATCCGCATCTGACGGTGCGCGACAATATGGGTCTGGCGCTGAAACAGGCCGGCAAGCCCAGGGCCGAGATCGCCGCCGCCACCGAAAAGGCCGCCGAGATGCTGGATCTGGGTCCGCTGATGGCGCGCCGCCCGTCGGAACTGTCGGGCGGCCAGCGCCAGCGGGTCGCGATCGGCCGGGCCATCGTGCGCACGCCGAAACTGTTCCTGTTCGACGAACCGCTGTCCAATCTGGACGCCGCGCTGCGCGTGGCCACCCGGATCGAGATCGCGCGCCTGCACCGCGAACTGGGCGCGACGATGATCTATGTCACCCATGATCAGGTCGAGGCGATGACGCTGGCCGACAAGATCGTCGTGCTGCGCGCCGGCCGGGTCGAGCAGGTCGGCCGGCCGATGGATATCTATAACGATCCCGACAACACCTTCGTCGCCGGATTCATCGGCAGCCCGCAGATGAATTTCCTGAAATCCGGGCCGTTCGGGCTGCGCTCGGACACGCTGGGCATCCGCCCGGAACATCTGGAAATTTCCGCCAGCACCGGCCAGATCGAGGGCCGCGTCAGCCATGTCGAGAAACTGGGCGGCGAGACGCTGACCTATATCCGCACCGCGGATCATGAACTGCTGACCGTGCGCCAGTTCGGCGAGCACGACCATCCGGTCGAACAGACCGTCTGGCTGACCCCGGACCAGTCCCGCGCCTTTCATTTCGACGCCGAGGGGCAGCGCCTGCGCGCCTGAGGCCCGACCTTGTCGGCGGATCGCCCGGACACGCGCCCGGGCGATCCATCGGCGCCCCGCCGGGCGACGGAAGGGGCGCCGTTCCGGCCGTCAGGCGGTCTCGGTCAGGACGTTCCGATAGGCTTCGCGCAGACGGTTCTTGAGGATCTTGCCGGTGGCTCCGCTGGGCAGCGCATCGACAAAGACGACCCGGTCGGGGATCTGCCACTTGGCGACCTTGCCGTCATAGAAATCAAGCAGGTCCGCCTCGGTGATATCGGCCCCCTCGGCGCGCACGGCGATCACCACCGGGCGCTCGTCCCATTTCGGATGATAGGCGGCAATCGCGGCGGCGTTGGCGATGCCGGGACAGGCGATGGCGATATTCTCCAGCTCGACGGTCGATATCCACTCGCCCCCCGACTTGATGATGTCCTTCGCGCGATCGCGAATGATCATGTAGCCGTCAGGGTCGATGGTGGCGATATCGCCGGTGTCGAACCAGCCGTCCGGGGTCAGGGCGCTGTCCGGCTGGCCGTAATAGCGCTCGACGATCCAGTGGCCACGGATCTGCAGGCTGCCCTGGGTCACCCCGTCATGGGGCAGGCGCGCGCCCTCATCGTCGACGATGCGCAGATCGACGCCCCATGGCGGCCGCCCCTGCCCCATGCGCACTTTTGCCTGCTCTTCGGCCGAGAGGTGCTCGTGCTTTTGCAGGAGCTGGTTCAGCGTGCCAAGCGGCGAGGTCTCGGTCATGCCCCAGGCATGGATCAGATCGACGCCATACTTGTCGCGGAAGGCGGCGATCATCGAGGGCGGCAGGGCCGCGCCGCCGACGACGGTGCGCGTCATGGTGGCGGCGGTCGCGCCGGTTTCTTGCAGACCGGCGAGCAGCCCCATCCAGATCGTCGGCACCCCCAGCGAGAGGGTCACGCCCTCGGCGTCGATCAGCCGCGCCAGGCTGTCGCCGTGGAGGTCCGGCCCCGGCAGGACCAGCCGCGCGCCCACCTGCGCCGCGATATAGGGCGCGCCCCAGGCGTTGACGTGGAACATCGGCACCACCGGCATGACGCTGTCGCGGGCCGAAACCGCCAGCCCGTCGGGCTGGTTGCCGGCGATGGAATGCAGGACGATCGAACGATGCGAATACTGCACGCCCTTGGGGTTGCCCGTCGTGCCCGAGGTATAGCACATCGCCGCCGGGCTGCGTTCGTCGATATCGGGCCACTGGTAATCGGGATCGCCCTGCTCCAGCAATTCGTCATAGAACAGGAGCCCGTCTATCTTGCTGGCCGATACCTGATCGCGCGGCCCCAGCAGGATCAGGTGCTTGACGCTGTCCAGATGCGTCCGGATCGGCGCCACCAGCGGCAGGAAGGTGGTGTCGAACATCAGCACCTCGTCGCCGGCGTGATTGGCGATATAGGCGATCTGTTCGGGGGTCAGGCGCGGATTGATCGTATGGGTCACGCGGCCGGCGGAGGCGACGCCGAAATAGATTTCCAGGTGCCGCCGGTTGTTCCAGGCGATGGTGCCGACCCGCGCGCCCTCGGCCACGCCCAGCCGGTTCAGCGCCGAGGCCAGCCGCCGCGCATTGGCCGAAACCTCGCCCCAGTTGCTGCGCGCCACCTCGCCCGAGGTCTCGACCGACACGACCTCGGTTCCGGCGTGAAAGCGCGCGGCGTGGTCGATCAGGGATCCGACCGTAAGCTGGTCGTAGATCATTGCTCCGGTCATTGTTGCTTTTCCTCCAATTGTGTCTGGCGCCGCAAGCTGCAGCACCGTTGAGCATGGGCCGCGATACGGCGAATGGCGTCATCCGCTTCGTCGAAATGCCGGCCAAGATTTATAAAACCATGAATCATCGACGGGTATTCATGCAATTCGACCATCCTGCCATGCGCGGACAGGGAATCGCGCAGGAATTCCGCGCCGGGCCGCAGCGGATCGAAGCCTGCGGTCAGGATCAGCGCGGGCGGCCATCCGCGCAGGTTTTCTTCGTCCAGCGCCGGCGAAACCGAAACATCGGTCGCGACCACCCTGTCGCCGGCATACTGGTCCTTGAACCAGTGCAGGACCTTGGCGCCCAGCAGCAGTTCCGAGGCGACAAGCGCCTGCTCTTCCGGGGTTTCCAGGGTAATCCGCGCGGCGGGATAGATCAGCGCCAGGCCGGCGGGCTGGGCTGCCAAAGGGGTCGCTGCGGCATGGTTGGCGATCACCATGGCCAGCGCGCCGCCCGCGCTGTCGCCCGACAGCACCACATCCGCGGCGTCGATGCCAAGCCGGTCGGCATGGCGCTGCACCCAGTCCCAGCTGTCGCGGGCGTCGTCGGCGGCTGCGGGCCAGGGATGCTCCGGCGCCAGCCGGTATTCGACCGAAAGCACCCTGTAGCCGCTTGTCGCGGCCAGCCGGCGGCAGACGGGATCATAGCCCCGGACGCTGCCCAGGACAAACCCGCCGCCATGATAGAACAGGATCAGCGGGCCGTTTTCCGGCGCCCCTTGCGGCGTATAGAGCCGGGCGGTCAGGTCACGCCCATCCAGCGGCATGTCGATGTCGCGCGCCGCGACAGGTGGCGTGCCGGTAAAGCCGCCGCGCTCGCCGAGCGTATCGAAAAAGGCACGGAACGCGTCCAGCCCTTTCTGATCTTCGGGAATCCGCAGCGCGGTGAAAAAGCGGCCGGCGATCTGCCCGCGCGGATCGACCCGGCGGTCGCCGTATCTGGCCCGCCGCCCGGCGACCAGCAGTTTTGCCACGCTTGCCGGGGTCAGGCGCATCGACAGATCGGCAATCCGGGCCAGGGGGGAACTGGCTTTCAGAAACATGGCGGCCTCCCAAATCTGGCGGGAACCGCGCCCGAGCGGGGTGCGGTTCCCGGTTTCGGTTTCACTATGCCTTATTCGGCGGCGATGGCAGCGACGTCGCGCCGTTCGTCGATCCCGGCCGCAGGGGCCGGCCGCGCCTTGGAAAAGCTGAGCACGCCATCGTTGAGCCGGGCCTTCTTGATGAAGAACCAGTCGATGAAGGGGTTCTGATAGACGGTCCACGGCTTGCCTGCCCCGATCTTGGGCATCGCCGAGGCGGCGCGCTGCACATAGCCCGAGCTCATCTTGAGCATCGGCTGCGCCTCGACCTTGCCGGTATCGAGCTCGGCCACGACCACCTTGTCGCCGGTCTTGCGCATCCGGTTCAGCAGGCGGGTCAGGTAATGCGCCGCCATATCCGCCTTAACCGTCCAGGGATTGTTGGTATAGCCCAGGAAATACAGCAGGTTCGGCACATTCGCGAACATCAGCCCGCGATAGCTGATCAATTCGCCCGCGCGCAGTTCCCGGCCGTCGCACAGCATCTTCATGCCGCCGAAGAAGCGCACTTTCAGGCCGGTCGCCGGAACGATGATATCGGCCTCGACCTCCTCGCCGGATTTCAGCCTGATGCCGTTGCGGGTAATGCGATCGATATGATCGGTCCGGACCGATGCCTTGCCGGCGCTGATCGAGCTGAACAGGTCATTGCCGGAAGTCGAGCACAGGCGCTGATCCCAGGGGTTGTAGCGCGGGTTGAAATGGGCCTCGGTATAGGCGCGGTCGCCCCCCAGAAGGCCGGTCATATGCTTCATGAAAAAGCGCCGCATCATCTTCGGATAGCTGCGGCAGAGCGAGAAAATGGCATTGTTCTGCAGCAGGTTGCGCGTGCGGACCAGCTTTGCGCCCAGGGCTTTGGGCAGATATTTCATCATCCGCGCGGCGGATTTGTCATCAACCGGCCAGTTGTAGATATAGCTGGGCGAGCGCTGGATCATGGTGACATGCGCGGCGGTCTTGGCCATTTCCGGAACGATGGTCACGGCGGTGGCGCCGCTGCCGATCAGCGCGACCTTCTTGCCGGCATAGTCCAGATCCTCGGGCCAGAATTGCGGATCGGCCACGACGCCTTCGAAATCCGACATGCCCTCGAAATCGGGGCGATAGCTTTCCTGATAATTGTAATAGCCGGTCGCCATCACCAGAAATCCGGTGGTCATCCGGAAGGTCCCGCCATCGGCGCGCGTGCCGGTGATCGACCAGCGCGAGGTGGCGCTGTCCCATTCGACCTTTTCGATCCTGTGGCCAAAGCGGATCTTTTCCCGGACCCCGAACTCATCGACGACATCGGCCAGGTAGCCGCGGATATCCTCGGCGCTGGCCAGGCGCTTGGCCTTGGTCCAGGGCCGGAAACCATAGCTGAACGTATGCATGTCGGAATCCGAGCGGATCCCGGGATAGCGGAACAGATCCCAGGTTCCGCCGATCGCCTCGCGCCCCTCCAGGATGACGTAATCGGTGCCGCGTGCCTTGGTTTCAATATTACAGGCGGCGTCGATGCCGGAAATGCCGGCACCGATGATGACAACTTCGCGATGTTCCATTCGGGTCCTCCTTCGCGTGATGCAGAAACATCTCATTTCGGAGAATTTCGCAGAAGGATCGCATCTGACAAAAAATTGACATATCATGCCAAAGGGGCCGAAACTATCCGGGCGGAGATTTGGGAATCGGCGGCGGCAGATGAACGATCGCAGAATTATCCGGATCGAGAACCTGGTGACGCCGCGGCGGCGGGCCTTCGGCATCCTGCTGCACCTTTACGATCTTGAGCGTCAGGGCCTGGATGCCGCCGACATCCTGCGCGAAAGCGGCCTGCCCGCGGCGGTTCTCTCCGATCCCGACCTGCTGCTCGACATGAACGCCAAGCGCGCCTTCGTGCTGTATCTGCTGCACCATCCCTATCGGCGTCTGACACCGCTGGAGGCCGGCCTTGCGGTCGGCGCCGCCTCCGATATCACCATGTTCGCGCCGATCAGCAATGCGGCGAAATTCGCCGCGAACTGCCTTGAGGGGCTGCTGCTGTTCCTGCGCTTTCCCGAACTCGTCTGGTCGGATTGCCGCGTGGCCTTCTGTGAAACGGATGACGAGGACATCATCGAATTCGTCCCCGAGACCCATAACGATGAGCTGGATCCCTTTTCCGTCGGGCGCGACATGGCCGCCACGCTTGGCTTCATCACCGGCTTCTATCCCGACGCGCCGCCGCTCCTGTCGGTGGATATCCGCTATGACGCCGATGTGACACGGCGCAACCTGCCGGAAAAGCTGCAGGTTCCGATCCGGTTCGGCGCCGGGCGCAACGAGCTGCGCATGCAGAAAGGCTTCTGGTCCCACCGCCCGGCCACCGCCAGCGAGGCCCTGTTCCGGTCCCAGGAAATGCGCATCATGCGCCATCTGCCCGTCATGCGGCGCGAGGACACGATGGCGCATCTGGTCCTGCGCCAGTTGCAGGCGCTGGAACCGATCGCCAGCCTCGGCGCGGTCGCCGATCAGCTGGGCATCACCGAGCGCACCCTGAGCCGGCGCCTGGAACAGGAGGGCACGACATTCAGCGACATCCAGAACCGGGTGATGATCGACAAGGCCAAGGTCTATCTGCGCCATGGCGGCGTCAGCGTGGCCCGGATCTCCGAGCTGCTGGGCTATTCCGAACCGGCGGCCTTCACCCGCGCCTTTCGGCGCGTGACCGGGGTTTCGCCGCGCGCATGGCGTGCCGCCGACCAGCCCGGCGGCACGGATGACGACGGCGAAGGGACGGCCGCCTGACCGGTCGCCCGCGCCCCGGCCCCGGGTTCAGCCCGCCGCGAGTTCGTCCGACCACAGGCAATCGGGGCCGAAATCCGCGATATCGTTGACGCCGCACAGCGCCATGGTGATGTCCATTTCGCGGCGCAGGATCGACAGGGCCAGCTCGACGCCGCTTTGCCCCATCGCGCCCAGACCATAGGTAAAGGCGCGGCCGATGAAAACGCCGTTCGCCCCGGTCGCGATCGCCTTCAGCGCCTCCTGCCCGGACTGGATGCCGCTGTCGAGGTAAAGCGGGAAATCCGGCCCCACCGCGCGCCGGATCGAGGGCAGCGCGCGGATCGTCGAAGGCGCCCCGTCCAACTGCCGGCCGCCATGGTTCGACACCAGAATCGCCTGCGCGCCGCTATCCAGCGCGCGGCGGGCATCCTCGGGGTCGTTGATGCCTTTAAGGATCACCGGCCCGCCCCATTTGCGAATGATCTGTTCGACCCTTGCCCAGTCCAGCCGCTGATCGAACTGGCGCGAGGTCCAGTCCATCAGATCGCCAAGGCTGTCCACGCCGCGCGCATGGCCGACGATATTGCCAAAGCTGCGCCGCTTCGTGCCCAGCATGCCCATGGCCCAACGCGGATGCATGGCGATATTGATCAGGTTGCCCAGGGTCAGCCGGGGCGGCGCGGTCATGCGGTTCTTGAGGTCCTTGTGGCGCTGGCCCTGAATGGTCAGATCCAGCGTCAGCACCAGCACCGTCACCCCGGCGCGGCGGGCGCGCTCCAGGATATTGTCCAGAAACTCCTCGTCCCGCAGGGTGTAAAGCTGGAACCAGAAGGGGGCGCCGGTCGCCTGCGCGATATCCTCGAGCGAGCACATCGACATGGTGGAGAGCGTAAAGGGCACGCCGGCGGCCTGCGCGGCGCGGGCGGCATGGATTTCCCCGTCCGGGTGCTGCATGCCCAAGAGCCCGACCGGCGCCAGCGCAACCGGCATCGAGACCGGCTGCCCCATCATCGTGGCGGACAGGTTGCGCGCCTCGATATTGCGGGCCACGCGCTGGCGCAGCAGGATGCGCGCGAAATCCTCGCGGTTGGCACGATAGGTGCTGCCGGTCCAGGCGCCGACATCGACGTAATCGTAGAACATGCGCGGGACGCGCCGCCGGTACAGGCGGCGCAGGTCCTCGATCTCGGTGATCACCATGGCTCAGCCCGCGAAATCCAGCTGCACCTTGACCGCCTGACGGCGATCCCCCGCCAGATCAAAGGCGCGCACGGCGTCATGCGCCGGCAGGACATGCGTGACCATGGGCGAAAGGTCGATCTCGCCCGCGCCGATCATCCGCACGGCCTCGGCGAATTCGGCGTCGAAGCGATGCGTGCCGACGAAGCGCAGCTCCTTGGCGACGATCAGGTTCAGCGGCAGCGGCATCGTGCCGCCGACGCCGATCTGGACCAGGGTCGCCTGCGGCCGCGCGACGCCGATCGCCTGCGCGATCGCATGCGGGTTGGCGGAACATTCCAGCACCACGTCGATGCGGCCCTTGCCGGTGGCGTATTCGGCCAGCCCGTCGGGGTTCCCGGCCACGTTCACCACGCGGTCGGCACCCATGCGGCGGGCGATGTCCAGGGTGAAATCCTGCACATCGGTCACCACGATCTCGGCCGCGCCGCGCAGCCGTGCCAGCGCGGTGCAGATCGCGCCAATGGGTCCGGCGCCGGTGACCAGCACCCGCTGCCCGGCCAGCGCCGGCGCCATGTTCAGCGCATGCAGGCAGACCGAAAGCGGCTCGGCGCCGGCGGCATCATGGGCGCTGACGCCCTCGGGCAGCGGCAGGCATTGCGCGACCGGATGGTAAAGCCTGTTGCGGAAGAATCCGTTCTCGTGCGGCAGCCGCATGGCCGAGCCGTTGAAGCGCATGTTCAGGCAATGGCGTTCCTGCCCGGCGGCGCAGAATTCGCATGTCCCGCAGGGCCGCGACGGCGACAGCGAGACAAGCTGCCCCACCCGCAGCCCCGAGCCCTCGGGCGCGGCCTCGACCACGCCCGCGGCCTCGTGGCCCAGGATGATCGGCTCGCGCACGCGGACCGGGCCGAAGCCGCCATCGTGATAGTAATGCAGGTCCGAGCCGCAGATGCCGCCGCGCTGGACGCGGATCAGCGCGGCACCCTGCTGCGCCTCGGGCTCGGGCAGGTTCTCAAGCCGCAGGTCATGGGCGGCATGCAGGCGACAGGCGATATTCTGGGTCATCCTACTTATCCATCAACGAGGGAAGCCAGGTGCTGATCGCCGGGATATAGGAGACCAGCAGCAGCACGATCAGGTTGGTTGCGAGATAGGGCACCAGCGCCCGGATCACCGGACCCAGCGGCAGCCGCGCGATATTGGCGCAGACGAACATGCAGATGCCGACCGGCGGCGTGGTCAGGCCGATCATCAGGTTCAGCACCATGAAGACGGCGAAATGCAGCGGCTCGATCCCCACGCCCTGCGCCAGCGTCAACAGCGGCACGAACAGGATGATCAGCGCGGCGATCGTCTCCATGAACATGCCGACCAGCAGCAGCACGATATTGATCAGCAGGATCACCATGAACTTGTTGTCGGTCAGCGACAGGACCGAATCCGCGATCATCTGCGGGATCTGCTCGCTGACCAGGATCCAGCCAAAGACATTGGCCGTGCCCACCAGGCACAGGATCCCGGCCGAGCCGACGGCGCTGTCGACCATGATCCCCGGCACGCGCGACAGCGGCAGTTCGCGATAGACGAAGGCGCCGATGATCACCGCATAGATCGAGGCGACCACCGCCGTCTCGGTCGGGGTGACATAGCCCGACAGCATGCCGCCGACGATCAGCGCGGTCATCGCCAGCGCCCAGAACGCGCCCAGGAAGGACGAGACAAGCTCGCGCCAGCCCTGCCAGGCCTGCCGCGGGAAATTGCGGCGCACGGCGATGATATAGGTCGTGACCATCATCGCGAGCCCCAGCAGGATGCCCGGCACGGCGCCGGCGATAAACATCTTGCCGACCGAGATCCCGGAGAGCGAGCCGACAATGATCATCGGCACCGAGGGAGGGATGATCGGCCCGACCGTCGACGAGGCCGCCGTGACAGCGGCCGAGAAATCAGCAGGATAGCCGGCCTTCTTCATGCCCGGGATCATCATGCCACCGATCGAGGCCGCATCCGCGACCGCCGTCCCCGAGATGCCGCCGAACAGCATGGACGAGGCGACGTTGGTCTGCGCCAGCCCGCCCCTGATCCAGCCGACCAGCGCCTGGGCGAAACGGATGATGCGGGCGGTGATGCCGCCACCGTTCATCAGGTTGCCGGCCATGATGAAGCCGGGAATGCACAGCAGCACGAAACTGTCCATGCCCGCGAACATCTTTTGCGGAACCACGACCAGCGGGATGCCCGCCGACAGCAGATAGGCGATCGAGGATACGCCCAGCGTCACCGCCACCGGCAATCCGATGACCAGCCCCACAAGGAAGGTTATGCCCAGAATGGCAAGGCTCATTCGCTTTCTCCAACCAGATTTTCGGGTTTGCCATCGGTGGCCCCGGTCAGCATGCCGGCGATGCGCAGCCCCGCCGCCAGCGCCAGCATCAGCAGCAACAGAAGGACGCTGCCATGGACATAGAGCATCGACACCCCCATCGCGGGCGAGGTCTGCATCGCGCCGATCCTGGTAAAGCGCCATGCCGGCGCCAGCAGCAGCAGGCACGAGCCCAGCACCACCAAGGCCGAGATGAGCCGCAGCGACCATGGCAGCCGGCCCGGCAGGCTTTCGCTGACCAGATCGACATTGACCAGATCGCCGGTGAACAGCGCCAGCCCGGTGCCGAAACCGGCCAGATAGAGCAGCGCGAAACGCGTCAGCTCCTCGGTCCAGACGGGCGAACTGCCGATGAAGCTGCGCCCGACCACCTGCACCGTGACCGCGCCGATCAGCACCAGAAAGGAAATCCCGGTGCCAAGGCGCAACACGACGCGCATCGTTTGCAAAATCGCGGTCATGACTTCTCCTTTGAAGGGTCAAAGCTGCGGCTGCCGGCGCCGGCAATCGGCGGGCCGGTGGCATCATCATCTGGCGGCCGGGCGGATCGCGCCCTGCCCGGCCGCCGGTCTTTCCCGATCAGCCCTGCGCGGCGAAAAGCTCTTCGACCACCGGCTTGATCTCGGCGCCGACATTGGCCAGCACGGCATCGCGCGAGGCGGCGGCAAAGGCGGCCGTGTCGCTGTCCACGAAGGTCATGCCCCGTTCCTGCAGCACCTGGGCCAGACGCTCCTCATCGGCCAGGAACAGTTCGCGCTCATGCGCCTGCGCCAGTTGCGCGGCCTCCAGCACCGCGGCCTGATCGGCCTCGGACAGCCGGCCCCAGGTGATTTCCGAGATGGTCAGATAGATCCAGGAGCGCACATGCTCGGTCTTGTTGACGAATTTCTGCACCTCGTTGAAATTCGCCGATTCGATCAGCGCCAGCGGGTTTTCCTGCGCGTCGATGGTGCCGTTCTGCAACGAGGTGAAGACCTCGCTGAAGGCCATCGGCGTGGGCGCGGCGCCCAAGGCCTCCCAGGTCTTGACGAACAGCGGCACGTTCGGCACGCGCAGCTTCAGCCCGTTCAGGTCGGCCGGCGTCAGGATCTCGCGGTTCGAGGTCAGGTTGCGCGGGCCACGGGCGAAATAGCCGATGGGGCGGATCTGGGCGCGGGCGATGATCTCGGCCTCGATCTGCTTGCCGATATCGCCCGAGGCGACGCCGTCCATGTGCTCGAGAGAGCCATAGGCATAGGGCACGGCCAGAAGCGCCGCCATCGGCGACCAGTTCTGCAGGCTTTCGCCGGTGATCGTCATGTCGGCGGTGCCCAGCTGCATGCCGTTGATCAGGTCGATCTCCTTGCCCAGCGATTCATTGGCAAAGACCTGCACCTCGACGCGGCCCTCGGTCAGGCGGGCGACCTCTTCGCCGAATTTCAGCGAGGCCTTGTGCCAGCTGTTTTCCTCATTGGCGAGATGGCCCAGTTTCAGCGTGACCTCGGCGGCCGAGGCGCGGATCGCGGGCGCGGCGACAAGGCTGGCCGCAGCAAGGGCCGTGAACTGGCGACGGTTCAGTTTGGTCATCTTTTCCTCCGGTTGGGTGGTCATGGTTTGAAGAATTCGGGATGGCTGCGCGACAGTTCGGGCAGGTCGTTCAGCACCTCGCGCAGATGCAGGCGCATGGCCTGTTCGGCGCGGCCCGGATCGCGGGCGCGCAGCCCTTCGACGATGGCGGCGTGCTGGTCGATCAGCTTTTGCGCGTCAAAGGCGCGCACGGTGATATAGCGCAGCCGGTTCATCTGCGATTTCAGCCCCTCGAGCACGCCCCAGACGGTTTCCTGCCCGGCGGCCTGCGCGATGGCATAGTGAAAATCGTCGTCCAGCCTGACGAAGCCGTCGGTATCGCCCCGCGCGACGGCCTCGCGCTGGCGGTCAAGCTCGTGGTCCAGGCGGGCGATCAGTGCCGCGTCGGCATCCGCCGCGATCATGCGCACCAGATCGCTTTCCACCGCCTCGCGGATCAACCGCGCCGACAGAACGGCCGATACCGAAATGGCGCTGATATAGGTGCCCCGCTGCGGACGGATCTCGGCCAGGCCGTCGCTGGCCAGACGGATAAAGGCCTCGCGCACGGGCTGGCGGCTGACGCCGATCCGCTTGCCGATCTCGATCTCGCTCAGCCGGGCGCCGGGCGGCAATTCGCAGCGCAGGATGACATCGCGCAGCCAGTCATAGACCTGCGGCGCGGTCGAGATGGTGAAATCCAGATTTGGCTGCGCTGTCATGATTCCCGTCCCCCTCGCGGAATCATTACTGCATACTTGCATACTAGTAAATACAAACTTCGCATGACAGGCCCGGCCTCTGCCGGGCCGCCGGGCGTGCGACGCTAGCCGACAATCATCTGCTTCATCTTCAGCGCCTCGTATTCCAGTTCGCGCAGGCGGTAATTGACCAGATCGCCGATCGACACGAGGCCGATCAGCCGCCCGTCCCGAATCACCGGCACATGGCGAAAGCGGCCATCGGTCATTTTCTGCAGGATCGCGATGATCCGCTCATCGGGGTCGCAGGTCGTCACCTCGCGGGTCATCAGATCGGCGACCGACAGCGACAGCACCTCGGCCCCCACCTCGGCCAGCTTGCTGACCACGTCGCGTTCGGACAGGATGCCCTGCAAGGCGCCCTCGGCATCGGTGACCACGATCGCGCCGATGCGCTTTTCGCGCAGCGTGGCGACCGCATGGGCGATGGTCTCCTGCGGCCGGATGGTGACGACATCGCCGCCTTTCTTTTCAAGCAGGTTGGCCACGGTCGACACCGCCTTGGCCAGATTGCTGTCCACCGACTGGCTGACATCATGCGGGCTGGCGGAATCGCGGCGCATCTTGCCCTGATAGGAACTTGGCATTGCAGAACCTCATCTTTGCGTAGAGAAATGCTGGCACACGCCCGCAGGCGTTCCAAGAAAAAACCGCCGGGGAAACTGTGTTCGCCAATCTGCCCGAACTGCAACCGCAAGTCGCCGCGATCCTGTTCGTGATCGCGGTGCTGGCCGGGCATCGCTATCGCAAGGTCTGGAAGGCCGAGGGGCCGCGTTGGCAGGCCTGGCTCTTTGGCCTGACCGCCGCCGCCTGCCTGCTGCTCGTGGCGTTCCTGCCGCTGCGCGGCTGAGCGCGCGCTACTGCCCGGCTTGCGCCGACCCGGCCATCTGGCGCGCGCGCGGGCATTGCAGGCGCTCGCGCAGCGGGCTGTCAGGGTCGATTTCCTTGTTGCAGACCATGCATTTATCCGCGCCGGATATGGCGTTCAGCCCGCCGCAGCTGCCCTTGATGGTCTTGCCCATCAGCAGCACGCCCAGCGACATGCCAAGCACCACAAGAGCCAGAAGCACAAAGGCCAGGATAAAGGTGGACATCAGAACCCCTTTCTAGCGCCCGGCCTGAAGATCCCTGAACCGCGCGCTTGTCGTCGTGACAAAGCCATTATCGCCCGCCTGCGCGTCGCGCGCAATGAACAAGACGGCGAGGTCCTGCGCCTCGGCGATCCGCATGCCGCGTTCGCGCCCCAGAGCAAGCAGCGCCGTGGCCCAGGCATCGGCCATCATCGCGCTTTCGGCCAGAACCGTGACCGAGGCCGTGGCATGGCTCACGGGCCGGCCGGTGCGGGCGTCGATGATATGTGAATAACGCACGCCATCCCGTTCAAAATAATTGCGATAATCGCCCGAGGTCGCCATGCCCATATCAGAGAGACCGACCACCTGCTGCACGCTGCGGCCGGCCGTATCGGGCCGCTCGATGCCGATGCGCCAGGGCGCACCCTCGGGGTTTCGGCCTGCGGCCACCACCTCGCCGCCGATCTCGACCAGGTAATCGGACAGGCCCAGGTCACGCAGCGTCACCGCCACCGCATCGACGCCATATCCCTTGGCAATCGCGGCCAGATAGACATCGACGCCCGGCTGCGTCTTGGCAAGCGTCGCCGGGCTGCCCCCGGCGTCCAGCACCAGCATCCGGTCCTGCCCGACCAGCGCCATCGCTGCGGCGATCGCGCGATCGTCCGGCTGCGGCGTGTCGGGCGTGCGGCTGCCAAAGCCCCAAAGCTCGATCAGCGGGCCCAGCGTCACGTCGAACTGGCCCTCGCTCAGCCGGTGCACCCGGTCGGCCGCGGCCATGACTTCGGCCAGTTCCCCCGAAATCCCGACCGGATCGGTGCTGTCCTGCGCATTGAACCTGGAAATCTCCGAGGCCGGATCCCAGTTCGACATCCCGGCATTGACCCGCTCCAGCGTGGCCTCGACCGCCGCCTGAACGCGATCGGGGTCCAGCTTCGCCTCCAGGTCCAGCGCGACGATGCTGTAGGTCGTGCCCATCGTCTGGCCCGCCAGCTCCAGCCGGGCCGGTTCGGATTTGCAGGCGGCCAGCAAAAGCGCCAGTCCGAGCAGGGCGGCACGCACCATTCGGCATTCCTTTCCCAACGGATTTGAGGCGCGCCCCTCTTGTCGTCAATTCCCCGGAGTGTCAATAATCATCCAATAAAGCCCGCGAAAGCGCGTTCCGGGGCGTAAATTTCATTGCCCCGGCGGTAACCTATGGATCACGCGAGTTCGATCTGCGATAGAACCCGGAACGAACCTCCCGGTTCGCGGATCGGGTCCGGGCCAAAAAGAAGAGAGTGAAACGTGCAGCACTTCAAGCTACGCAAAGGTCTTGATCTTCCGATAACGGGCGCCCCCGACGCCGGCATTCACGATGGCCCGCAGATCGCGACGGTGGGGCTGCTGGGCCCCGACTACCTTGGCCTGAAACCGCGCCTTGCCGTTCAGGAGGGCGATGTGGTCGCGGCGGGCAGCCCGGTTTTCGCGCATAAGGAAACGCCCGAGGCGGTCGTCGTCTCGCCCGTCGCGGGCCGGGTCAAGGCGATCAATCGCGGTGCCCGGCGCGCCCTGATCAGCGTCGAAATCGCGCGCGACGACGCGGCCGCGGCGCCGCTTGATTTCAGCGCCATCGGCGATATCGCGACCCCGCAGGGCCTGGTCGAGCGCATCTGCGCGGCCGGCCTGTGGACCTCGTTCCGGACGCGGCCCTATTCCAAGGTGCCCGCGCCGGCGACGCGCCCCGCAGCGCTTTACGTCACCGCCATGGACAGCGAGCCGCTGGCCCCCGACGCCGCCCTGATCATCGCCGATGCCGGCGATGCCTTCGCGCGCGGCCTTGCCGCGGTGGCCCGGCTCAGCGAGGGCAAGACCTATCTGTGTCACGCGGCCGGCGCGAGCGTTCCCGGCGCCGATCTTCCGGGCGTCGAGGCGGTCGCCTTCTCGGGGCCGCATCCTGCCGGCCTGCCCGGCACGCATCTGCATTTCCTTGAGCCGCCCGGCGCGCGCAAGACCGTCTGGACGATCTGGTATCAGGACGTGATCGCGATTGGCCGGCTGCTGGAAACCGGCCGCATCGATTCATCGCGGGTGATCGCGCTTTGCGGCCCGCTGTGCCGCAACCCGCGCCTGATCCGCACCGTCGCCGGCGCCTCGATGGCCGAACTGACCGCCGGCGAGATCGACGAGGTGCTGCCCGCGCGGCTGATCTCGGGCTCGGTGCTCAGCGGCCGCGCCGGCCGGGGCGAGGACGGCTTTCTGGGCCGCTATGCCCGCCAGCTGACCGTCATCGAAGAGGATCGCAAGCAGATCCCGATGGGCTGGATCCGCCCGATGGCCAGCAAGTTCGCGGTGCAGCCGGTGCTGGGCTCGGCATTCGCCAGCAAGCTTTACGCGCTGAGTACGAACCTGAACGGCGGCCGCCGCGCCATGGTGCCGACCGGCACCTTCGAGGAACTGATGCCGCAGGATTACCTGCCGACCCAACTGCTGCGCGCCCTGCTGGTCATGGATACGGACAGCGCGCAGGCCCTGGGGGCGCTGGAACTGGACGAGGAGGATCTGGGCCTTGTCGGCTTCGCCTGCCCGGCCAAATACGAATACGGGCTTGCCCTGCGCGACTGCCTGTCGAAGATCGAGAAGGAGGGCTAGATCGTGGGTCTGCGCAGTTTCTTTGACCGCATCGAGCCGCATTTCACCAAGGGCGGCAAATACGAGAAGCTCTTCCCACTCTACGAGATGGTCGAAAGCTTCGTCTACACGCCGAGGACGGTGACCACGGTCGCGCCGCATGCGCGCTCCTATGTCGATATGAAGCGGATCATGACCTATGTGGTCATAGCCACCATCCCCTGCATCCTGATGGCGCTGTACAATACCGGGCTGCAGGTGAATGGCGCGATCGCGACGCATGGCCCCTCGGGCTGGCGCGCGGGCGTGATCGCGGGGCTGGGGATCGGCTTCAACCCCGACAGCATTCTGGCCAACATGGCCCACGGGCTGCTGTATTTCCTGCCCATCTATCTGACCACCCTGATCGCCGGCGGCATCTGGGAGGTGATCTTCGCCACCGTGCGCGGGCATGAGGTCAATGAGGGGTTCCTTGTCACCTCGATGCTCTACGCGCTGATCCTGCCGCCCGAAGTGCCGCTGTGGCAGGTGGCCCTGGGGATCAGCTTCGGCGTGGTCATCGGCAAGGAAGTCTTTGGCGGCACCGGCAAGAACTTCCTGAACCCGGCGCTGGTCGGGCGGGCTTTCCTCTATTTCGCCTATCCCGCCTATATGTCGGGCGATACGATCTGGACGCCGGTGGACGGCTTTTCGGGCGCCACGGCGCTGTCCGTCTCGGCCTCGGAGGGGTATCAGCAACTGGCCGCGAACGGCATCACCTGGATGGACGCCTTTCTCGGGACGGTTCAGGGGTCCCTGGGGGAAACCTCGACCCTGGCCGCTCTGATCGGGCTGGGCTTCCTGCTGGTGACGAAAATCGCCAACTGGCGGCTGATCGTCGGCTGTCTGGGCGGCATGATCGGGTTTTCGCTGTTGTTCAACGCGATCGGCTCGGACAGCAATCCGATGTTCGCCATGCCCTGGTACTGGCATCTGGTCGTGGGCGGCTATGCCTTTGGCCTGGCCTTCATGGTCACCGAACCCGTCTCGGCCAGCCATACCAATCTGGGCCGCTATATCTATGGCGCGCTGATCGGTTTCATGGTGGTGATGATCCGCGTGGTGAACCCCGCCTTCCCCGAGGGCATGATGCTGGCGATCCTGTTCGGCAATGTCTTCGCACCGCTGATCGACTGGTTCGTCGTCCAAGCCAATATCCGTCGGAGGGCCAAGCGTCATGGCTGATTCCCCACCCGAAAACCCGGGCTTCCTGCGTCGCTTCTGGGCATTGCCGACCGATTCCGTGCCCAAGACGCTGTTCGTGGCGATTGCGCTCTGCCTATTCGCCTCGATGATCGTGTCGGCGGCGGCGGTGGCCCTGCGCCCGCAACAGGCCGAGAACCGGCTGCGCGACAAGCAGGTCAACATCCTGCAGGTCGCCGGCCTTTACCAGCCGGGCACCGATATCGGCGAGGCTTTCGCCGCCTTCGAGCCGCAGGTGCTGGAACTGGCCACCGGCAGGTTCACCGACCGTTTCGACCCGGCCAGTTTCGACGACCGCGCCGCGGCGGACGACCCGGAACTGTCGCAGCCTCTGACCGACGACCCGGCAGGCATCGGCCGGCAATCGAAATTCGTCACCGTCTATCTGCTGCGCGACGATGCCGGCGGTTTGGACAAGGTGATCCTGCCGATCTATGGCTATGGGCTTTGGTCCACGCTTTACGGCTATATCGCCGTCGAGGAGGACGCCAATACCATCTTCGGCCTGCAATTCTATGAACATGCCGAGACCCCCGGCCTGGGCGCCGAGGTGGACAACCCGCGCTGGAAGGCACTGTGGCGGGACAAGAAACTGGCCGATGACAGCGGCGAATTGCAGATCACCGTCGCCAAATCCGTGCCGCCCGCCGGTCCCGAATACCATGTCGACGCGCTGTCGGGCGCCACGCTGACCTCGCGCGGGGTCGACAACCTCGTCCGCTTCTGGATGGGCGAGCGGGGCTATGGCCCCTTCCTCAACAACCTCAAGGCGGGAGACATCTGATGGCCCAGAAACGCAGGGAACTGCTGCTCGATCCGCTGGTCGACAACAACCCGATCACGTTGCAGGTGCTGGGCATCTGTTCGGCGCTGGCGGTCACCTCGTCGCTGAAGGTCGCCATGGTCATGGCCATCGCCGTGACCGCGGTGACGGCGTTCTCGTCGATGTTCATCTCCATGCTGCGCAACCATATCCCCGGCTCGATCCGGATCATCGTGCAGATGGTGATTATCGCGTCGCTGGTGATCCTGGTCGATCAGGTGCTGAAAGCCTATGCCTATGAAATCTCCAAGACGCTGTCGGTCTTTGTCGGGCTGATCATCACCAATTGCATCGTCATGGGCCGAGCCGAGGCCTTTGCCATGAAGAACCCGCCGATCGAGTCCTTTATCGACGGGGTCGGCAATGGCGCCGGTTACGGGCTGATCCTGATGCTGGTCGGCTTCATCCGCGAGCTGTTCGGCTCGGGCAGCCTGTTCGGCATCACCATCCTGCCCACGGTCAACAATGGCGGCTGGTATGTCCCGAACGGGCTTTTGCTGCTGCCGCCCTCGGCCTTCTTCGTGATCGGACTGCTGATCTGGGCCTTCCGCAGCTGGAAGCCCGAGCAGGTCGAGGAACGCGAATACGAAATCCAGACGGTCGAGGCGCATTGATGGAAGGGCTTGTCTCACTTGCCGTAAAGGCCATCTTCGTCGAGAACATGGCGCTGAGCTTTTTCCTGGGCATGTGCACCTTCATCGCCGTGTCCAAGAAGATTTCGACCGCCATCGGGCTGGGCATCTCGGTCACCATCGTGCAGGCGATCACGGTGCCGGCCAACAACCTGCTGCTGAACTTCCTGCTGAAGCCGGGCGCGCTGTCCTGGGCCGGCTTTTCCGATGTCGATTTGACCTTTCTGGGCCTGATCTCCTATATCGGGGTGATCGCGGCCATCGTGCAGATCCTCGAGATGGTACTCGATAAGTATTTCCCGCCGCTTTACAATGCGTTGGGGATCTTTCTGCCGCTGATCACGGTGAACTGCGCCATCCTGGGCGGATCGCTGTTCATGGTCGAGCGGGACTATGACTTTGCCGAGGCCGCGACCTATGGCGTCTCCTCGGGCTTTGGCTGGGCGCTGGCGATCACCGCCATGGCCGGCGTGCGCGAAAAGCTGAAATATTCCGACATTCCCGACGGGTTGCAGGGCCTGGGCATCACCTTCATCACCGCCGGACTGATGGCCATGGCCTTCATGTCCTTCAGCGGCGTGAAACTGTAAGGGGGCCTCATGCAGACATTCACCCTGGGCGTCATCCTGTTCACCCTGATCGTGGTCGCGCTGGTCACGATCATCATCGTGGCGCGGTCGCGGCTGGTCTCGACCGGCAATGTCAACATCACCATCAACGGCGAAAAGACCATCTCGGTCCCGGCGGGCGGCAAGCTCCTGCAGACATTGGCGGCGCAGAAGCTGTTCGTGCCCTCGGCCTGCGGCGGCGGCGGCACCTGTGCGCAATGCCGCGTGCGCGTCCATTCCGGCGGCGGCTCGATCCTGCCCACCGAGGAAAGCCATATCACCAAGCGCGAGGCCGCGCAGGGCGACCGCCTGTCCTGCCAGGTCGCGGTCAAGCAGGATATGGATATCGAGGTCCCCGAAGAGGTCTTCGGCGTCAAGAAATGGGAATGCACGGTGCGGTCCAACGACAATGTCGCGACCTTCATCAAGGCATTGGTGCTGGAACTGCCCAAGGACGAGCACGTGAATTTCCGCGCCGGCGGCTATATCCAGATCGCCGCCCCGCCCCACAGGCTGAGCTACAAGGATTTCGACATCGCCGAGGAATATCGCGAGGATTGGGACAAGTTCGACCTGTGGCGCTATGAATCGGTGGTCAACGAGCCGATCGAGCGCGCCTATTCCATGGCCAACTATCCCGAGGAAAAGGGCATCATCATGCTCAATGTCCGCGTGGCCTCGCCGCCGCCCCGTTCGGACGGCATCCCGCCGGGCAAGATGTCCTCATACATCTTCAACCTGAAGCCGGGCGACAAGGTCACCATCTCGGGTCCCTTCGGCGAATTCTTCGCCCGCGACACCGACAAGGAAATGGTCTTTATCGGTGGCGGCGCGGGCATGGCGCCGATGCGCAGCCATATCTTCGACCAGCTCAAGCGCCTGAACTCCAAGCGCAAGATCAGTTTCTGGTATGGCGCGCGGTCCAAGCGCGAGATGTTCTTTGTTGAGGATTTCGACCAGCTCGCCGCCGAGAACCCGAATTTCACCTGGCATGTCGCCCTGTCCGACGCCCTGCCCGAGGACGAATGGACTGGCTATACCGGCTTCATCCACAATGTGCTCTACGAGGAATATCTCAAGGATCACCCGGCGCCCGAGGATTGCGAATATTACATGTGCGGCCCGCCGATCATGAACCAGTCGGTGATCAACATGCTGCTGGATCTGGGCGTGGACCGCGAGGATATCATGCTGGACGATTTCGGCGGCTGATCCGCCTTTGCGAAACAGATGAACCGGCCCCATCGCGGGCCGGTTTTTTCCTGCCCGATCATCAACGGAAATCCGCACGGGCGGGGGAACGTCCGGCCTGCATGACAGAGGCCCCCCCGAGGCCAGATGACGACAAAATCCTCATGCCGGCAAGCTCCGAGAACCGCATTGTCCGGGAGATGAGTCCGGACACATGGGCGCGTGCCAATGGTCTGCGACATCGGTATGGCATCCTGCCATGAAAAAGCCCGCTCGAAAGCGGGCCGGGATCGGGTTTGGGGGCGGATCACGCCCGGCGGATCCGATACGAGAAATCGTAAGCGAATGTCGTGTTGCCGCTATTGCGACTGGTATATCGCAACAGCGCCTGACCGGTCGCGACATCCCCCTCGACAAAGGCCACGTTATCCGCGAACTGGCGGGCCACGCCGAGGCCGCTCACATAGTCGGCCGCGATGATATTGGACGGCACCGGAAGCGCGATCCGCACCAAGGTGGACTTTGATCCGGCCGTCGCGTTGATCTGTACCCGGCCCGAGACGCGCACCACCTCGCCCTGCCGGGTCCAGCGCGCGTCGAATGCTTTCAGGCCGTCAACATTGGCCACGGCGGAGATCTCCGGCACATAGACACCAGAGGCCGCCACCTGAAAGCCGGACCCGCCGGCAGCCTCGGACCGGCGCATCAGATTGCCGATGGTCTCACGGGCCGCATTCGCGACATGGATATGATCGTTGGCAGGGTTCCAGTTGCCGATGCCGGAGTTTTCCAGTGAGACCAAAGTGCGATGCGCCGGGTCACGCCCGACGATGCGCCGGATCGCCTCCCACCAGGCTTGCCGTCGCGCCGCGCCGGATGTGCCGTAGGGCCAGGGCAGCGTCAGCAGCGTTGTGGTGGCCGCGTCGATATAGGCCGACAGGAAGGACGAGATGAAATCGAAGTCCCGCCCCTCATAGGCTTCGGGCCAGTTCAGATCGGACTCGGTCGGCCAGATCAGCAGGCGGTCGAATTTCGCCAGCGCGCCGGTAAATCCGGCGGCGGCAAGCGCGGTCGGGATGACCGACAGCATGAAGGGCCGCATCTGCGGGCCTGCCTCGAATAGGGTCACATCGGCATTGTCGGCCGGCGGCCAGTTCGCGGAAGCGGTGACGGATACCGTCTGCGTGCGGCAATCGCCGCCCTCGGTTGCCGCGCCGGTCACCATGAATTCGATCCAGCTTGAACCGCCGTCCAGCGTGGTCTCGATCCGCGCCGGGTAAAACGCGTTGACCCCCAGATCCTTCCTGCCGGAAAACCGCGTATAGCCCTGCAGATCCGTCTCGCTGTAGACGATCTGGGATTGCCCCGCGCCCATGCGGATCGCGCCGCTTGCCAGAGCGCCGGATGTCGCCTTGCTCCACCGATAGCGCATCCCCGACAGCGCCCGGACACCCTGCCCCGATTTCGCGATGATGAGCAGGTAAAAATCCGTCTCGGGATATTCGCGCGCCAGTTCAGCGGCATAGGCGATGGGGGTCATGGGCGGATAATCGGCCGCCGGAAGCCACGCATCGCCGACCGGCGGGATCCTGTCGCCGGTCCAGTTCCCGCCGTTCCAGACGAACAGGTTTTCCGGCGGGGTCTGCCGCCATGGCGTATCGGACGAACTGCCCGCAAAGGCCGATTGCGAATAAGCGAGAATGGCGCTTTTCGGCCGATCGGCCAGCACGTAGCCCGTGCCGTCGGCATTTGCCACGAGCCGCTTGCGTGCCGCGGCAGGGCCTGTCAGCACGTCGGAAACACCGGGGATCTGCAGCGGCTCATCGCGGGCGTCCAGCGCAGCCTTTTGCGCGCCTGGCGCAATGTTCGCAGCGGCTTGGGCGGGCGGGAAATTCGCATTCTGCGGGTAAAATCCCCCTGTGAACAGCAGGGCCTTGCTCTTGTCGTAAACGCTCACGGGGTGGTCCTCGTCTTGACTTCAATCTGGCTGGTGATGGTGCGAACCACCCGGTCAGGGGCGGAGAATTTCACGTCGATCTGATGCGTGCCGACGGGCAGCGTCATTGTCGCGGCCAGGTCCATGGCGATGGCAAAGGAGCCGCTTTCCGGCGCGCCCTTGGTCACGGCAAGCGCTCGGGTCGTGCCGTCCGGCCCGAGCATCGAGGACGAGATGGCAATGCCGGCGTGATTGATCGGCCGGTTCCACTCGTCCAGCCAGACACCGCCGAATTCCAGCCTGTCGCCCTGCCTGATTTCCGCCGTGTCGGTTGCGCCCGGCGGGATCTTCAGCGGCATCAGGGATGCGATCGGGTAGGTCCCGTCGGCTTCGATAACGATCGGCCCGATGTCCTCGCTGACGATCTCGGCGCCCGTGAAAGGGCGATGATGCATGATCACATCGTAGACGGTCGGCAGTCCTGGCTCGCGGTACAATCTGGCCGTGAAATTTCCGTCGCCGACCGGGGCGATGGTCACGCCGCCCCCGGCGACCAATGCGGAATCCGCCGGCCGATGACGCAAACGGAACTCGATTGTCGCGTCGATGGGCGCGTTGCCTGTCTGGTCCCGCACAGGACCGGTTACTTCTACTTCTGCCATTGGATTATCACCTGATAGTTGTGTAAATCAAGAGCGTCGTCGCGTCATGCTGACGGGTAAATTGTCATTTCCCGTATCTGTCCAGCAGATCGGAAAGCGGCCCGGCAGCGGCAATCGATTCGGCACTCGCGATCGGGGAGTCCCCGCGGCTGGCCCAGCCCTTCACAGCCGCGTTGTCGGCAGCAAACTGGATTTGCGGACACGCGCTTTCCGCTTTTGGCACAGTTCTCGGGAAAGTGCTGGTGCGGTCGAGAAGACTCGAACTTCCACTCCGGTTAAGGAACAGCGACCTCAACGCTGCGCGTCTACCAATTCCGCCACGACCGCATCCGTAGCAAGCGCCTTCTAGTCAGTCGCGCGGCGAATGAAAAGCGAAATTTTCACCCGCCGCGCCGCTATTTCGGCGCCCCGATCATTCCGCCGCGACGGCACCCTGCGGGGTGTAGTTCAGGATCGGAGACAGCCAGCGCTCGACCTGCGCGACCTCCATGCCCTTGCGGGCGGCATAGTCCAGAACCTGATCGTGCTCGACCTTGGCGACGCCGAAATAATAGGCCTCGGGGTGGCCGATATAGAGTCCCGAGACCGAGGCGCCGGGCCACATCGCCATCGACTCGGTCAGTTCGACCCCAGTCGTCGCTGTCGCATCCAGCAGATTGAACAGCGTGACTTTTTCGGTGTGGTCCGGCTGCGCCGGATAGCCCGCCGCCGGGCGAATACCGGGATAGGGTTCGGCGATCAGTTCCTGCGGCGTGAAGCTTTCGTCCGAATAGCCCCAATAGGTCTTGCGCACGCGTTCATGCATCATCTCGGCCAGGGCTTCGGCGAAACGGTCGGCCAGCGCCTGCACCAGAATGGCCGAGAAATCGTCATGCGCGGCCTTGAAACGGTCGGCGATCTGCTGTTCCTCGCCGCCGGCGGTCACGACAAAGCCGCCCAGATAGTCGCGCATCCCTTCGGGTGCCACGAAATCGGCCATGGCGACATTGGGCCGGCCGTCGCGCTTGGTCACCTGCTGGCGCAAGGTGTGGAAGGTGGCGAGTTCCCTGGTCCGCCCCTCATCCGTGTATAGCCGGATATCGTCGCCGACCCGGTTCGCCGGCCAGAAGCCGATCACCGCGCGCGGCCTGAACCATTTCTCGTCGATGATACGTTTCAGCATGGCCTGCGCATCGGCAAAAAGCTGGCGGGCGACCTCGCCCTGCTTTTCATCTTCGAGGATGCGCGGATAGACGCCTTTCAACTCCCATGTCTGGAAGAAAGGGGTCCAGTCGATATAGCGCGCGATCTCGGCCAGATCGAAATCCTCGATCACCCGCGCGCCGGTGAATTCGGGGGTTTTCGCCTGAAAACCGCTCCAGTCGATCTGAACCGGGTTGTCGCGGGCGCTGGCCAGCGGCAGGCGCTTCTTCGCGGCCTCGGCCCGGGCATGCTTGTTCGCGACCTCGGCATATTCGGTGCGGATATTGTCCACATAGGCGGTTTTCTGGCCGGAAAGCAGGCTGCCCACCACGCCCACCGCGCGGCTGGCATCGGTCACATAGACCGCCTGCCCCCTGGCATAGCGCGGATGGATCTTGACTGCCGTATGCACGCGGCTGGTCGTCGCGCCGCCGATCAGCAGCGGGATGTCGAAACCCTCGCGCTCCATCTCGGCGGCGACATGCGCCATCTCGTCCAGCGAGGGGGTGATCAGACCGGAGAGGCCGATGATATCGACATTCTCGGCCCGGGCAGTTTCCAGGATCCGGGTCGCGGGAACCATCACCCCAAGGTCGATGATCTCGTAATTGTTGCAGGCCAGAACGACGCCGACGATGTTCTTGCCGATATCGTGGACATCGCCCTTGACCGTGGCCATCAGCACCTTGCCGGCGCTTGAGGAGCCGCCGCCCTTTTCGGCCTTTTCAGCCTCCATATAGGGCAGAAGATGCGCGACGGCCTGCTTCATCACGCGGGCCGATTTCACCACCTGCGGCAGGAACATCTTGCCCGAGCCGAACAGATCGCCCACGACGTTCATGCCGTCCATCAAGGGCCCCTCGATCACATGCAGCGGGCGCTCGGCGGCAAGGCGCGCCTCTTCGGTATCCTCGTCGATATATTCGGTGATGCCGTTCACCAGCGCATGTTCCAGCCGCTTGTTTACCTCCCAAGTGCGCCAGGTCAGGTCCTTTTCGCGGGCCTTCGCGCCGCCCTCGCCGCGGAAACGCTCGGCGATCTCCAGCATGTTCTCGGTCGCGGTGCCGCCGGATTTCGGCTTGCGGTTCAGAACGACATCCTCGCAGGCCTCGCGCAGGCCGGGATCGATCTGGTCATAGACCGCCAGCTGACCGGCATTGACGATGCCCATATCCATGCCCGCCTGAATGGCGTGGTACAGAAACACCGCATGCATCGCCTCACGCACCGGTTCATTGCCGCGGAAACTGAAGGACAGGTTCGACACCCCGCCCGAGATATGGACATGCGGCAGCGACTGCATGATCCGCCGGGTCGCGCCGATGAAATCGACGCCGTAATTGTCGTGCTCCTCGATCCCGGTCGCGATGGCGAAGATATTGGGGTCGAAGATGATGTCCTCGGGCGGGAAGCCGACGCGGTTCACCAGGATGTCATAGGCGCGCGAACAGATCTCCACCTTGCGGTTTTCCGTGTCCGCCTGCCCGGTTTCGTCGAATGCCATGACGACGACGGCCGCGCCATAGCGGCGGCATAGCTGCGCCTGCTCGAGAAAGGCGGCCTCACCCTCCTTGAGCGAGATCGAGTTGACCACCGCCTTGCCCTGCACGCATTTCAGCCCGGCCTCGATCACCTCCCATTTCGAGCTGTCGATCATCACCGGAACGCGGGCGATATCGGGCTCGGCCGCGATCAGGTTCAGATATTCGATCATCACCTGTTTCGAATCGATCAGGCCCTCGTCCATGTTCACGTCGATGATCTGGGCGCCGTTTTCCACCTGATCGCGCGCCACGTCCAGCGCGGCGGCGTAGTCGCCATTGGTGATCAGCTTGCGGAACCGGGCCGAACCGGTGACGTTCGTACGCTCGCCCACGTTCATGAAGGGGATGTCGTCGGTCTTGGTGAATGGCTCCAGCCCGGACAGGCGCAGGCGCGGCTCGATTTCGGGGATGTCGCGCGGCGGCAGATCGGCCACCACGGCGGCGATGGCGGCGATATGTTCGGGGGTCGAGCCGCAGCAGCCGCCGACCACGTTCACCAGCCCCTCGCGCGCGAAATCGGCGATCTGGCGGGCCATGTCCTCGGGCGATTCGTCATAGGCGCCCATCTCGTTGGGCAGGCCGGCATTGGGATAGGCGCAGATCAGCGTATCGGCGACGCCGGCAAGCTCGGCCAGATGCGGGCGCATCGCCTCGGCCCCAAGGGCGCAGTTCAGCCCGATGGTGACCGGCGTGGCATGGCGCATCGAATACCAGAAGGCGGTCGGGGTCTGGCCCGACAACGTGCGCCCCGACAGATCGGTGATCGTGCCCGAGATCATCACCGGCAGGCGCAGGCCGTTTTCGGCGAATACCTCTTCGCAGGCAAAGATCGCGGCCTTGGCGTTCAGCGTGTCAAAGATCGTCTCGATCAGGATCAGATCGGCGCCGCCTTTGATCAGCGCGCGGATCTGCTGCGCATAGGCCAAGCGCAAATCGTCAAAGGTAACAGCGCGGTATCCTGGATTATTCACGTCGGGACTGATCGAGGCGGTGCGGTTCGTCGGCCCGAGCGCGCCGGCGACCCAACGCGGGCGGCCATCCTCGGCCGTGGCGCGGTCCAGCGCGGCACGGGCCAGTTTCGCGCCCTGATAGTTCAGGTCATGGACCGCCCCCTGCATGCCGTAATCGGCCTGCGCGATGGTGGTCGAGGAAAAGGTGTTCGTCTCGACGATATCGGCGCCGGCCTTGGCATAGCGGTAATGGATTTCCTCGATCGCCCGGGGCTGGGTCAGGTTGAGCAGGTCGTTATTGCCCTGCTGCGGATCGTCGGAATGATGCGCGCAGGCACAGCCCGAGCCATGGCCCTGAAATTCCTGCTCGCCAAAGCCAAGCTGCTGGATCTGCGTCCCCATCGCGCCGTCAAGGATCAGGATGCGTTCGCGCGCGGCGGCACGCAGGGCGTCGAATACGGGGGACAGGGGCAGGGTCATGACGGATTCCGGTCGTTTCAGGCAGCATCGTGTATAGTGACTTTGCCCGGTTTAGTGAAATTCAACATCTGCACAATGATCTTGCATCGGATTCATATCGTGGCCCTTGCGGCGGCGCGGGTTTGACGCCAAATGGCGGGCATGACCGAATGGATCACCGCCCCCGGCCTGACCGGTTACGCCGATGCCGTGGCCTTCATGGAGGCCCGCGCCGCCGCGATTCACTCGGGCGACGCCGGGGAACTGATCTGGCTGGTCGAGCATCCGCCGCTTTACACCGCCGGCACCAGCGCCAAGGCGCAGGACCTGCTGCAGGCGCGCTTTCCCGTCCATGAGAGCGGTCGCGGCGGGCAATATACCTATCACGGGCCGGGCCAGCGGGTAATCTATACCATGCTGGACCTGAACCGCCGCGGCCGCGACGTGCGCGCATTCGTCAAATCGCTGGAGAACTGGGTGATCGACGCGCTGGCCGAGTTCAACCTGAAGGGCGAGATCCGCGAGGGCCGCGTCGGCGTCTGGATCGCGCGTCCCGACAAGCCGCCCCTGCCCGACGGCACGATGCGCGAGGACAAGATCGCCGCCATCGGCGTCAAGCTGCGCAAATGGGTCAGCTTTCACGGCATCTCGATCAATGTGGAACCCGACCTGTCCCATTATGCCGGTATCGTGCCCTGCGGCATTTCCGGCCATGGCGTCACAAGCCTGGTCGATCTGGGCCTGCCGGTCGCGATGGACGATCTGGACTTGGCGCTGCGCGGAACCTTCCAGCGTCATTTCGCCGCGGCATCGACCTGACTTCGGTCAATTTCCCTTTCACGATCCGGTGTTATAATGCGCAGGCCGCCGTTTTCCGTGTATGCACGGACGGCGCGCATGTTAATCACGTCAACACGACCTGGGAGAGGTCCCGGCCGGAAATCAGCAAAAACCCAGAGGAAATGCGATGAAAATCAGCATGATCGCAACTTTCGCCGCGATGATTGTCGCCGTGCCGGCGATGGCGCAGGATGCCGGTGACCCGGCCAAGGGCGAAAAGGAATTCAACAAATGCAAGGCCTGCCACATGGTGCAGGCACCCGACGGCACCGATATCGTCAAGGGCGGCAAGACCGGCCCGAACCTTTATGGCGTGGTCGGGCGCAAGGCGGGCGCCGCCGAGGGCTTCAAGTTCTCGGACGCGCTCATCAAGCTGGGCGAAGCCGGTGAGATCTGGACCCCCGAGGATCTGGAACATTACATCACCGATCCGAACAGCTATGTCGAGGAAAAGACCGGCGAGGGCAAGCTGAAGACCAAGATGACCTTCAAGCTGAGAAAGGGTCAGGCCGATGTCGTCGCCTTCCTGGCCGCGCATTCGCCCGATGCCGGCGCCGCTCCGGCGGAGGGCGCCGCCGAGGAGGCCGCCGAAGCAGCCTCGAACTGAGCGGGCCGCCCGCTTTCGCGATTGCTGCGCCGCGGGTGCCGGATTGCAGCGACCGGCACCCGCGAAAGCGGGTCCCGGCATGCTATTTCTGGTACTCGCCGCATTGCCGCGCGGCGGATTGTGTTTTAGAACTTTCACTTGAGTCCGCCGGCCACAGAGTCGGCCAGCCGAATGTCTAGGGAGTCGACGCATGGCAGACGCAGCCGTACATGGCCACGATGACCATCATGACACCCGCGGGTTCTTCACCCGCTGGTTCATGTCAACAAATCACAAGGATATCGGGATCCTGTACCTATTCACGGCCGCCATCGTCGGCCTGATCTCGGTCAGCTTCACCGTCTACATGCGGATGGAACTGCAGCATCCCGGTGTCCAGTTCATGTGCCTTGAGGGCGCGCGCTTCATCGCCGATGCCAGCCAGCCCTGCACGCCGAACGGCCATCTGTGGAACGTGATGATCACCTATCACGGCGTGCTGATGATGTTCTTTGTCGTCATCCCGGCGCTGTTCGGCGGTTTCGGCAACTATTTCATGCCGCTGCATATCGGCGCCCCGGACATGGCCTTTCCGCGGCTGAACAACCTCAGCTACTGGATGTATGTCTGCGGTGTCGCGCTTGGCCTTGCCTCGCTCCTGGCGCCGGGCGGCAGCGACCAGCCGGGCTCGGGCGTGGGCTGGGTGCTCTACCCGCCGCTCTCGACGACCGAGGCCGGCTATTCGATGGATCTGGCGATCTTTGCCGTCCACGTCTCGGGCGCCTCGTCGATCCTGGGCGCGATCAATATCATCACCACCTTCCTGAACATGCGCGCGCCGGGCATGACGCTGTTCAAGGTGCCGCTCTTCGCCTGGTCGGTCTTCATCACCGCCTGGATGATCCTGCTGAGCCTGCCGGTTCTGGCCGGCGCCATCACCATGCTGCTGATGGACCGCAATTTCGGCACCGCCTTCTTCGATCCGGCCGGCGGCGGCGACCCGGTGCTGTACCAGCACATCCTGTGGTTCTTTGGCCACCCCGAGGTCTATATCATCATCGTGCCCGGCTTCGGCATCATCAGCCATGTCATCGCGACCTTCGCCCGCAAGCCGATCTTCGGCTATCTGCCGATGGTTCTGGCCATGGCCGCGATCGGCATCCTGGGCTTCGTCGTCTGGGCGCATCACATGTACACGGTCGGCATGTCGCTGACCCAGCAGAGCTATTTCATGCTGGCGACGATGACCATCGCTGTGCCCACCGGCATCAAGGTGTTTTCCTGGATCGCGACCATGTGGGGCGGCTCGATCGAGTTCAAGACGCCGATGCTCTGGGCCTTCGGCTTCCTGTTCCTGTTCACCGTCGGCGGCGTGACCGGCGTGGTGCTGAGCCAGGCGCCGCTGGACCGGGTCTATCACGACACCTATTACGTCGTCGCCCACTTCCACTATGTGATGTCGCTGGGCGCGGTCTTCGCGATCTTTGCCGGCATCTATTACTGGATCGGCAAGATGTCGGGCCGTCAGTATCCGGAATGGGCGGGCAAGCTGCATTTCTGGATGATGTTCATCGGCGCGAACCTGACCTTCTTCCCGCAGCACTTCCTGGGCCGTCAGGGCATGCCGCGCCGCTATATCGACTATCCGGTCGAGTTTGCGCTGTGGAACAATGTCTCGTCGCTGGGTGCCTATCTGTCCTTTGCCTCGTTCCTGTTCTTCATCGGCATCGTGATCTACACGCTGCGCTCCGGCCAGCGCGTGGGCGTGCCGAACTACTGGAACGAGCATGCCGACACGCTGGAATGGAGCCTGCCCTCGCCCCCGCCCGAGCATACGTTCGAGCAGCTTCCCAAGCGCGAGGACTGGGATCACGGCCACACGCATTGACCGGGGCCCAATCACTCGATGCCATATAGATGGACTGACGCGGCCCCGGAGGAATCCGGGGCCGTTTCATATCGGCTGGATGCATGGCCGCATCGCTCGTTGCCGCGGCGCGGTTTTGTCTGGGTGATCGGCTTGACTGCGGCGGGGCTGGCGCTGCCGCTGCTGGCGGTGGTCGGCTCCTCGGCCCTGTGGGGGCTTCTGCCCTTTGCCGCGGCGGCGGTCTGGGCATTGTGGCACGCGATCGCGCGCAGCTATCGCAGCGGCACCACGCATGAGACCCTGATCCTGACGCAGCAGGCGCTGACACTGACCCGCAGCGATCCGGGCCGCGAGGATCGCGTCTGGCAGACCAGCCCCTATTGGGTGCGCGCCAGCCTGCATGGCCGCGGCCCCGTCGAGGAATACCTGGTGCTGACCGATGGCCGGCGCGAGGTCGAACTGGGCGCCTTTCTGTCCCCCGGGGAACGGCAGGCGCTGCGCCGCGACCTGGACGAACGGCTGGCGATACTGAATCGCAGAGCCTGAGCGGCTCGGGGCAAGTCTGGCGCATTCGCGCCCTGCCCGCCCCGGCAATGGCCGGCGCGAAGAACCTCGTCCGCCCTGTATCGCGACCCCGGACCCCGGGCGGATATCACCGGCGATCGGCCGCGAAACTGTCGCATTGCGCCATCTGACCCGACTCGAAACCGCGCCGGAACCACGCCATGCGCTGCTCGGACGAGCCATGGGTAAAGGCATCCGGCACGACCGCGCGGCCGGCATTCTGCATCAGCGTGTCGTCGCCCACCGCGGCGGCGGCGGTCATCGCCTCTTCGACATCGCCGGGTTCGATGGTCCCGAACTGCTCATGCGCCTGACGCGCCCAGATCCCGGCCAGGCAATCGGCCTGCAGCTCGGTCAGGACCGAGATGCGGTTGGCCGCGCCCTCGCTGGATTGCTGCCGCGCCCGCATGGTCTGCCCCAGAATGCCCAGCACGTTCTGGACATGGTGGCCGATCTCATGCGCGATGACATAGGCATAGGCGAAATCCCCGCCCGCGCCCATGCGCCGGCTCATCGTGGCGAAAAACGCGGTGTCCAGATAGATGGTCTGATCGCCGGGGCAATAGAACGGCCCCATCGCCGATTGCGCCGTGCCGCAGGCCGAGGAATCGATGCCCGAGAACATCACCAGCCGCGGCTCGCGATATTGCGTGCCGGCCTGCTGCGGCAGGACGCGCGCCCAGACATCCTCGGTATCGGCCAGAACGACGCTGACGAACTGGCCGATCTCCTGCTCTTGCGCGGTCAGTTCGCGGGTTTCGCCCTGCCCGCCGCCCTGATCCGTCGCGTTCATCAACGGCGAAATGTCGATCCCGAAGAAATAGCCGACGGCCAGAACGGCGATCAGCCCGAATATGCCCATGCCGCCGGCGGCCCGGCCGCGCCCGCCTCGGCCGCGCCGGTCCTGGACGTTTCTGCTGCCGCGTCTGCCCCGCCATTCCATCGCCACCCCCTCGCCACGCTCACGCGGCCGTAAACTCCTGCTCAACGAAGATTTATCGAAAACCGCCGAGGCTACAACATTTTCGCGCCTTGACGGTTCCGGCCGCAGCCGTCATGCCCTGACCCGAGACCAACGGGGACCAGGATGCTGCGCAGGCTATATGACTGGACGATGGGCCTGGCGGCGCGCCCATATGCGATGGCGGCGCTGTTCGCGGTCGCCTTTGTCGAAAGCTCGTTCTTTCCGATACCGCCCGATGTGCTGCTGATCCCGATGGTGCTGGCGGCGCGCGCGCGCTGGTGGCGGATCGCGGCGCTCGCGACCGTCGGCTCGGTGCTGGGCGGGATGTTCGGCTACTGGATCGGCGCCGCGCTGATGGAGAGCTGGGGCCAGCCGATCCTGGCCTTTTACGGCAAGGAGGATGCCTATGCCACGCTGTCCGGCCGGTTCGACACATGGGGCGGATGGGCGGTGCTGATCGCGGGCGTCACCCCGTTTCCCTACAAGGTCATCACCATATTTTCCGGCGCGGTGAACCTGTCGCTGCCGGTTTTCATCGGCGTGTCGATCCTCGCCCGGGCGCTGCGCTTTTTCGTCGTCGCCTGGCTCCTGTGGCGCTATGGCCCGCCGATCCGCGATTTCATCGAGCGCCGGCTGGGCCTGATGTTCACCATCTTCATCGTCGGTCTGGTCGGCGGCTTTGTCCTGCTGAGGTATCTGTGACATGAGCGATTCCGAACGTCCCTTTCAGCTTGCGATCTTCGCCGCGATCGGCTCGGCGGCGCTGCTCGCCGGTGCGCTTGGCTTTCAGGCGGCGGGCTATGCGCCGTGCGAATTGTGCATCCTGCAGCGCTGGCCGCATCTGGTGGCGGCGGCGACCGGGCTGCTGATCTGGTTCATCGGCTGGCGGCGCGGGCTGGCGCTCCTGGGCCTGGCTGCCGCGCTGGTCGCGATGGCGCTGGCGATCTATCATTCGGGGGTCGAGCTGAAACTCTGGGCCGGGCCGCAGCATTGCTCGGGCGGCGTCTCGGGGCTGGCGCGGATGTCGCCGCAGGACCTGATGGCGGCGTTGGAGAGCGCGCCCGTGGTCCGCTGCGACGAAGTGGCCTGGAGCCTTTTCGGCATTTCCATGGCCGGCTGGAACGCGATCTTCTCGGCCGGGCTCTCGGCGCTGTGGCTGGCCTCGGTCCGGGGCCGCAAAGCGGCCGCCGGCACCGTCTGAGACCCTGTTTTCCCGCGATTTCCGGCGCCGCCGCACCCCATCGAGATTGCACCTTCGGCTGGTATGGGATAGACCGCTGATCAACAAAATGTTGAGGCGACCCATTGGCTGACACACCCGGAAACGACGGCGACGAGACCCCGGAAGACGGCACCGAAAACGGCGGGCCGGAGCGCACCGTCATGGCCCATGACGGGCCGGTGATCGACATCTCGCACGAGATGCGTTCCTCCTATCTCGATTACGCCATGTCGGTGATCGTCAGCCGCGCGATCCCGGATCTGCGCGACGGGCTGAAGCCGGTGCACCGGCGCATCCTGTTCGCCATGCACGAGACCGGCAACACCTTCGACAAGCCCTATCGCAAATCGGCGCGCCCGGTGGGCGATGTGATGGGGAAATACCACCCCCATGGCGATGCCGCGATCTATGACGCCCTGGTGCGCATGGCGCAGGATTTTTCCATGTCGCTGCCGCTGCTGGACGGTCAGGGCAACTTCGGTTCCATGGACGGCGACAGCGCCGCCGCCATGCGCTATACCGAGGTGCGCATGGCCAAGGCCGCGAATTACCTGTTGATGGATATCGAAAAGGATACCGTCGATTTCCAGGACAATTACGACGGCAAGGACCGCGAGCCGACCGTGCTGCCGGCGCGGTTCCCGAACATGCTGGTCAATGGCGCGGGCGGCATCGCCGTCGGCATGGCGACCAATATCCCGCCCCATAACCTGGGCGAGGTGGTCGATGCCACACTGGCCCTGATCGAGAACCCCGACCTGCCGACCGAGCGGCTGATGGAGATCGTACCCGGACCCGATTTCCCCACCGGCGGCATCATTCTGGGGCGTTCCGGCGCCCGCAAGGCCTATCTCGAGGGGCGTGGCTCGATCGTCGTGCGCGCCAAGACCCGGATCGAGGAAGGGCGCAACGGCCGCCAGATGATCGTTCTGGACGAGATCCCCTATCAGGTGAACAAGGCCAGCCTGATCGAGAAGATCGCCGAGCTTGCCAAGGAAAAGCGCATCGAGGGCATCGCCCATGTGCAGGACGAATCCGACCGCCACGGCGTGCGCGTGGTGGTCGAGCTGAAACGCGACGCCACCGCCGAGGTGGTGCTGAACCAGCTGTTTCGCTTTACCCAGATGCAGACCAGTTTCGGCGCCAATATGCTGGCGCTGAACGGCGGCAAGCCCGAACAGCTGACGCTGCGCGACTTCCTGACCCATTTCATCACCTTCCGCGAGGAAGTCGTGGCGCGGCGCACCGCCTATGAATTGCTCAAGGCGCGCGAACGCGCGCATGTGCTCTGCGGTCTGGCCGTCGCGGTCAGCAATGTCGATGAGGTGGTGGCCACCATCCGCTCCTCGGCCGATGCCGCCGAGGCGCGCGAGCGGCTGATGACGCGGCGCTGGCCGGCCCATGACATCGTCGAATATCTGCGCCTGATCGACGATCCGCTGCATCCGGTGAACGAGGACGGCACCTATAACCTGTCGGAGACCCAGGCCCGCGCGATTCTGGACCTGCGCCTGCAGCGCCTGACCCAGATCGGCGTCAGGGAAGTCACCGACGAGCTGAAATCGCTGGCCGATTCGATCCGCGACTATCTGGCGATCCTTGCCTCGCGCGAACGGATCATGGCGATCATCTCGGACGAGCTGCGCGAGTCGCGCGAACTGTTCGCCGTGCCCCGCCGGACCGAGATCACCGACTGGGCCGGTGACATGGACGACGAGGACCTGATCGAGCGCGAGGACATGGTCGTCACCATCACCTCGGGCGGCTATATCAAGCGTACCGCGCTGGCCGAGTTCCGCTCGCAGCGCCGCGGCGGCAAGGGCCTGTCGGGGATGGCCACCAAGGAAGACGACGTGGTGACCACGCTCTTCGTCGCCAATACCCATACCGAGCTTCTGTTCTTCACCACCGATGGCATGGTCTACCGGCTCAAGACCTGGCGCCTGCCGCTGGGCGGGCGCACCTCCAAGGGCAAGGCGATCGTCAATATCCTGCCGATCCAGCAGGGCGTTTCCATCGCCGCGCTGATGCCGGTCGATGCCCCGCAAGAGGAATGGGACGATTATCAGGTGATCTTTGCCACCTCGCAGGGCGATGTGCGGCGCAATGCGCTGTCGGATTTCGCCAATGTCATGCGCAACGGCAAGATCGCGATGAAACTGCCCGAAGGGGTCGAACTGATCGGCGCCCGCATGGCGACCGAAGATGACGACGTGATGCTGGTCACCGATTCCGGCCGCGCGATCCGCTTTCCGACCACCGCCGTGCGGGTCTTCAAGGGCCGCGATTCGACCGGCGTGCGCGGCATCCGGCTGTCGAACGGCGACCGGGTCGTGTCGATGTCCGTGATCCGCCATTTCGAGGCGGACCCGGCCGAGCGCGCCGCCTATCTGAAGATGCGCCGCGCGGTCGAGGGCGCGCTGGACGATGGCGCCGAACCCGATGAGGATGACGAGAACGTCGCCGAGGCCGCGATCACCCAGGAACGCTATGCCGAGATGTCTGCGGCCGAGGATCTGATCCTGACCATCACCGCCAGGGGCGCCGGCAAGATCAGCTCCAGCCATGACTACCCGGTGCGCGGACGCGGCGGCCAGGGCGTCATGGCCATGGACCGGGCCATGCGCGGCGGGCCGCTGGTCGCCAGCTTCCCGGTGGAACGCGACGACCAGATCATGCTGGCCACCTCGACCGGGCAGTCGATCCGGGTGCCGATCGATGGCATCAGCTTCCGCTCGCGCAGCGCCGGCGGGGTGCGGGTGTTCAATACCTCGGCCGGCGAGGTCGTGGTTTCGGTTGCGCGGATTGCCGAGAATGGCGAAGATGAGGCCGAGGAGGCCTGATTTCCGGGCCTGACACGGCGGGGCGCGTCACGCGCCCGGCCCAAACCGCGCGGAAAGGCATGAGGAGCAGCCTTGCAATCGGGTGACTCGCAGCTGCGCGAACGGCTACAGACCGGCTTTCTGGGGGTCGTGGCCTTTGCCCTGATCCTGTTCATGCTGGTTCAGGCACGCTTCATCCTGATCTGTCTGGCCATCGCGGTCATCGTGTTCGCGCTGACCAGCGACGCGATCTCGGCCTTTGCCCGGCTCAAGGTGCCGAACTGGCTGGCGACGACGCTTGCCTTGTTCGCCATCGCCGTGGGGCTGCTATGGGCGGCAACGGCGGTGGTGGCGCAGATCAACGAGATCGTCTCGACCGCGATCCTCTATTCCGACCGCGCGCAGGAGGTGCTGCGCCGGCTGGCCGCCGATTTCAGCCCCGGCGCGCAGGAAACGCTGGCGACCTTTCTAAGCAATATCAATCTTGTCGGCTGGATGCGTTCGGCCGCCGGGCAGGCCTCGAACCTAATTTCGGGCGCCGTGCTCACCGTGACCTTCACCGCCTTCATGTTCGCCGAGCGCGCCTGGTTTCCGATCAAGGTCGAACGGCTGGCCGGCGACGAGGCCCGCGCGCGCCATGTGCTGGCGATCATCGGCTCGATCACCCGGCGGGTGAACCGTTACCTGTTGGTCAAGTCGGTGATCAGCCTGGTCACGGCGCTGCTGATCTGGTCGGTTTTCCGGGTCGCGGGGCTGGAACTGGCGGGCGCGATCGCCATGCTGACCTTCATTCTGAACTTCATTCCCACGATCGGCTCGATCATTGCCACGGTGATCGCGGTGATCCTGGTGCTGGCCCAGACCGGCGACCCGACGACGACACTGCTGATCGGCGGCGCCTGCACGATGGTGCAATTCCTGATCGGCAATATTCTGGACCCGCTTCTGCTGGGTCAGACATTGCGGCTGTCCTCCTTTGGGATCGTGCTGTCGCTGGCCTTCTGGGGCGCGATCTGGGGCATTGCCGGGATGTTCCTGGCGGTGCCGATCATGGTCGGGGCCATGATCGTCTGCGCCCATATCCCCTGGCTGCGCCCGATCGCCATCATGCTGTCCCATGAGGGCCTGCCCGACGAGGGCGAGAACGACGACGATCAGGGCTTTCGCGACGCGGCCTGACGCATCGCCACCGCCGCCCGCCGCGCAATCCCCGGCGGGCCGTTCCGGCGGCAGGCGGCGTCAGCGGTCGCCGTCCCCATCGCCGTCACTGTCGCCATCGTCCTCGTCATCGCCGCGATAGCCGCCTTCGGGCGCCTCGTTTCGGATCGAGGCACGCGGCAGTCCGGGCGGCGGATCGTCGCCCTGCGTCGCGGCGGCCGTGTCCCCGGCTGTGCCGGCGGCATCGCCCGCATCCCTGGCCAGGGCCAGCGCCTCGGGATTGCGCAGCCAGAGGTCGCGCTGAGCAAAGGGGATCTCGATGCCTTCGGCGGCAAAACGCTCGGCGATCTGGTGGTTGATCTCGGATGTCACGCCCAGCCCGCCATTGATGTCCGAAAGCATGGCGCGGATCTCGAAATCCATGCTGTCGGCGCCGAAGCCGCGAAACAGGATGAACGGCGCGGGGTTGATCAGAACCGTGGGCTGGTTCTCGGCGATCTCCATCAGGATCTTCGCCACCTTGCGGGTATCGCTGCCATAGGCCACGCCCACCGGCACGATGATCCGCCCGGTCAGGTTGCCGCGCGTCCAGTTGGTCACCGGCTGGGTGATCAGATCCGAGTTCGGGACGATGATCTCGTTGCGGTCAAAGGTCTGGATCTGGGTGGCGCGCACCGCCATCTTCTTGACGATGCCCTGCTTGCCGCCGACATCGATCCAGTCGCCCACCGCCACCGGCCGCTCGATCAGCAGGATGATGCCCGAGACGAAATTCGACACCACCTGCTGCATGCCGAAGCCGATGCCCACCGACAGCGCACCGGCGACGAAGGCCAGCGAGGTCAGGTCGATCCCGGCCGAGTTGATCGCCAGCATCGCGGCGAGGCCGATCCCGACATAGCCGATGATCGACACCACCGCGTTCTGCCCGCCCTTGTCCATCTGCGTCTTGGGCAGGATCGAGCTGCGAAAGGCGCCCTGCACGAAATGCGTCAGCCCGTAGCCGATGCCGAAGACCACCAGGAATGTCAGGATACCCATCGGCGACAACCGCACGCCGCCGAAGGAAAACCCCTCCTGCGCCCGGATCCAGGCCTCGGACAGGTCCATGAGGCGCGCGCCCCAGATCAGCGCGAACAGCGGGATCGAGGGCAGGATCACCAGAAAGCCGATCAGCACCGGGATCAGGGATTCGCGCGCCGACCCGTCGCGGACCGCCAGCATGTAGAGATCGGCGATGAAATCCTGCAGGATGACCAGGAAGCCGACCAGCGCCAGCGTCAGCACCGATGCCCAGAGGATCGCATTGGCCGCCGTCACATATCCGAAGGCCGCCGCGACCGGCGCGAGCAGCGCGACCGGCCGTCCGACCATCGCCAGCAGCACCATGATGCGGATGCGGTAATACTGTGTTTCCTGCCCTTCCTGACCTTCCGAGCGCTTGAGCCGGCGCAGGATATTGCACAGGGACATCAGATAGAACGCGCCCAGCAGGATCAGCAGGAAATGCCAGACCCCGGCCGAGGCGTCGCTGAGGGGTTCGGGGATGGCTCCGGCCATGCGCTCGCTGCCGCTGTTGAACCCGCCGAGCGGCAGGACCGAGCCGGTGAAAAGCTGGTGCAGCGCCAGCGCCGTGGCCAGCATTCTGGTGCGGAAACGCGCCTGACCGCGCTGCTTTTCGGTGAGCGGCAGGGGCGGGATGCCGACGAAACCGGCATCCGGGAACATCCTGCGGCCCAGCCAGATACCGCCGAACAGGCTGAGCGCCGCAAGGGGCACCGATAACAGGATCGGCCGGCCCCAGCTGGCGAACAGATCGGTGGCATAAAGCGCGCTCGCGGCCAGGATCACGCCGATCATCGGAATCGCGATCTGGCCCAGCGACACGCCAAAGATCAGCGCCGCGCGCGAATTCTCGCTGGCGCGCCCGGACAGCACCCCGGGCAGCGTATCGACCAGTCTGCGGCCCCGCGTCAGCAGCCACAGCGCCAGCAGCAGGAAGCCGGCGATAAAGGGCACATTGTCGCGCAGCCCGGTCAGGCCGCCATTGGCCTCCCAGCGGGTCCTGACTTCGTCATAGACATTGGCCGCGACATTGCCCGCCTCGGCAACCGCCGGCGCCCAACGCGCGGGATTGACCGGCGAAGGCGTCTTGCGCATCAGCGCATCGGCCTGCTGCGCGCGCAGCAACTGGTCGACCTGCTCGATGATGCCATTGGCGCGGCCCTGCGCCTCGACCGCCTTGAGCCCCGGCGCCTGCAGTTCGGCAAGCTGCTTGTTCAGTTCCTGACGGCGGGCGGCGACATCCTCGGCTTCGGTCTCGCCCTCCCCCGGCACCGGACCAAGGGCCGCGATCTGGTCCCTGAGCGTCGAGATGCGGGCCGAATTCACCCCCTCTTGCGACCTGAAGCGGTCGCGCCATTCGGTGACCACCGTCCGGATCGTGTCCAGCTGGGTGGAGTCGGCGCTGCCGGATGCAAGGGTCTGCTCGAACCGGTCGGCCAGGCGATCCCAGGCCTCGTAATCGGGCGCGGGCGGGGTCTGCGCGAATGTGGCAGTCGACAGCGCGAGAAACAGCGACAGGATCAGCGCGAGGAAGCGATAGGAAAACATGCGAGAGGTCAGTCCTCAAATACCTCGGGCAGATCGGCGGCGGCACGCGTCATCCATTGCGGCACCGGCAGCCCCTTGGCCCGCAGGAAGTCGGGGTTGAACAGCTTGGTCTGGTAGCGCGTCCCGTAATCGCACAACACGGTGACGATGGTATGGCCGGGGCCCATCTCGCGCGCCATGCGGACGGCGCCGGCGATATTGATCCCGGACGAGCCGCCAAGGCAAAGCCCCTCGTGCTCGAGCAGATCGAAGATCACCGGCAGCGCCTCGGCGTCCGGGATGCGCCAGGACATGTCGGGGGTGAACCCTTCCAGATTGGCGGTGATGCGCCCCTGCCCGATCCCCTCGGTGATCGAGGAGCCGGGGCTGTCGAATTCGCCGGTGGTATAGAAACTGTGCAGCGCCGCGCCCTCGGGATCGGCCAGCGCGATCTTGACCCCGCGGGGCTGCAGCGCCTCGGCGACCCCGGCCAGCGTCCCGCCCGAGCCCACTGCGCAGGCGAACCCGTCCACCTTGCCGCCGGTCTGTTCCCAGATTTCCGGCCCGGTGGTTTCGACATGCGCCTGACGGTTGGCGACATTGTCGAACTGGTTGGCCCAGATCGCCCCATTGGGTTCGGTCCTGGCCAGCTGCTCGGCCAGACGACCGGAATAGCGCACGTAATTGTTGGGATTCCTGTAGGGCGCGGCGGGCACCTCGACCAGTTCGGCCCCGGCAAGGCGCAGCATGTCCTTTTTTTCCTGGCTCTGCGTCTCGGGGATCACGATCACCGACCTGAATCCCATCGAGGCGCCGACCAGCGCCAGCCCGATGCCGGTATTGCCGGCCGTCCCCTCGACGATGGTGCCGCCGGGTTTCAGATCGCCCCGCGCCACCGCATCGCGGATGATGTAAAGCGCCGCGCGATCCTTGACCGACTGGCCGGGATTCATGAACTCGGCCTTGCCCAGAATCTCGCAGCCGGTTTCCTCGGAAGCGCGGTTGAGCCGGATCAGAGGGGTGTTTCCGATGGCAGAGGCAAGGTCGGGACAGATGCGCATGGCGGGGCCTTTCGGGGATGTTCATCCTGATCTACACGCCCCCGCACGCTGGCGGCAACCCCGGCATCGCGCCGGCGGCTTCGCGTTCAGGTGATCAACCGCTTGTTTCGGCGCATGGTTCCCCGCGAATTTTTAGGTGGCTGAGCTCCAGCCACAGCGCCAGCGACAGAAGCGGGCCGTTCCTGATCTCGCCGGTCATCGCCATGCGGGTCAGCTCGGCGCGCGGCAGGATAAAGGACCGGATGTCCTCCTCTTCGCTGTCCAGACCGCCGAACCCCGCCGCCGCATCCGGCAGATCGGCAAGGCCGACGTAAAGATAGAGGAACTCGGCCAGGATGCCGGGGCTGGGATAGTTGTGCGGGCCGGGGATCAGGCGGCGGATATGCAGGCCCGCCTCCTCCATGGCCTCGCGCAGGCCCGCCTCTTCGGGGGTTTCTCCGGGATCGACGCGGCCGGCCACGGTTTCGTGAAACCAGGGCTGGCAATCGCCCCGCGCCACCGGCGCCGCGCGAAGCTGGTCGATCAGCAGCACGCGGTCGCGAACCGGGTCATAGGGCAGCACCACCGTCGCATCCCCCGAGACAAAGACCGCGCGCAACATCCTGGGCGACCAGTCGCCCCGATGGCGGCGCTGGCGCAGCACCAGTTCCTCGACCGAGAAGAATTTCGCATAAGGCTCGTGGCACGACATGATCTGCAGGCGCTCCTGCCCCTCGGGGCCGATCTGCGGCAGATGCGCGGTATCGCGCTGCGCGCGGCGCCGGGCCGAAACCCAGGTGGCGATCATCGGCAAGCGCTCGCGGATATCGCTGGCCGGCCGGTCCTCGGGCAGGTTCAGGACCCATTCCGCCATGGCAAGGGCAAGTTCGGGACACCAGACGCCGGCGCCCGTTGCCTTGGCGCTGGCTATCGCCCCTGCCCCGTCCGCAAGCCGCGCGCCCAGCACCTCCTGCCCGGCAAGAGCCAGAGGGCGCAGGCCGAATATCTCGGCATAGCGGCGCAAGGCGGGCGTCCAGCCCGTGTCCCATGCCGCAATCTTGCCATCGCCCGGCTGTATCACCGGCCAGTGATCGGCATCGACACCGGCAAGCGGCCTGCCCGGCGCGTCCACCAGATGCCAGCCCGTCAACGGCTCGGCCGGGCGTGCACCGGGCGCAAGACGATCGCGCAGGGTCGGATGGGCCAGAACGCCGATCAGCAGCATGACCGCCCCCCTTGGGGCGCCGCAGAAGAGCGGCAGGGATATGAGTTTTGCGGCATCTTCGCACCTGCGTCAAAGGAACGGATGAAGGTTTAACGGTTTTTTCGCGCGAAGCCCCTTGCGCTTCAACCCCGCCCCGTCTAAATCCCCGCCACCACCCGAAAGCGCGGAGAGGTGCCGGAGTGGTCGAACGGGGCGGTCTCGAAAACCGTTGAGCCTTCACGGGTTCCGTGGGTTCGAATCCCACCCTCTCCGCCAATTTTCCCGCGATTTTCGAGCATAACGCATTTATTTTGCTGTTATTCACTTCCGGCATCCTGCTGGCATGGTGGGAATTGGCTTGTATTGGTGCACATATTGGGTGACAAATTGGTGC